>NZ_AP024650.1:1248772-1560965 GCF_019977275.1 Arthrobacter sp. StoSoilB19 | reverse complement strand
AGCTGGACTTCTTCGTATTCCGGCTTGAGCATGCCCTTAAGCGCTGCCTCGATGTCATCGATTGCTGCGTAGATGACGGAGTAGAAGCGCATGTCCACGCCTTCACGGTCTGCCAGTTCGGCAACCCGCTCGGCGGGCTTGACGTTGAAGCCGATGATGACGGCGGAGTCGACCGTTGCCAGGTTGACGTCGTTCTGGGTGATGGCACCCACACCGCGGTGAATGACGCGCAGCTGCACGCCTTCGCCGACGTCGATCTTGAGCAGCGCGTCTTCGAGGGCTTCCACGGCACCGGACACGTCACCCTTGAGGATGAGGTTGAGGGTGTCGATCTTGCCTTCGGCGACGGCCTGGTCGAAGTCTTCCAGGCTGATGCGCTTGCGGCGCTTGGCCAGGGCGGCGTTGCGGTCGGCTGCTTCACGCTTCTCGGCGATCTGGCGGGCAGTGCGCTCGTCAGCAGTCACGAAGAAGGTGTCGCCGGCGCGCGGCACGTTGGACAGACCCAGCACCTGGACGGGGCGGGACGGACCGGCCTCGGTCAGGGCGCTGCCGTCGTCGTCGAACATCGCACGGACGCGGCCGTGGGCCGTGCCTGCCACGATGGTGTCGCCGACGCGCAAGGTACCGGACTGGACCAGGACGGTTGCAACAGCACCGCGGCCCTTGTCCAGGTTGGCTTCGATCGCGATGCCGCGGGCGTCCTTGTTCGGGTTGGCGCGCATGTCCAGGGCAGCGTCCGCGGTGAGCAGGACGGCCTCGAGCAGCTCGTCGATGTTGAGGTTCTGGCGGGCAGAGACCTCCACGAACATGGTGTCGCCACCGTATTCCTCGGGAACCAGGCCGTACTCGGTCAGCTGGCCGCGGACCTTCTCCGGGTTGGCGCCTTCCTTGTCGATCTTGTTCACTGCCACGACGATCGGCACGTTGGCCGCCTGGGCGTGGTTGAGGGCTTCAACGGTCTGCGGCATCACGCCGTCGTCCGCTGCGACCACCAGGATGGCGATGTCGGTGACCTTCGCACCACGGGCACGCATGGCGGTGAACGCCTCGTGGCCCGGGGTATCGATGAACGTGATCTTGCGGTCGTTGCCGTCGTGGTTGTGCGTGACCTGGTAGGCACCGATGTGCTGGGTGATGCCACCGTGCTCGCCCGCCATGACGTCGGACTTGCGGATGGCATCGAGCAGCCGGGTCTTACCGTGGTCGACGTGGCCCATGACGGTGACAACCGGGGGACGTGCTTCCAGTTCCTCGTCGCCTTCGGCTTCGAGTTCGGCATCAAAGTCGATGTCGAAGCTGGAGAGCAGCTCGCGCTCCTCGTCCTCAGGGGAAACGACCTGGAGCTTGTAGCCCAGTTCCTCGCCGAGCAGGGCGAAGGTGTCCTCGTCCAGCGACTGGGTGGCGGTGGCCATTTCACCAAGGTGGAACAGCACCGTCACCAGTGCGGCGGGGTTTGCCTCGATCTTGTCGGCAAAGTCCGTGATGGACGAGCCACGGCGGAGCCGGATGACGGTGTTGCCGTCGCCGCGGGGTACGCTCACGCCACCCAGCGACGGGGCACTCATCTGCTCAAGTTCCTGGCGCTTTGCACGCTTCGACTTGCGCTGCTTGCCACGGCCTGCGCCGCCCTTGCCGAAGGCACCCTGGGTGCCGCCGCGGCCGCGGCCGCCCTTGCCGAAGCCACCGCCGGCGGGAGCACCGCCGCCGGCACCGGGACCACCGGTACCGGGAGCGCCACCAGGGCGTCCGGGACCGCGGCCGCCGCCGCCCGGACGGCCGGCACCTGCGGGTGCGGGACGCTCAGTGCGGTTGGGCATCATGCCGGGAGTAGGACGGGGACCGCCGGGACGGGGAGCGCCCGGACGGGGTCCGCCTGCGCCTGCTGCAGGACGGGGGCCACCGGCACCCGCTGCGGGACGCGGCCCACCCGGACGAGGTCCGCCTGCACCTGCTGCGGGACGGGGACCACCGGGGCGGTCGCCGTCGGTACGGCTGCCACCGGGGCGGGGCATACCCTGCGAAGTGGCGAAGGGGTTGTTGCCCGGACGGGGGGCGCGTTCACCGTCTCCGCCGCGGCCGCGGGGCATGCCCTGCGAGGTGGCGAAGGGGTTGTTGCCCGGACGGGGACCGCCGGGACGCGGGCCGGACCCGCCCGGCGTGGATCCACCCGGACGGGTGGAGGGAGCCGGGGTTTCGGCCTTGGGTGCCGGGCGTGCACCGGGCTTGGCGCCGGTGGAGGGAGCACCCGCGGACGGAGCCGCGGGGGCGGCAGGCGTGGCGGCCGGCGCAGCCGGTGCTTCTGCCTGTGCAGGTGCGGTGGGGGCAGCGGGAGCCGGTGCCTGTGCCTTGGGGGCCGGAGCCTTGGGCGCAGCGGGGCCGGGAGCCGGTGCTGAAGGGCGTGATTCTGCCACGGGGGCAGGTGCCTTGGGTGCAGCGGCGGGCGCTGCGGCCGGGGCCGCTGACTTGGCAGCGGCGTCGGGGAAGGCGTTGCGCAGTTTCCGCACAACGGGGGCCTCAATGGTTGACGAGGCGGAGCGAACGAATTCGCCCAGTTCCTGCAGTTTTGTCACTGCATCTTTGGAAGTTATACCGAGCTCTTTGGCGAGCTCATGTACGCGGACCTTGGCCACATTTCTCCTGTCTCGGTCCGCACCGAGCCAGGCACGAACCGTCTACTTCTTACTGCGGACCCCAGCCGCTGTTGATGCGAAGGGGCCCATTGCAGAGCGCAACAAAGTTGTCATCGTTACGCACTCATCGCTGGGAACTCATCGGGTTTCCATCAGATTTCTGACCCGCTTTCAGGTTGGACGGTTGGTGTTGCAGCCACCGGGGCGGCGTCAACGTTCGGACCTGACATGATCCAGTGTTCGACGGCGACTGTTCCGGTTGCGCCCGGAAGGGCACGTCCGAATGCTCGCCGCTTGATCGCCAGAGCCAGGCACGATTGGCTGGGGTGCAGCCATGCACCCCGGCCAGACATCCGGCGTCGTTCATCCACCAGGACAGCGGTTGACCCGCTGCCTTCGGCGACGAGCCGGAGCAACTGCGACCGCGGGCCTTTCTTCCGGCATCCGATGCAGGTACGTTCAGGTTGACTTCCGGTGGAAAGCACTTCTGCCACGGTCATCGTCCTGACGTTCATTCTGCTGGCCGAAGGTTTACCGCTTCCGCAGTTACGGAAACGAGCACGCCCAAGGCACACGGCTACCGGCCGTTAGGCGCGGTCCTGTCTATTCTAGCCCCTTTGGGCCGTTCTGCCAGAAACCGGGTGGCCGCCGCGTCGCGCCAGCCACCGGTGCCTGGACGTTACTTGTCGCGGGAAACCGCGGCGTCGGAGACGATGTCGATGCGCCAGCCGGTCAGCTTCGCCGCCAGCCGGGCGTTCTGGCCTTCCTTGCCGATGGCCAGCGACAGCTGGTAGTCGGGAACGACAACCCGGGCGGAGCGCGTGGCTTCGTCCGTGATGGTGACGGAATTCACGCGCGACGGCGAGAGTGCGCTGGCGATGAAGGTGGCCGGGTTCTCGCTGAAGTCAACGATGTCGATCTTTTCATCGTTCAACTCGGTCATGACCGCGCGCACGCGTGAGCCCATCTCGCCGATGCAGGCACCCTTGGCGTTGATCCCCGGGGTGTTCGCCTTGACGGCGATCTTGGTGCGGTGGCCGGCTTCGCGGGCCAGGGCAACGATTTCCACGGAGTGGTCGGCGATCTCGGGTACTTCGAGTTCGAAGAGCTTGCGGACCAGGCCCGGGTGGGACCGGGACAGCGTGACGGACGGACCCTTGGTCCCGCGGTGCACGTCGATGACCAACGCGCGGAGGCGGTTGCCGTGGATGTACTTCTCACCGGGAACCTGCTCGGGCGGCGGCAGCAGGGCTTCGATGGAGCCGAGGTTTACCTGGATCATGTGCGGGTTGTTGCCCTGCTGGATGGTACCGGACACCAGTTCGCCTTCGCGGCCCTTGAATTCGCCCAGGACGTTATCGTCCTCGACATCGCGGAGCCGCTGCAGGATGATCTGGCGAGCAGTGCTGGCGGCG
Organism: Arthrobacter sp. StoSoilB19; assembly: GCF_019977275.1. Classification (NCBI taxonomy): domain Bacteria; kingdom Bacillati; phylum Actinomycetota; class Actinomycetes; order Micrococcales; family Micrococcaceae; genus Arthrobacter; species Arthrobacter sp. StoSoilB19. The sequence continues at coordinate 1,556,920 of NZ_AP024650.1, read as the reverse complement.
ATCCGGCCGAACCCTTCCGGGGTGTGCTCGAATTCACCGATGGGGGCGCCGTCGTCGTCAATCTCCACGGCCCAAATAGTGACGTGGCCGCTCTTGCGGTCCAGCTCGGCGCGCGCTTTCTCGAAGGCGCCGGGTGACTTGTGGTAGGCCACCAGGAGCGCCTGCTCGATGGTGGGGATCAGGAGGTCCAGCGGGATTTCACGCTCACGCTCCAAAAGTCTCAGTGCGCTCATGTCAATATCCATCAGGCCTCCTCAGAAGGTCCATTGTGTTCAGGTTCCAGACCGTCCTCGGGGAGGTGGCTGAATTCGATCTCGACTTTTCCGTTGCGGATCCTGTCGAAAGGAAGTTTTACGGGTTCGCCCTGCCGGGGCTTCATGCCCTTCTTGACGGCGACCTCCGGGACCAGGGTGACTCCCCCATCGTCCACGGACTGGATGCGGCCGGTGATGTTGTCGCCCTGGATCACGTTCACCTTGACCATCCGGCCGCGGGCCCGGTGCCAGTGGCGGGGTTCCGTCAGGGGGCGCCCAACGCCGGGCGAGGACACTTCGAGGTCGTACGGACGGCCGTCGTCGTTGGGATCGTTGTCCAGTACATCCGAGAGCACTTTGGAGATGTCCGCGATAACGTCAAGGCTGACGCCACCGCTTTCCTCCTGCGGCAGGTCCACCACGACGTGGACCACCCGGTGCGAGCCGGGGATGATGGCCACATCCTCCAGGTACAGGCGGTTGGCCTGGACTGCGGGTTCCATGAGGGCCCGCAGCCGGGCAGCTTCGGGGTTGTGCGCCGGCGCGGATCCGCTTCCCGTACCGGTGTGGTCTGGTGAAGCCGTGGCTTCTGCATTGCTCACGATGCCGGCCGCCTCCCTATAGATGATGTGGTTTTACTAGCGTAGCTATTTTACCGGCCATTGGTGCACCCGGGTTCCCCTTCAGCGTGACACCATGGTCTGTTGTGAAAGACCGCCCCCAGGGCCCCAGCCCCCGCATGCGCCCGCTCCGTTTTGCCGTCTTCGCCCTTGCCGCGCTGGTTGTCCTGAGCCTCGGTTTTGCCCTGGTTCCCGCGGAAAAGCCCGCACCTGCCCAGCCTTCCTTCTCGGAGCGGGCCCGGGCGGCGGCGTTCAGCAAGGCAGTGGACCTGCGTACTGCGGGAATGCAGCTCGCCTCCGCCGGTGCCGCGGACGCCACCGTGCTGGAGCCGGTTGTGACCTTGCTGACCATCCAGGCAAGGGCACTGCTGGGCCCTGCCCCGGAGTCAGCGCCGGCGTCGCCCCCACCACCTTCCACTTCCGGCCTCCCCAGTGCCAATCTTCCCAGCGCAAATCTTCCCAGTGCCGATCTTCCCAGTGCCGATCTTCCCAGTGCCGGCCTCCCAACTGCCGCCGAATTTGTCCAGGCCCTGGCTGACAGCGGCGCCGCGCGCGTCAAGGACGCGGAAACGGCCGACGGCGGCATGGCGCGGCTTCTGGCGGGCACCGGCACGGCACAGCTCCTCGCGGCCGGGCGTCTTGCTGCCGCAACGGGGATGCCCGCGCCGCAGGGACACGCAGGAACGCAGGGACAGTCAGGAACGGAGGGTACGGGAGTAACTGAGGGACAGACTTCCGGGGCAGCGAGAACCCCAGCGCCCTGCCCCTCGCCTTCGGCGCCGGCCACCGTCCCGGAGACCACCGGGCCCGGCACTGCTGCGGGGATACGCCAGGCACTGGCCGCTGCCATCACCGCGGAGCACCAGGCCACCTACGGCTACCAGGCGGCACTCCCCCGGCTGGCGCCCGCGGAGGAGGGGCCGGCGTCGGAATTCCTGGTCCGGCATAAGGAACAGGCCGCGGCCGCGGAGGAACGCCTGCTGTCTGCCTGCGGCGCGCCCGTGCCGCAACAGCCCGGGTACGTCCTTGATCCTGGCTTCCTGGCAGCACCGGCCGCCGGTTTGGGCAAGCTTGAGGCGGCCACGCTGGAGGCCTACGGCGACGTCGTTGCAGTATCCCAGGGCCAGGACCGGCAGTGGGCAATGTCAGCGCTGCAGTCTGCCGCCGGACGGGCCATGCGGTGGGGCGCAGACCCCGGACCTGTTCCCGGCCTGGCCCTGGACGTCGACCAACTGCCCGCCCTCCCTGCCGGTGCCAGGCTTCCTGCCAGCGCCGGCCCCACGACGTCGCCAACCGCATCCTGAACCCGTGCGGTCTCAGCGTGCCCGCTTCGTTCTGTCGCCTGCCCGAAGAAAGCCGCCTACAGGGTGGCGATGGGCGGGCATGGGTGGTTTGCTGATGGGATGAACGCGGACCAACCGGCCGACGACCCGGGAGGGACGGCAGCGAGCCCCGGGCTCAACAGCCACCTCGAGACCGAACCACACGGCAACGATATTGCGCACCGGCTGAACTGGCTCAGGGCCGGCGTCCTGGGCGCCAATGACGGCATTGTCTCCGTCGCTGCCATTGTGGTGGGCGTGGCCGGGGCCACCGCCGAGATAGGATCCATCCTCACGGCAGGCGTCGCCGGAGTGGTGGGCGGTGCAGTGTCGATGGCCTTGGGCGAATATGTGTCGGTCAGCAGCCAAAGCGACAGCCAGCGGGCCCTGATCGAGAAGGAACGCCGCGAGCTGGCGGAAGAACCGGAAGCGGAACTGGCCGAGCTGACCGCCATCTACCAGGCCAAGGGTCTCACCCCTGAAACAGCGGCCAAGGTTGCCCGGGAGCTTACCGCCCACGATGTGCTGGCCGCGCACCTGTCCGCCGAGCTCAACATTGATGAGGCGGACATCGTCAGCCCCTGGCATGCGGCTTTCGCTTCCGCCATCGCGTTCACCGTCGGGGCCATCCTGCCCATGCTGGCCATCCTGCTTCCACCGCCGGAGATCCGGGTCCTGCTGACTTTTATTTCGGTCCTGCTGGCTTTGGCCTTGACGGGGGCAGTTGGCGCCTGGATCGGCGGCGGTTCAAAAACACGCGCCGCCGTCCGCGTGGTGGTGGGCGGTGCCTTGGCGCTCGCTGCAACATTCCTGATCGGCAACCTGCTCGGGGCCTCCGGTGTTGTCTGACCCCGCGGTGCCTGACGCTGTGATTCCTGACGCCGTGATTCCCGATCCCATGATTCCTGACAACGGGATGACCAACCCCATGGTGAGCGGCTCCGCGGCGGCGGTCCCCATTCCGCCCGGCCTTTCGGCCCGCTACGCCCGCAGCAGCGAGGGAAGGGGATGGCTTGTCAGCCTTCCGGTCCTGCTGCGGGACCGCTTGGAGCAGTGGCAACTGGCGGTTGACCTGCCGCCTGCGACCCTGCCGTGGAACGGCCACGGCGGCTTGGTGGTGCCGGTGCGCCGGCACGATGGCTCCCCGGCAGCGCTCAAGATCGCTTTTCCCCACGACGAGGCAACGGTGGAGCGGCATGCCCTTGCGCTTTGGGACGGCCGGGGCGCAGTTGCGCTGCTGGCCTCTGATGCAGGGTCTTGCGCCATGCTCCTGGAACGCCTCGACGCCGGCAGGACGCTGGCGGACCTGGCGATGGAGGACGCCGCGCAGGTGTGGGGCGGGCTGGTGCGGCAGCTGGGGATTGTCCCTGACCACCGCCCTGAGTGGCGGGAATTCGGTCACATCGCGGCCAGGGCGGAACAGTGGAGTGACGACCTTCCAGCGGACTGGGAGCAGCTGGGCCGGCCGTTTCCCAGGTGGCTGTTGGAGGCAGCCCTGGAGGTGTGCCAGACGCGCGGCGCGGTGGGACGCCGGTCCGCGCATGATCTGCTGGTCCACACCGACCTCCATTTCCTGAACATCCTCGCGCGCCCGGGCACGGACGGGCCGCCGGCACCGGCAGGTTACGCGGCGATCGACCCCCAGCCGATGATCGGCGAGCCGGAGTTCGCGGTGGCGCCGCTGCTGTGGAACCGCCTTGGAGACCTGCCGGCAGTCCAGGCCGGGCCGGCGCTGCTCAGCCGCTGCAACGACTTCAGCACGGCCGCCGGACTTGACCCCGATGTAGCCCGGCAATGGGGTATCGCCAGGGAGGTGGACAATGCCCTTTGGTACGCGTCGCACCGCCATCCTGGCGACCTGGCCCGGTCCCTCTGGGTTGCCAGCACCCTTGCCGGAAACACCTTGGAAGGCCTCCCGCATCCCCATGCGCTGCCGGAACCCGGCCAGGGCGGCTAAGGGCACTCCGCACCCCGAGAGGGCCGCACCGTCCGGTGAAGAACGATCGAAAAACCGTCAGGAGTTCCGAACAGCAGCCAGGGCTGAGCGGACAGCATCCACGGCTATGGCCACCTCGTCGTCCGAGGTATGCCAGTTGCTTACCGAAACCCGAAGGATGTCGCGGTCCCGCCACCGTGAGCCGGACATCCACACCCTTCCCTCCTCGATGATGCGGGCTGTGACTGCGCGGGTGGTGTCGTCGTCGCCAAAAGCCAGGCACACCTGGGTGTAGCCGACGTCGTTGAGCACCTCCACGCCGTCCAAAGCCGCCATGCCTTGGGCGATTGCGGTGGCAGCAGAGGCCAGTCCGCCCACCTGGGCTGCCACGCCGTCCCGGCCCAGGCTTTTCAGGGCCGCCCATACCGGCACTCCGCGGGCCCGCCGGGACAGTTCCGGGACCTTCTCGAACGGGTCGCCCGGGCCTTCCGCATCGTGGACGAGATAGCTGGCGTGCAGGCCCATGGCGGCCCGCAGGGCTGACGGGTCCCTGACGATGGCAATGCCGCAGTCGTACGGCACATTCAGGGTTTTGTGGGCATCCGTCCCCCACGAGTCCGCTTCCTCACAGCCGCGCATGAGGTGCCGCAGTTCCGGCGCGGCCGCGGCCCACAGCCCGAAGGCGCCATCAACGTGCACCCAGGCGCCATGTTTGCGGGCAACGGCGATGGCCTCGGTGAAGGGGTCGAAGGCGCCGGAGTGCAGGTTGCCTGCCTGGAGGCACACCAGGGCGGGGCCGGTGCCGGCGGCAAGGGCGGCCTCCAGTGCTGCGGGGACCAGGCGGCCCTGCCCGTCGGCGGGGACCTGCGTGGGCTGTCCCAGGCCCAGGTAGCGCAGGCCAAGGTCCACGGTGTCGTGCCGTTCCCGTCCCACGAAGCAGCGGATCCGGGGTGCGCCGAAGAGTCCGTCCCGGTCCAGGTCCCAGCCCGCATCGGCGAGCAACCGCCGGCGGGCGGCCGCCATCCCGGTGAAATTTGCCATGGTGGCGCCCGTGACGAATCCGACGTCGGCAGTCGAAGGCAGGCCCAGCAACTCCAGGACCCACTGCCCGGCGGCTTCCTCAATCGCCGCGGTGGCCGGGGTTGCATAGCGGAGCCCGGCGTTCTGGTCCCAGGCACTGACCAGCCAGTCCGACGCCAGGGCCGCGGGCAGTGTCCCGCCGATAACCCAGCCGAAGAACCGGCCCGAGGGCATGGCCATGAGCCCCGGCCCCGCTGCGTTGGCCAGGAAATTGACTACCTCATCGGCGGGCATGCCCGCCGGCGGCAGGGGCCCGCCAAACACTGCGGCGAGCTCGGAGGCGTGCAGGCTGGGTCCCACGGGGCGGTGGGAAAGGCTGTCCAGCCAGGCCTGCGCATGCTGCGCTGCGGCCGCCAGTGCCGGGGTGTACCCGTCATCGCCGTGTGCCATACCTGCATGCTACGCCGGGCCGGTCCACGCCACGAGGAGCAGTTTTTAGGGACCGGTCAGGCGAAGTTTTCCTGCCAGACGTCGTAGCCGAGCTTGATGATCAGGGCCGCAACAACCACCAGGAAGACAATGCGGACAAACTTGCTCCCCTGCTGCACTGCCGTGCGGGCGCCAAGGTAGCCGCCGGCCATGTTGGCTCCGCCGAGCAGCAGGCCGATGCCCCACAGGATGGATCCGTGCGGCAGGAAGAACAGCAGTGCGCCGGCGTTGGTGGCCATGTTCACGATCTTGGCCTTGGCGCTGGCCTCCAGGAACGCGTAACCCATGGCTGACACCAGGGCGATGACCAGGAAGGATCCCGTCCCCGGGCCAATGAGGCCGTCGTAAAAGCCGATCACTGCCCCGATGAGGCAGGCAACGACGTAATGCTTGTGGCCGTCGTGCCGCAGCGCCGTCAGCTCACCGACCCCGGGTTTCAGGGCGGTAAACAGCGCGACGGCGACCAGCGCCACCACGATGATGGGCTTGAATACCCCGGCCGGCAGGGTGGCGGCAAGGCTCGCCCCGCCGAAACTGCCCGCCAGGGCTATCACTGCCATGGGGATGGCGGTCCGGAGGTCCGGGCCCACCCGCCGGTAGTAGGTGGCGGCGCTGGTGGCGGTTCCGAAGATGGAGCCCATCTTGTTGGTGGCCAGCGCCTGGACGGGTGCGATCCCGGGTACCAGGAGCAGCGCGGGAAGCTGGATAAGCCCCCCGCCGCCCACCACCGCGTCAACCCACCCGGCTGCGAATCCAGCCACCACGATCAGGATGATGGTGGCAGGCTGGATCGATTCGAAGCCGGAAATCACTGGTTTCGAACGGCGTTAACCACGTAGTCCACGGCCTTGTCCACCTCGATGTTCTCGGCTTCCCCGCTGCGGCGGTCCTTGATTTCCACCACGCCGTCCACCAGGCCGCGGCCCACGGCCAGGATGGTGGGCACACCAACCAGCTCAGCGTCGCCAAACTTCACGCCCGGCGACACCTTGGGGCGGTCGTCGTAGATGACGGACAGGCCGGCGTCCTCAAGCTCTGCCGAAAGCTTCTCGGCAGCCTGGAAGATCTCCTCGCCACGACCCACTGCCACCACATGCACGTCGGCCGGGGCTACGGTGCGGGGCCAGACGAGTCCGCGGTCATCGTGGTTGGCCTCGGCCAGCGCGGCAACGGCGCGGGTCACGCCAACGCCGTAGGAGCCCATGGTGACCACCACCTGCTTGCCGTTCTGGTCCAGCACCTTGAGGTCCAGGGCTTCGGCGTACTTGCGGCCGAGCTGGAAGATGTGGCCCATCTCAATGCCGCGGGCGGTCTCCAGGGGGCCGGAGCCATCGGGTGAGGGGTCGCCCGCGCGTACTTCGGTGCACTCAATGACGCCGTCCCAGCCGAAGTCGCGTCCGGCCACCAGGCCGAAGACGTGCTTGCCCGCCTCGTTGGCGCCGGTAATCCACGTTGTTCCGCTGACCACGCGCGGGTCCACCAGGTACAGCAGCTTGGTGGCACTGTCGGATCCGAGGAGCGGCTGGTCCAGCGAAAGCCCCGGGCCCAGGTAGCCCTTGACGATCAGCGGCTGCTTCTTGAGGTCGTCCTCGCCGGCCTGCTCGAGTCCGATCTCGCCCGCGATCGGCAGGAAGGCGCCAATGTTCGCCTCCACGCGCTTGAGGTCCACGGCGCGGTCGCCGGGGACGCCGATGACCACCAGCTGCCGCTCACCGGTGGGCAGCGTGACGGCGAGGACCACGTTCTTGAGCGTGTCCGCCGCAGTCCAGGCGCCGCCGTCGGCCTCTTCGCGCGGGGCAATCTGGTTCGCCGCGGCGACCAGCGTCTCGATGGTGGGGGTGTCCGGGGTGTCCAGGACCTCTGCGGCCGGGGCGTTGCTGAAGTCGATATCGTCGGGGACCACGGTGGTGACGGCTTCGACGTTGGCTGCATAACCGCCGGCCGAGCGGACGAAGGTATCCTCGCCGATCTCGGTGGGGAACAGGAATTCCTCGCTCTTGGAGCCGCCCATGGCACCGGCGGTGGCTGCCACCGGAACCACCTCGAGGCCCAGGCGCTCGAAGATCTTCAAGTAGGCGCCCCGGTGGGCTGCGTAGCTGGCGTCCAGGCCGGCGTCGTCGACGTCGAAGGAGTAGGAGTCCTTCATGATGAACTCACGGCCGCGGAGGAGCCCTGCCCGCGGGCGTGCCTCGTCACGGTACTTGTTCTGGATCTGGTACAGGCTCAACGGGAGGTCCTTGTACGACGAGTACAGGTCCTTGACCAGGAGCGTGAACATCTCCTCATGGGTGGGGGCCAACAGGTAGTCCGCACCCTTGCGGTCCTGGAGCCGGAACAGGCCTTCACCGTATTCGGTCCAGCGGTTGGTGGCCTCGTACGGCTCGCGGGGCAGCAGGGCCGGGAAGTGGACTTCCTGGGCGCCGATGGCAGCCATTTCCTCACGGATGATTTCCTCGACCTTGCGCAGCACGCTCAGCCCCAGCGGCAGCCAGGTGTAGATACCGGGGGCCGCGCGGCGGATGTAGCCGGCGCGGACCAGGAGTTTGTGGCTGGCAACCTCGGCATCGACGGGGTCTTCGCGCAGCGTGCGCAGGAAAAGCTGGGACAGTCGTATGACCACGGGTGGTATCCGTTTCTGGGGAAGTGCTGGGTCAGCAGGGCCGGACAATTCGTCTGGGTACTAATCTACCGGCACTCAACAAGCGGCACGGACTGCTGACCCCGGACACAGTAGGACCACGCCCGGCAATACAAAGCCCCTGGCCCCCCAATGAGGCTGGTCATCGCATCCGGGCGTGGCCCAACGCCGTTATCGCCTAAGTACTGGTGAGGACTGGTGAGACCGCCCACCCCACTTCCAGCGCAGCTAGGTTGAACCTATGTGATCGCGCACACGTTTGACAAGTGTTTTTACTTTATGAACCTGTTGACGGCTGTCAGGGCCAGGCCTAGCTTTAATTCATCAGGTGATGAATTAGCCGTTGTGCGGCGCCACCTGCGGACGCGCCCGGAGGCAACCATGTCCCATGCAGCATCCACTACGTTGGACCGCGGTGGCGCGGCCGGTGCGGTCGTGGCCGCGTCGCTCTCTGTCAAACTGCGGCGGCAAGCCGTGCTCCACAGTGTGGACTTCACCATCCCGGCGGGACGGATCACCGGCCTGCTGGGGCCCTCCGGGAGCGGCAAGACCACCCTGATGCGGACCATCGTGGGAGCGCAGCGCATTGCCGCCGGAACCCTCGAGGTGCTGGGGCTGCCCGCCGGAAGCCCGTCCCTGCGGCGGCAGGTGGGCTACGTTACCCAGTCACCCAGCATCTACCCTGACCTCACGGTCGAAGCGAACGTGCGCTATTTCGGCGCCATGCACCGGAAAGGCAGAGCCGACGTGGCTGAGGCGATCGACGCCGTCGGACTTGGTGCCCAGGCCCGCCGCAAGACGGCCGACCTGTCCGGCGGCCAGGTCAACCGGGTATCCCTGGCCTGCGCCCTGGTGGCGAAGCCACGGCTGCTGGTACTGGATGAGCCCACGGTGGGCCTGGATCCCGTGCTGCGCGCGGACCTTTGGGACCGTTTCCGGGCCATGGCGGAGTCAGGAACAACACTCCTCATATCCAGCCACGTCATGGAGGAGGCAAGCCGCTGCGAAACGCTGCTGCTGTTGCGCGAGGGGCGGCTTTTGGCCCAGCTCACGCCGGAAGAGCTGGGCAGGCAGGGGCACAGCGCCAACCTGGAGCAGGCCTTCCTGGCCATCATCAGGGAGCAGGAAAATTACGACGCCGGGATCCCGCCGAAGCGCCATGCCGGCAGGAGCGGCGAAGGGGCAAGGATGCAACAGGGCAGGAGCGTGCGGTGATGGACGTCCGGATGATGCTCGCGACGGCACGCAGGGTGCTCAGCCAGCTCCGCCATGACCACCGCAGCATCGCCATGATCCTGGTGGTCCCGGCACTGCTGCTCACAGCGGTGTACTTCCTCTACGAAAATGAGTCAGTCCCGCCAGGCGCGCCACGCACGTTCGACCGCGTTGGCCTGATGATGCTGGCCATTTTTCCGTTCGTGGTGATGTTCCTGGTCACCTCGATCACCATGCTTCGGGAGCGCACCTCCGGAACCCTGGAGCGGCTGCTGACGACGCCCGTCCACAAGGCCGACCTGCTGTTCGGCTACGGTGTGGCCTTTTCCCTGATGGCCGCCCTGCAGTCCCTGGTGGCCACGGCTGTGGCGTACTGGATTTTCGGGCTCGACATCGCGGGCGCCCCGGGTTACGTTGTGCTGATCGCTGTGATCAACGCCGTCCTGGGGGTGGCCCTTGGCCTGTTCTGTTCGGCGTTCGCCAGGACCGAGTTCCAGGCGGTCCAGTTCATGCCGGTGGTGGTGGTGCCGCAGATCCTGTTGTGTGGGCTGTTCGTGGCGCGGGACCGGATGAATGATGTGCTGGAAGCGATCTCCAATGTGCTGCCCCTGACTTTTTCCGTGGATGCCCTCCAGGAGGTGGCGTCCCACGCGGAGGCGACCGGGCGGCTGTGGCAGGACGCGGGCACCATGGCGGCCATCTCCTTTGGTGTCCTGGTCCTCGCCGCCTTCACGCTGCGGCGGCGGACTCCGTGAAGCTGTCCCGTCCTGCAACCGGTCCGGAGGGCCCTGATGCGTTTCCGGTCCGCAGGGGCCGGCGGGGCGGCGCCACGGAGTCCCGGGAGCACATCCTCGACGCCGCCCGGAAGCTCTTCGCCGAGCACGGCTTCGAGGGAACCAGCCTGCGGCAGGTGGCCCGCGCCGCAGGGGTGGATCCGGGAATGGTCCACCACTTCTTCAAGGGCAAGGATGAACTCTTTGCCCTCAGCGTGGAGCTGCCGGCCGACCCGGAACAGGTGCTGGCGGGCATGTCGGACTCGGACCCCGCCCAGCGGGCGGAACTGATCGTCCGCACGGTGCTCCGCCTCTGGGAGAGTCCCGCGCAGGCCGGCCTGCTGGCCTTCCTTCGCGGGACGATCGGGTCCAAGGCCAAAACGGCACTCCTGCGGGAAACGGTGACCCGCAGGGTGATCACCAGGATCATGGCAGCTGTTCCCGGGACGCCTGAAGAGGTGGCGCTGCGCGGAAGCCTGGTGGCCACCCAGGTGGTGGGCCTGATGATGGTGCGTTACGTGGTCCGGCTGGAGCCGCTCGCGTCCGCAGCCCCCGAGGACGTGGTGCGGCTGGTCGCGCCTGCTGTCCAGCGGTACCTCACCGGGCCCCTGTCCTGAGGAGGTCGACGGACGTGTCCCGGAAGCCGGGTTCTACTTGACCAGGGCGGCAGCCGAGTCCAGGAGCGCACCTGCCCGACGGACCGCGTCTGCCTCGGTCTCGCCGCCGGACGCCACCGAGGCGATCAGTACGCCGCGGTGGACCACCTGCGCCCTGACCATGGACTGCGTGCGGCCATCAGGCAACGCACTGTCCGTGCGGTAGGCGACGGCGCCCGGCAGCCCGGTGACACCCGTTACCGGAGTAATGGTGACGGCAACGTCCATGCCTGACACCGTCATGGTCATGGAGGAGCACTTCGCCAGCTGCTCGGACGGGTCCGTAACCTGGGCCAGGACGCCTTTATCCAGGCCGGCCAGCAGCGACAGGGCCGTGACCGCGCCGGTGGCGGTGTCAGTACTCATGCCTATCGCCATGGTTGCATCCTCCACGGACGGCACCGTGCCCGCCGCAGCGAGTTCCTTGCACTCCGCCGGCTGGACGTCGACGGAGGAGATCATGGCCTTGGTTTGCTCGATCGCCGCAGCGATGTCGGCCTTCGGCAGGACGGAAAGCCTGCGGTCGGCAGCATCCCGGACCTGCCCCACGATGGCAGCCAACTGGTCACTGGTGTAACCCGTGGCTGTTGGCGTTGGTGTCGGGGTGGGCGTCGGCGTCGGGGTTGGCGACGCGGTCGGTGTTTGAGGGGCTGCAACCGTGGCCGGTGAAGAGTCCGCTGACGGCGGGGCGGCCGGACCGCCACATGCCGAAACCGCTATGGCCAGAAGGGCCGATGCCCCGAAAGTTCCCAGCACGGACGTCTTCAATTTTTCCCCCAATATTCAAATGAACGCGGACCGCTGCCCGGCTAGAAAAGAACTGTAGCGAACGTCCCCACCTGGCGGAACCCCACACGTTCGTAGGTGGACCGCGCCCGGGTGTTGAAGCCGTTCACGTAGAGGCTGGTCACGGGGGCGATCTGCCGGGCCTTTTCCACCACTGCCGACATGTAGCCCGCGCTCAGCCCCCGGCCGCGGAAGATCGGATTCATCCAGACGCCCTGGACCTGGGTGACGTCGTCGGTGACTGCCCCGAGCTCGGCTTTGAACACCACCTCGCGGGCGTTGTTGAGGTGGACCAGGGAATGTCCCTGCCTGATGAGGCCCTCCACGCGGCGGCTGTAGAATTCCCTGCCGCCGAGGTAGGGCGAGTACCCCACCTCTTCCTCGAACATGGCGGCGCAGGCGGGAAGGATGCGGTCGAAGTCGGCGAGGTTCCCTTGGTCCAGGCCGCGGTTGGGCTGGACAAGGGGCGGTCCGTCGATGATCATCAGCGGCTGGTCAGCCCTGACCTCGTGTGCACGGTGGCCCAGCACAGCGAGCTCGGCGTTGAGTGCCAGCACTGCGGGGGCCGGCCCAAAGGCAGACGCATACCGGCGGCCGGAACTGTTTGCGGCGTCCGCTACAAGGGGGGCCAGGGCGGGATCAAGCTGGACCGGAACCAGGTTGGCTCCGGCCCAGCAGGCACCCGTCAGGATGCCGTCGTCGAAAACCCCGATCACACCGGCGCCCCCGCTGGTGGGCGCCGCAGTCCCCGTGGCCCGCAGGTGGGCCAGGATGAACACGTTGGCCACAGGGTCCTGCTGGGCCAGCAGTTTCAGCGCGGGAGTGTCCTGGCCATCAAGCGTGCGGACAGAAAGCCCCGCAGGGTCTGGAGTCTCCCTACGAGACGCTAACCACGGGGCTACCCTTGACAGCATCTTCGCCATCGGCCTCCCCCATCTCTTCCGCGATACGCATAGCCTCTTCGATCAGTGTCTCAACAATTGCGCTCTCGGGAACAGTCTTGATGACCTCGCCCTTAACGAAGATCTGGCCCTTGCCGTTGCCCGAAGCCACGCCAAGGTCAGCCTCGCGCGCTTCGCCGGGGCCGTTCACGACGCAGCCCATGACCGCCACGCGGAGGGGAATTTCCATCCCTTCGAGCCCGGCGGTGACCTGTTCAGCCAGAGTGTACACGTCAACCTGGGCACGGCCGCAGGAAGGACAGGACACGATTTCCAGCTTGCGGGGCCGCAGGTTCAGCGATTGGAGGATCTGGTTGCCCACCTTGATTTCCTCCACCGGGGGCGCGGAGAGGGACACGCGGATGGTGTCACCGATCCCCCGGGAAAGGAGCGCGCCGAAGGCCGTTGCGGACTTGATGGTGCCCTGGAACGCTGGACCAGCCTCCGTGACGCCAAGGTGCAGGGGCCAGTCACCCTTTTCGGCGAGCATTTCGTAGGCTGCCACCATGATCACGGGGTCGTTGTGCTTCACGGAAATCTTGAAGTCGTGGAAGCCGTGCTCCTCGAAAAGGGAGGCTTCCCAGACGGCTGATTCAACCAGCGCTTCGGGGGTGGCCTTGCCGTACTTCTTGAGGATGCCCGGCTCCAGGGACCCGGCATTGACGCCGATGCGGATGGAGGTGCCGTGGTCCTTGGCGGCGGCGGCAATCTCCTTGACCTGGTCATCGAACTTGCGGATGTTTCCAGGATTCACGCGCACGGCTGCGCAGCCTGCTTCGATGGCCGCAAAGACGTACTTGGGCTGGAAGTGGATGTCCGCGATGACCGGGATCTGGGACTTCCGGGCGATGATGGGCAGCGCCTCGGCATCGTCGGCGGACGGGCAGGCGACGCGGACAATGTCGCAGCCGGACGCCGTGAGTTCGGCGATCTGCTGCAGCGTGGCGTTGATGTCCGTGGTGGGCGTGGTGGTCATCGACTGCACGCTGATGGGGAAATCAGATCCCACGCCTACCGAGCCGACTTTGATCTGGCGCGTCTTGCGGCGGGGGGCAAGGACGGGCGGTGGTGCTGACGGCATTCCCAGGCTGACCGAGGTCACGTGGACTCCTTGAGTTGAAAGGGGTGAAAAGGCGGCTACGCGGCGATCCCGGCCAGCATGCCGGTTACCGGAGACCATTCGGTGATGCGGGTTCCGGCGACCACTCCGGCCGCGGCGAAAGGATCCTGCTTAAGGATCGAGTTGAGGGCGCCTTCATCGGTTGCCTTGAAGATCAGCAGGGCGCCCGCGCCGTCACCGTAGGGGCCGCTGGCCACGATGACGCCGTCCTGCGCCAGGCCGCCGGTCCATTCCCGGTGTGCGGGCCGGACCTCGTTGCGGGTGTCGGTGGAGTTGGCGGCATAAACGTACTCAACGGCAAAAACTGTCATACCGCTACCCTATCGCCATGGCCGGCTTGGTACCGTACCGTTCCCCCTGGAGCAAAAGTGCCCCGCACCGGAGCAGGCCCGCCGGAGCAGGAGTTTCACTGCCAGTGCAGGAGTTTCACTGCCAGGCGGGAGTCTCACTGCCAGGCGGGAGTTTCACTGCCGGTGCGGGAGTTTCACTGCAGGAAGAGGACCTTCACCGCGGCCGCGGTCCCGGCCGCCCAGAGCATGGAGGTGAGGGTCCCGATGATGAAGCGCTCGGCGGCCACCGGCGTCTCCTTCAGTTCGGCGAACCTGCCCAGGCCCTTGATGGCGACGATGTAGGCGATGGCCACGGGTTGGCCGGTGAGGATGGCGAGGCACACCCCCAGCCGCTCCAGCACGCCGATGATGGCGCCGCCGCGCAGGATGCGTTGGCTGGGCAGCGCGGGTCCGGCAGCCGGCCCGCCCGACGCCGGCCCGGCGGCAGGGGCGGTCAGCTCACCGTCCACTGCCTGGCCGGCCGGCCTGCCGGCAGCATCAACCGGCCCATCAGGGGCCGTGACCGCGTCCGGGGATGTGGCCCTGCCCGGTTCCCCGCGGCTGGCGATGGGGGAAGGATCGTCCACGGTGACGTCGGCAGAGGGGTCCTGTTCCGTCCTGCGGGCTTCCTCCGCGGCCTTGGCAGCATCGGCTTTGTCGTCGATGGTCCGGGCCAGCTTGAACACCAGCGCAGTGACCGGCCAGCCGGCAAAGCCAGCCACCACCAGCGCCACTGCCACCCAAAGTGCGGTCACCTGTCTCCTTCATTGGGGTTGTCTTCGATCCGGCCGTCCGGCTCCTTCAGATGCTGGACACTCCTATGCCTGGCCGTCGTTGAGTGCCTGGGTAATCTGCGAGTCGGCGTAACCAAGAAGCATGGAGGCTGCCGGCCTGGCTGCCCATTCTTCCTGCCAGCCGGACCGAAGCACGGTTCGGCTCACCGATTGCTCCGAGATTCCAAGTTCACGGGCCACCTGCTTCTGGCTTCCATGCCGGCCCGGGCCCTGGCCACCAGCACCCAGGCGGCGCAGGGCATCCACCACCCGCCACTGGGCTTCCGTGCGGTCCTGGACAAGCCGGCCGAGCAACCGGAGCACTGCTTCCGCGTTGGCACACGCCTGGACCCCCTCCTCCGCAGGAACGCCCCTGCCGGCCTCCCCCGCCATGATGCCGGGCACCACCGACAACGGCACCTGGGAACCGGCGCTTTTGGCGTGTTCAACCGCCCTGCGGGCGGCAACAAAAGCAGTCCCGGTCCCTTCCCGCGGACTGGCATCCGGCGGCAGCGAAACGCTGCCGACGCCGATGCCCACGTACCAGCGCCCTTCGCGGAGCGCGTGCAGTGCTATCTCCACCACGGCGGAAGCCTCCCGCACCACCCCCTGCACCTCGTCCCCGACGGAACGTTCGAACACCGGGTGCGCCGGCCCCGGGAGTTCGAGGCGGGCAACCTGTGCAAGGAAGGACGGAACCCGGTCCTGGTCGCCGGTGCTTCCGCGTTGGTCAATGGTCATGACGAACATTCATCAACCATAGGCGGTTGATCCCGTATGATCAATCGCATTTGGCTGATTTTTCGGAGTCAGCCGAAACTGAATGACTATCCGAAGAGATTGACGGGCTTGACGATGTCTGCGTAGATCAGCAGCGCGCTCATCCCCATCAGCAGCGCTGCAACCACGTACGTGACGGGAAGCAGCTTGGCGATGTCGAACGCTCCGGGATCCGGCCGTCCGCGGAGCTTTGCCACCCGGCGCCGAATGCCCTCATACAGGGCCCCGGCAACATGGCCGCCGTCGAGCGGCAGGAGCGGAATCAGGTTGAACACGGCAAGCGCAAAGTTCAGTCCGGCCAGCAGGCCAACAAGCGTAGCCACCCGGGACTGCAGCGGTACGGCCTCCATGGCCGCCACCTCGCCCGCCACCCTGCCGACGCCCACCACGCTGATGGGGCCGTTGGGGTCGCGGGGCTCTTCGCTGAAGGCTGCCTTCGCCACTCCCACCACACGGGCCGGCAGATTGAAGACAACGCCGGCCACCTGGCGGATGTTCTCCCCCGCCATGGGCAGGACGGACGACGCCGGCTGGGCCACCAACGCCGTTTGCGCACCGATGCCGAGGAATCCGACGTCCTGGTACTGGAGGTTGCCGGCAGCATCGGTGGCCTGCCGTCCGTCGCTTCCCATCACGGGCCGCGCCGACAGGACGGGGGTCACTGTGGTGGACACGGGATTGCCGTCCCGCTGCACGGTGATGGCTACTTCCCTGCCGGCAGAGGCGCGGATCCACTCCGTCAACTGCTCCCAGCTGGTGACGGGTTTGCCGTCGAAGGAAGTAATCGTGTCGTTTGGCTTCAACCCGGCCGCCGCGGCGGGCGTCAGCCGGCAGTCCGCAGAGTCGGGATCGACGGTTTGGCCCGCGGCCACCTGGCATTTGGAGACGTCCGAAATGGTCGTGGTGGCGGTGGCAATGCCGAAGCCCATCAGCAGCACGGCGGTGAGCAGCACGCCAAGGATCATGTTCATGGCCGGGCCGCCCAGCATCACAATCACTTTTTTCCAGACCGGCAGGCGGTAGAAGACCCGGTGTTCGTCGCCCGGCCCCACTTCCTCGTGGGCCATGGAGCGGGCCTCGGTGGCAAGTGTCTGGAACATGCCCGTGCTGGAGGGGCGGACCGAGCCGTCGTCCTTGTTCGGCGGGTACATGCCGATCATGGAGACGTAGCCGCCCAGCGGAACGGCCTTCACGCCGTACTCGGTTTCGCCCCTCCGGCGGGACCACAGCGTTGGCCCGAAGCCGATCATGTACTTTGTCACGCGGACTTTGAAGAGCTTGGCCGGCACCAGGTGCCCCACCTCGTGGAGCGCGATGGACACGGCAATACCCAGGGCGACGAAGACGACGCCGAGGATGAAAAGTAGGACAGGGGTCATGGAGGTGGTGCTGCTTCCTAGAGACTTCTGACTGCTAAACGTTCGTGGGCCCGGGCACGTGCCCAGCTTTCAGCATCCAGCACTGAATCCACCGTCAGCCCGGAGGAACCTGAGTGTTCGCTGAGCACACTGTCCACGGTATCGACGATGTCGGTAAACCGGATCCGGCCGTCGTGGAACGCCGTCACTGCCTCTTCATTGGCCGCATTGAACACGGCAGGGAAGGTGCTTCCCTGCCGGGCGGCGTCCTTGGCAAGGCCGACGGCGGGGAAGGCCTCGGCGTCCAGCGGCTCGAAGGTCCAGGTAGCGGCCTGGGTCCAGTCGCACGGGCTGGCGGCCTTGGGCACGCGCGCAGGCCAGCCAAGCCCCAGGGCGATGGGCAGCCGCATGTCGGGCGGCGAGGCCTGGGCGATGGTGGAGCCGTCGACGAACTGGACCATTGAGTGGACGATGGACTGGGGGTGGACTACCACGTCGATCCGGTCCAACGGGATATCGAACAACAGGTGGGCCTCGATGACCTCCAGGCCCTTGTTGACCAGCGTGGCGGAGTTGGTGGTGACCATCATGCCCATGTCCCAGGTGGGGTGGGCCAGTGCCTGCTGCGGGGTGACGTCGTGGAGCTCGTCCCGGCTCCTGCCCCGGAACGGTCCGCCGGAGGCGGTGAGGATGAGCTTGTCCACTTCGTCGGCGGTGCCTGAACGCAGGCATTGGGCAATCGCGGAATGTTCCGAGTCCACCGGCACGATCTGGCCGTCCCTTGCCGCGGCCTTGACCAGGCTGCCGCCCACGATCAGCGACTCCTTGTTGGCAAGGGCCAGGGTGGCTCCGGACTTAAGGGCCGCCAGGGTGGGTGCCAGGCCGATGGAACCGGTGATTCCGTTGAGCACCACGTCAGCCTCGACGGCGGCGATCCGGGCGGAGGCGTCGGGGCCGGCCACGATCTCCGGGCGGTATTCCGGACGGCCTGCCGCTGCGGCGGCGTCGCGGATCAGGCCTTCCAGCCGTCCGGGGTCTCCGGAGGCGATCCCCACGGCCGCGGCCCCGGTGTGGACAGCCTGCCGGGCCAGGAGTTCCAGGTTGCCGCCCCCGGCACTGAGTGCCACCACCTCGAACAGGTGCGGGGCGCCGTCGACGACGTCAATCGCCTGGGTGCCGATGGAACCGGTGGATCCTAGGAGGACGACTCTGCGTGGCTGCATTGCTTAAGTATCCCGCACCCTTCCCGGCCTGCCTGCGCCCCTGGCCTGCAGAGGGGCCTTAGTCGCCTTGACCCGCGGACGGCCGGGCGTAACGTGGATTGCGTGGACTGGCTCACGTGGTTTGATGCGCCGGAGTACGAATTTGCCCGGCAGGTGCTGCAGCGGGGTGTTGCCGCATTGTATTTCGTTGCCTTCCTCTCCACGCTGAACCAGTTTCCCGCCCTGCTCGGCGAGCGCGGCCTCCTCCCGGTGCCGGAGTTCCTGGCGGCATTCACCCGCCTGCGCCGGCCAACGCTGTTCCGCTGGCGGTACTCGGACAGGCTGCTTCGCGGTGTCTGTGCCGGCGGCCTGGTGGTGTCGGCGCTGCTCGTGGCGGGGATACCGCAGGCCGGGCCGCCGTGGGTCCCGATGATCGCCTTCCTGGCCCTGTGGCTGCTGTACATGTCGATCGTGAACGTGGGCCAGACGTTCTATGGGTTCGGCTGGGAAATGCTGCTCCTGGAAGCGGGCTTCACCGTGGCGTTCCTGGGCTCCAACCATACGGAGCCGCCCCGGACCATCCTGATCCTGATTGTGTGGCTGGTGTTCCGGCTGGAGTTCGGGGCGGGAATGATCAAGATCCGCGGTGGCCGGGAATGGCGGGACCTGACGGCCCTGTACTACCACCACGAGACCCAGCCCATGCCCGGGCCATTGAGCCGGCAGGCCCATCTCCTGCCCAAGCCGCTGCACCGTATTGAAGTGGTGGGCAACCACATCGCCCAGCTGGTGGTGCCGTTCCTGCTGTTCGCCCCGCAGCCGGTGGCCGGCGTGGCGGCGGGGGTCGTCGTCGTGACCCAGCTGTGGCTGGTGGCCAGCGGCAACTTCGCCTGGCTGAACTGGATGGCAATCGTGCTGGCGTTTGCAGCCGTCAGCGATCCCGTGGCGCACGCCGTCATACCGGCAATCCCGGCAGACTGGGACGCCGCCACGGGAGGCCGGCAGGAGACCCCGCTGTGGTGGCTGGCCATCACCCTGGCAGCATCCGCCCTGCTGCTGGCCCTGAGCTACTGGCCGTTGCGGAACCTCTTCTCCCGCCGGCAGCTGATGAATGCCAGCTTCAACCGGTGGCAGCTGGTCAACGCCTACGGCGCGTTCGGCACCGTGACCAAGCAGCGCATCGAGATTGTGGTGGAAGGCACGCTGGACGACGATCCCGACGACGACCCGGAATGGCGCGAGTACGGTTTCAAGGGCAAGCCCGGGGATGTCCGCCGGATTCCGCGGCAGTGGGCCCCGTACCACCTGCGGCTGGACTGGCTGATGTGGTTCCTGCCGCTGCGCAGCGTGCACGAGGAATGGTTCTACGCGTTCCTGGCCAAGCTGCTGGCGGCGGACCGGCAGATGCTGCGGCTGCTGCGGCATGACCCGTTCGACGGCGCCGCGCCGCACTGGGTGCGCGTGCGCAGTTACCATTACCGCTTCGCCACGCGGAAGGAGTTCCGGGAGACGGGGAACCGGTGGGTGCGGACGCTGCTCTACGAGCCCATCCCGCCAACGTCCCTGCGCAGGTCCCCGGGACGCTAACGCTAGCCGAACGTCCCGCTATGCCTACACAGCGGCGCGGCGCACGATCTCCTGGGCGTGCTTGAGGATTGGCCCGTCGATCATTTTCCCCTGGTACTGGAACACTCCCGATCCGGCTGATGCTGCGGCATCCAGGAGGGCAACCGCGGCGGCCACCTCGTCTTCCGAAGGTGCGTAGGCCTTGCGGACCACGGCGGCCTGGCTGGGGTGGATGCAGGCCTTCGAACTGAAGCCCGAGGCCACGGCGTCGGCAGCCTCGGCTGCCAGTCCGTCAAGGTCGGGGATGTTGGTGTAGACCGCATCCACCGCTTCCTTGCCGTAGGCGCGGGCTGCCAGCAGGACGGCGGAGCGGGCGTGCAGCGCAACCGCCCGGTAGGCGCCGTCGTCCTTCCGGCTGGACGTTCCACCCAGGGTGGCCAGCAGGTCCTCGGCGCCCCACATCAGGCCCACCACGTTAGGGGCGGCGGCGATGGCAGGCGCATTGAGCACGCCAAGCGCCGTTTCGCACAGGGCAATCACCTGGTAGCCCTCCAGCGCTTTGAGCTGTTCGGCGGATTCGGCCTTGGCCAGCATCACCGTGCGGTAGGGGGTGTGGGCCAGGCAGTGCAGGTCCTTTTCGAAGTCCTCAGTCCCCACGGGATTCACCCTGACAATGGTGCAGCTGGGTTCGAGCTCAGGTTCCACACCGGTGGTTCCCAGCTGGGCCAGGATGGCGCCTCGGGCGCGCTGCTTGTCAGCCGGCGCCACCGCGTCTTCAAGGTCCAGGATCACGGCGTCTGCCCGGGCGGCGGCTTTCTGGTAGCGCTCCGGCCTGTCGGCGGGGCAGAAAAGCAGTGCGGGGCCCATTACGAAAGTCATACCGGCATTGTCCCCTGTCCGGCGTCCTGCGTCTTGGCGTGGGCGTCGCGCGTCCACATGAGGCAGCTGCGGGTGGCCCGGGCCACGACTGTTCCGTCCTGGTTGCGCCCGGTGTGCTCCATGGTCACGATGCCCTGGCCGGGCCGTGAGGAGGAAAGCCGCTTTCCGGTGACGGCTGTCTCCGTGTAGAGCGTGTCTCCGTGGTAGAGCGGGTGCGGGAAGGAGACGTCGGTCAGGCCCAGCTGGGCGATGATGGTTCCCTGGGTGAGCTGGGTGACGGACTGGCCCACCATGGTGGCCAGGGTGAACATCGAGTTCATGACCCGCTGGCCGAAGGGCTGCCCGGCGCTCCAGGCAGCGTCCAGGTGCAGGGCCTGGGTGTTCATGGTCAGCGTGGTGAAGAGGACGTTGTCGGCTTCGGTCACGGTGCGTCCGGGCCGGTGGGCGTACAGCACGCCCTCCTCCAGCTCGTCGAAGTACAGCCCGCGCTGCTCGATGACCCGCCGGCCGCCGTCGTCCTTTTGCCTGGAAACCGGACCGTTGCCATCCGTCATACGGTCAGTTCCTGGTCTTCCTCGAACAGGTCGGCGCCGGTGGCGGCCACCACGTCCTCGAGCGATACGTTGGGGGCCAGTTCGCGCAGCACCAGGCGTGAGGGGCCGCCGTCCTTCACGATGTCAATGACGGCGAGGTCCGTGATGATCCGGTCCACACAGCCCTTGCCGGTGAGGGGCAGGGTGCATTGTTTGACGATCTTCGGATTCCCGTTCCGGTCCACATGCTCCATCATCACGATCACCCTCTTGGCCCCGAACACCAGGTCCATGGCACCGCCCATGCCCTTGACCATCTTGCCGGGGATCATCCAGTTGGCGAGGTCGCCGTTCTCCGCCACTTCCATGGCGCCGAGGACGGCGAGGTCCACGTGGCCGCCGCGGATCATGCCAAAGGATGTCGCGGAGTCGAAGAACGCCGCTCCCCTGTTGACCGTCACGGTTTCCTTGCCGGCGTTGATCAGGTCCGGATCCACCGCGTCGTCCGCAGGGTAGGGGCCGACGCCGAGGATGCCGTTCTCCGAGTGCAGCACCACCTCCACCCCGGCGGGGATGTAGTTGGGGATCAGGGTGGGCATCCCGATGCCCAGGTTCACGTACTGGCCGTTGCGAAGCTCCCTGGCCACCCGCGCGGCGAGTTCGTTGCGCGTCCAGCCCTTCGTTTCGGCGCGGGACGTGGAGTCGCCGGGCCCGGCATGCTGCTGGGAACCGGCCCGCCGGTATTCCGCGCGGACGGCTTCGGGGCGCGGCGCTTCAGGGCTGTTCGGATCCATGGTCATGCTCCTGCCTGCTGGTGGCTGCCTGGTGTTCTTCCTCCTGGGCCCGGCGCCGTCAGGGCAACGGTCCGCTTTTCGATCCGCTTCTCCCCGTCCCGGGCCAGGACCACGCGCTGGACGAAGATGCCAGGAGTGTGGATGTGTTCGGGGTCCAGTTCGCCGGGCTCCACGAGTTCCTCCACCTCGGCGATGGTGATCCGGCCGGCCATGGCGCACAGGGGGTTGAAGTTCATGGCGGTGGCATGGAACACCAGGTTGCCGTGGCGGTCGCCCTTCCAGGCGTGCACCAGCCCGAAGTCCGGCGTGAGGGACTCTTCCAGGACGTAGTCCACGCCGCCGAATGACCGCACTTCCTTGGGCGCGGAGGCAACCGCGATGCCGCCGTTGGCGTCGTACTTCTGCGGCAGGCCGCCGTCGGACACCTGCGTGCCCACCCCCGCCTTGGTGTAGAAGGCCGGAATGCCCGCACCACCGGCCCGCAGCTTTTCAGCAAGCGTGCCCTGGGGTGTGAGCACCACCTCGAGCTCACCGGCCAGGTATTGGCGCGCAAATTCCTTGTTCTCGCCCACATAGGAGCTGATGGTGCGGCGGATACGCCCGTCCCGGAGCAGGATGCCCAGGCCCCAGTCGTCCACCCCACAGTTGTTGCTGACGGTCTCCAGACCGGAGGTGCCCGCCCGGTGCAGGGCGTCGATCAGGGCAACCGGAATTCCGCAAAGGCCGAACCCGCCCACCGCCAGCGAGGCGCCGTCCGGGATATCCGCAACCGCCGCGTCGGCGCTGGCAACAACCTTGTCAATCATCAGTGATCCTCTCAGGCCGGCTACGGTCCCAGGTCCTACAGACCCAGTTCGCGGGCGATCAGCATCAACTGGACCTCCGTGGTGCCCTCCCCGACTTCAAGGATCTTGGAATCGCGGTAGTGGCGCGCCACGGTGAACTCGTTGATGAAGCCATAGCCGCCGAATACCTGGGTGGCATCCCGCGCGTTGTCCATGGCCGCCTCGCCTGCGACCATCTTAGCGATGGCCGCCTGGGTCTTGAACGGCTTGCCGGCAAGCATCCGGAAGGCCGCGTCGTAGTACGCCAGGCGGGCGGTGTGGGCCCGGGCTTCCATGCGGGCGATCTTGAACGAAATGGCCTGGTACTTGCCGATGTTCTGCCCGAAGGCGCTGCGTTCCCTCGCGTATTTGACCGAGAGGTCCACACAACCCTGGGCTGCGCCGGTGGCCAGCGCCGCAATGGCGATCCGGCCCTCGTCCAGGATGGACAGGAAGTTGGCGTAGCCGCGGCCTTCCACGCCCAGCAGGTTCGCTTCCGGGACGCGGACATCCTTCAGCGTCAGGGGGTGCGTGTCCGATGCGTTCCAGCCCACCTTGTTGTACGGCTTTTCCGCCTTGAAGCCGGGAGTGTCGGTGGGCACCAGGATGGTGGAGATGTCTTTTTTGACGGTCCCGTCCCCGCGTTCCTGCTGCCCGGTTACGGCAGTGACAGTGACCAGCCGGGTGATGTCCGTTCCGGAGTTGGTGATGAACTCCTTGGTGCCGTTGATGACCCAGTTGCCGTCTTCGCGCCGGGCGTGGGTCTTGGTCCCGCCCGCGTCCGAACCGGCCTCGGGCTCGGTAAGTCCAAAGCCTGCGAGCGCCTGGCCGGACGCCAGCATGGGCAGCCACTGCTGTTTCTGCGCGTCCGTGCCGAAGCGGTAGACGGGCATGGCCCCGAGGGACACCCCGGCCTCCAGCGTGATGGCGACGGACTGGTCCACCCGGCCGAGCTGTTCCAGGGCGAGGGTCAGTGCGAAGTAGTCCCCGCCCATGCCGCCGTATTCCTCGGGGAACGGCAGCCCGAACAGGCCCATCTCGGCCATCTGCTTCACCACTTCGTACGGGAAGCTGTGCTCTTCGTCGTGCTTGGCGGAGACCGGGGCCACCACGTTGTCCGCGAAATCGCGCACGGTGTCGCTGAGGTCCCGGTATTCCTCGGTCAGTTCAAAACCGGTCATGGTCAGGCTCCTTCGCCTTGGATTGCAGCTTCGTCTGTTGCTGTTTCTGTGCTGTCTGTTTTTACGCCGGTGGCAGCGGGATGGATGGTGGCCAGCACCTGGTCGGCCTTCACCAGGTCACCGGTACGGGTGGCCAGGTGGACCGTCCCGGCCAGCGGGGCCACCAGGTGGTGCTCCATCTTCATGGCCTCCACGGAGACCAGGACTTCCCCGGCCTGGACGGCGTCCCCGTCGGCCACCGGGACGGCCACGACCGTCCCGGGCATCGGCGAGCGCACCTCCGGGTCGGCCGCCCCTTCCTGCCGCTGGATGGCGGCCAGCACGCGTTCCAGCCGCGCCTCCCGGGTCAGTACGTCCAGGCGGCAGGACCAGCCGTCGTTGCCGAGGTAGAGCTGTGTGGGGCCGTCGGGCACCGCGTTATCCCACGGTTGGACGGCAGCCCCTGTGGAGTCCGCAGCCAGCCGGTAGCCGTGGCGCTGGCCATCGAGGTCAAGTTCGAGGCCTTGCCGGCTGGACCACTGCAGGGCGGCCGGATGCTGCGGACCGCCGTTGACGGCGACCACGGCTCCGGCTCCCCCATTGGGACTGCCGCCGACCTGCACGGTGGCCACGCCGCCGTCGGGCGTTCCCAGGCTGATCCGGCGTGATGCCGCTGCGCCGAGCCGCCAGCCGTTCCTGCCCTGCCACGGCCCGCGCCCGGGGCCGGGGCCGGGGGTGTTCTGTGCTTGCAGCGACAGGACGAACAGCGCGGCGGCCACCAGTTCGGGGTTCCCGATGCGCCGGAATTCCAGTCCGGGCAGCTTCCGTTCGATCAGCCCGGTGTCCAGGTGCCCTGCCTTGACGTCGGAGTCGTTGACCAGGAGCCGCAGGTACTCGACGTTGGTCTCGATGCCCAGTGCCGTGTAGCCGGCCAGGGCACCATCCAGGGCGGCCAGGGCGGCGGCACGGTCCCCGGCCCAGGCGATCACCTTGGACACCATGGGGTCGTAGTGCGCCGACAGTTCCAGGCCTTCCACCAGCGAGGAGTCCACCCGTACCCGCCCCTGGGTGCCGGCGGGCAGTTCGTCGAGCATCAGCACGGTCCCGGTGGACGGGAGGAAGTTCTTTTGGGGCACCTCAGCGTAGACCCTTGCCTCCACGGCGTGGCCGGAAAGCTCCACGTCCGCCTGGCGGACGGTCAGCTCCCCGCCCGCTGCGATCCGCACCTGCCATTCCACCAGGTCGATGCCCGTGACCATTTCGGTGACGGGGTGTTCCACCTGCAGCCTGGTGTTCATCTCCATGAAGAAGAACTCGTCCGGCGCGTCATCGGAGACCAGGAACTCCACGGTCCCGGCGCCCACGTAGTTCACGCTGCGGGCCGCGTTGCAGGCGGCCTCGCCAATCCGGTCGCGCACTTCGGGGCCGTTGGGCAGGCCCTCGAGCAGGGGCGACGGGGCTTCCTCGATGACTTTCTGGTGCCGCCGCTGGAGGGAGCATTCGCGCTCGCCGAGGTGGATGACGTTGCCGTGGCTGTCCGCCAGCACCTGCACCTCGATGTGCCTCGGGGTGGTCACCAGGCGCTCCAGGAACAGGGTGTCGTCGCCGAATGCGGCGGCGGCGACGCGCCGGGCCGTGGCCAGGGCGGCGGGCAGGTCCGCCTGGTTTTCGACGGCGTGCATCCCCTTGCCGCCGCCGCCCGCGGACGGCTTGATGAGGAGCGGAAAGCCGACGGCGGCAGCAGCCTCCATCAGTTCGCTGTCCGTCATGCCGGGCTTGGCAATGCCGGGGACGACGGGCACGCCGTACCCCGCCACGTGGTTCTTGGCGCGGATCTTGTCACCCATGACGTTCAGCGCTTCAACGCCCGGGCCAATGAACGTGATGCCGGCCTTTTCCAGAGCCCTGGCGAAGTCCACGTTCTCGCTCAGGAAGCCGTAGCCGGGGTGTACCGCTTCCGCCCCGGACTGCCGGCACGCGTCCACGATGGCGTCCGCGTTCAGGTAGCTTTCGGTTGCAACGGCGGGGCCGATCCGCACGGAGGCATCGGCTTCGCGCACGTGCCGGGCGCCGGCGTCGGCATCGCTGTAGACGGCGACCGAACGGATGCCCAGCTGCCGCAGCGTCCGAATGACGCGGCAGGCGATTTCGCCGCGGTTGGCCACCAGCACGGTGCCGAAGAGGGGCTTGCCGTCGGCCGTTGCGGTGGGGACTTCCCCGGTTGTAGCTGTGTTGGCTTGCATGGTCATTGCTGGCTCACATCCGGAAGAGGCCGAAGGAGGTCTCCGGCAGGGGGGTGCGGGAGACGACGTCGAGCGCCAGGCCCAGGACGGTTCGGGTATCGGCGGGATCGATGACGGCGTCGTCCCACAACCGTGCAGTGGAGTAGTAGGGGCTGCCCTGGTCCTCGTACTGCTGCCGGATGGGCGCTTTGAACGCTTCCTCGTCATCGGCCGGCCAGTCCTCCCCCGCCGCTTCATACTGGTCCCGCTTAACGGTGGCCAGCACGCTGGCGGCCTGGTTGCCGCCCATCACCGAGATCCGGGCAGCAGGCCACATCCACAGGAACCTCGGCGAGTAGGCACGGCCGCACATGGAGTAGTTGCCGGCACCAAAGGAGCCGCCGATCACCACGGTCAGCTTGGGGACCCGCGCGGTGGCAACGGCCGTCACCATCTTGGCGCCGTTCTTGGCGATGCCGCCCTGCTCGGCGTCCCTGCCCACCATGAAGCCGGAGATGTTCTGCAGGAACAGCAGGGGGATACCGCGCTGGTCGCACAGTTCAATGAAGTGCGCGCCCTTGAGCGACGACTCGCTGAACAGGACGCCGTTGTTGGCCACGATTCCCACCGGGTGCCCGTGGATCCGGGCGAAACCTGTGACCAGCGTGGTGCCGTAGTCCTTCTTGAACTCATGGAACCTGCTGCCATCCACCAGCCGGGCAATCACCTCGTGGACGTCGTAGGGAGCATTGACGTCCGTGGGCACCGCACCATAGAGCCCGTCCGGGTCCACGGCGGGTTCGACGGCGGCCTCCACCTGCCAGGCGGGCGCGGCGGGAGGCGGCAGGGTGGAGACGATGTCCCTGACGATCTGCAGGGCGTGCTCGTCATTTTCGGCCAGGTGGTCCGTCACACCCGAGACCC
The DNA here is from genome assembly GCF_019977275.1 of Arthrobacter sp. StoSoilB19. NCBI lineage: Bacteria > Bacillati > Actinomycetota > Actinomycetes > Micrococcales > Micrococcaceae > Arthrobacter > Arthrobacter sp. StoSoilB19. The sequence continues at coordinate 1,529,806 of NZ_AP024650.1, read as the reverse complement.
GGGAGTGCACCTCGCCCCCACCGAGTTCCTCGGCCGTCACGATTTCCCCGATGGCCGCCTTCACCAGCGGCGGTCCGCCCAGGAAGATGGTGCCCTGGTTCCGGACGATGACGCTTTCGTCGCTCATGGCGGGGACATAGGCGCCGCCGGCCGTGCAGGACCCCATCACGGCAGCGATCTGTGGAATTTTGGCGGCTGAGAGACGCGCCTGGTTGTAGAAGATCCGGCCAAAGTGGTCCCTGTCCGGGAAGACCTCGTCCTGCTTGGGCAGGAAGGCCCCGCCCGAATCCACCAGGTAGATGCAGGGCAGGCCGTTCTCCAGCGCGACCTCCTGGGCGCGGAGGTGCTTCTTCACGGTCATGGGGTAGTACGTGCCGCCCTTGACGGTGGCGTCGTTGGAGATGACCAGGACCTGCCGGCCGTGCACCAGGCCGATGCCGGCGATGACTCCGGCACCGGGTGCGTCATCGCCGTACATGCCGTTGGCGGCCAGCGGTGCGATCTCCAGGAACGGGCTGCCCTCGTCCAGCAACTGGTCGATGCGGTCCCGCGGCAGGAGCTTGCCGCGGGCCACGTGCCGCTCGCGCGACTTCTGGGGCCCGCCCAACGCTGCATCCGCCAGCCTCTTCCGCAGTTCGCCGGCGAGCGACAACTGCGCTTCCCGGTTGGCGCGGAAGGACTCGCTTGCGGGATCAAGCCGGGTGGCCAGGGTCTCCATCGACGGTCCGTCCTAAGGGTGGGCCAAGCCGGCCCAAGCCAACTCGGTTAGTGACTAATAACTGAAATTCAGGTTAGTCTCGATTAACTGTGATGTCCAACACACTGCTGCCTTGCTAGAATCTGCGGGGTCCAAGGAGGAAAAGTGCGCAGCAATACAGTGCAGCCGGCCCCTGCCACCCAGCCCGTTCCCACAACCCAGTCCGCTCCCACAACCCAGCGCGGCAAGGCCAAGGAGAACCGGCGGCAGGCTTTGCTGTCCGCCGCGGCCTCGTTGTTCGCGCTGAATGGCTTCAACCGCGTTTCGCTGGAGGACCTCGGCGCGGCGGCAGGCGTCAGCGGCCCTGCCGTCTACCGCCACTTTCCCGGCAAGCAGGCCGTCCTGGCCGACCTCCTGGTCACCGTGAGCCAGGAATTGCTGGACGGCGGGCGGCGGGTGGCGCAGAGCACGCCCAATCCCCTGGCTGCCCTGCGGCAACTGGTGGAATTCCAGGTGGATTTCGCGCTCGGAAAACCGGACGTAATCCGGGTGCAGGACCGTGACTTCAGCAACTTGTCGGAGCAGGACCAGTCCGCGGTGCGTACCCTGCAGCGCAGCTACGTGGAGGTCTGGGTGGACATCCTGGGCAAGGTGCACCCCGGCATCGGTGCGGCTGAACTGCGCATGCGGGCCCACGCGACATTCGGCCTGATCAACTCCACGCCGCACTCCGTCCGGCGCCACGGCACCGGATTGGCGGCCGGGGTTGCCCGCCCCCTGCTTGAACGGATGGCACTGGCAGCCCTGATGGTGGACAGCGCACCTACAGCCGAACGGGGCGCCTAGTCCCCCGGTCAGACCATCGTGAGGACCATTCCCGGCTCGGCAAGGATCGCTCCGACGTCGGCCAGGAACCGGGACCCCTGTTCGCCGTCCACCAGGCGGTGGTCAAAGGACAGGCTCAGCGTGAGCACCTGCCGCAGTGCCACCTCGCCCTTGTACTCCCACGGCATGGTCCGCACCGCCCCCAGGCCCAGGATCGCCGCCTCCCCCGGGTTGAGGATGGGGGTACCCGCGTCGATGCCAAATACGCCGATGTTGGTAATGGAGATGGTACCGCCGGACAGGTCAGCGGGCTGGGTCTTGCCAGCCCTGGCGGTTTCCGCGAGCGCTGTCAGCGCCTGGGCAAGCTGCGGGAGCGCCATGGCGTCGGCGTCCTTGATGTTGGGGACCATCAGTCCGCGGGGCGTGGCGGCGGCAATGCCCAGGTTCACGTAATTGAAGGTGACGATCTCCTGGTTGTCCTGGTCCCAGCGGGAATTCAGCGCCGGGTTCCGCCGCACGGCCACCAGGACGGCCTTGGCAGCGAGCGTCAACGGGGTGAGCCTGATTCCGGAGAACTCCCTGCTGTTCTTGAGTTTCGCCAGCAACTCAAGGCTGGGCGTGACATCCACGGTGAGGAATTCGGTGGCGTGCGGAGCGGTGAAGGCGCTCTGCACCATCGCCGCCGCGGTGAACTTGCGCACGCCCTTGATGGGAGTCCGGGTCTCCCGCTCCCCCGGCCGGGTTCCACCGGCTACCGGCACGGGTCCGGCCGGCGGCGCAGCAGGCTCGCCCTCGTGCCCTGCAAAGTCCTGGACGTCCTCCCGCGTGATCAGCCCGCCGGGACCTGTGCCGTGCACCTGCGCGAGGTCAACTCCCAGGTCTTTGGCCAGTTTGCGGACGGGAGGCGTGGACCGGGGTCGCTCGGCAGGCTGGACATGGCCAACCTGGACATCGGCAACCTGGACATCGGCAGGCCGGGCGGGCTCAACCACCGGCGCCAGGTTCCCGGAAGCCTCCACCGGGGCGAAGTTCCGAGGCCGCCGCGTGGGCCGGCCGGAACCTTCGACGACGGCGCCGTACCCCACCAGGTTGGGTTCCCGTTTCGGCGTCTCCGCTGGGTTGGGAGTTTCCACGGAAGCCTCCCCCATCCCCGGCGAAAAGGCGCCGGTCACCTGCGCAGGTGACGCACCGGCGTCGTCCGGCACCTCGAAGGAGACAATCGGCTTGCCCACCTCCACCACGGAACCCGGCTGTTCGTGGAGTTCCTTGATGACGCCGGCAAACGGCGACGGGAGCTCCACCACGGCCTTGGCGGTTTCCACTTCGGCGATGACCTGGTTCAGGCTGACGGTGTCGCCAACGGCCACTTTCCAGCTGAGGATTTCGGACTCCGTGAGTCCTTCACCCAGGTCGGGGAGCCGGAATTCCTTGATCATGGTGGCGCTCATCCTTCCAGCCCGCTCAGGGAATTGGGGCGGCCCAGGGCGCGGTCCACGCCATCGAGGATGCGGTCCAGGCCCGGCAGGTGGTGCATTTCCAGCTTGGAGTACGGGTAGGGAATGTCGAACCCGGTCACCCGCACCGGAGCCGACTCAAGGTGGTAGAAACACCGCTCCGTGATGCTGGCCGCCACTTCCGCGCCCAGCCCGCCGGATTGCGCGGCCTCGTGCGTCACCACCAGGCGCCCGGTCTTCCGCACGGACGCCACCACGGGCTCATAGTCCACGGGCGCCAGCGAGCGCAGGTCGATGACCTCAATGGAGATGCCCTCGTCCGCTGCGGCGGAGGCGGCGTCCAGGGCCGTCTTGACCAGGGGCCCATAGGCCACCAGCGTGACGTCGCTGCCGTCGGTCAGGACGCGGGCCTTGTCCATGGGCAGGGCCGAACGCGGGTCCATGGACTCATCCACTTCGCCTTTGTCGTGGTAGCGGCGCTTGGGTTCGAAGTACAGCACGGGGTCGTCGCAGGCGATGGCCTGCTGGATCACGGTGTATGCGTCCTGCGGGTTGGCCACGGTCACCACCCGGAGCCCTGAGGTGTGCGTGAAGTAAGCTTCCGGGGATTCGGAGTGGTGTTCCGGCGAGCCGATGCCGCCGCCGAACGGCACCCTGATGGTGATGGGCATCCTGACCGCCCCGCGGGTGCGGTAGTGGAGTTTTGCCACCTGGCTGACGATTTGGTCGAACGCCGGGTAGATGAAGCCGTCGAACTGGATCTCCACCACGGGCCGGTAACCGCGGTAGGCCAGGCCTACGGCGGTGCCCACGATGGCGGACTCCGCGAGCGGGGTGTCCACCACCCGGTGCTTGCCGAAGTCTTTTTGCAGGCCGTCCGTCACCCGGAAGACGCCGCCCAGGGCGCCGATGTCCTCGCCGAGGAGGACCACCTTGGAGTCGTTTTCCAGCGACTTGCGCAGCCCGGCATTGATGGCACGGGCAAAGGTCAACTGGGTCATCAGCGTGCACCTTCCTTGGAAACGGCTCCGTCGGGGTCACCGAAGGACGCCAGGTAACGGGCGTAATGGTCCTGCTGGCGTTCCAGCCAGGAATTGGGCGTGCTGTAGACGTGCTTGAAGATGTCCATGGGCTGGGGGTCCGGCATGGTGGTGCATCCGCGGCGCATCTCCGATGCAACGGCATCGGCTTTGTCCTTGACCTGCTGCTGCAGCTCCGCGGTCAGGATCCCCTTCCGGTCCAGGAGGCCGGCCAGCCGGGAGATGGGGTCCTTGGCGGCCCAGTCCTCCAGTTCATTGGCGTCCCGGTAGCGGGTGGGATCGTCGGCGGTGGTGTGCGGGCCCATGCGGTAGCTGACGGCCTCGATGAAGGTGGGGCCGCCGCCGCGACGGGCCCGGTCCAGTGCCAGCCGGGTGGCAGCCATGACCGCCAGGACATCGTTTCCGTCCACCCGCAGGCTTGGGATGCCGAAACCCGTGGCCCGGTCCGCGAGCTGGATGTGGGACTGCAGCCGTACGGGCTCGGAGATGGCCCAATGGTTGTTGGTGCAGAAAAACACCACCGGGGCCTGGAAGCTGGCGGCGAACACCATGGCCTCGTTCAGGTCGCCCTCACTGGTGGCACCGTCCCCGAAGTAGGTGACGGCCACGGCGTCGGCGCCGTCATTCTGGATCCCCATGGCGTAGCCCGTGGCGTGCAGGGTCTGGGCGCCGATGATGATCTGCGGCGTTGCCATGTTGATGCTGTACGGGTCCCAGCCGCCGGAGGCGTTCCCCCGCCACACCCGGAGGAGGTCGGTCAGGTCAACACCGCGGCAGTACGCCACTCCGTTCTCGCGGTAGCTGGAGAACACGAAGTCGTCCGCCCGCAACGCCCTTCCGGACCCTATCTGGGCTGCCTCCTGGCCCAGGAGCGGGGGCCACAGGGCCAGTTCACCCTGCCGCTGCAGGGCCGTGGCCTCCACATCGATCCGGCGGATGACGGTCATGTCCTCGAAGAGGGAGCACAACTGATCGTCGGCAATGTCCCGGACCCAGAAATCAAACTCCGGGTGGCTGATGCGCTCACCTGACGGGGTGATCAGCTGGAGGAGATCCGGTCCGGCTTCGCCGGGGGTTTTCGCGCTTTCGGGGGTTTTTGCGCCGCCAGGGCCCGTTTCGTCTGTAGACACGATTGCCGCAACCTTCGTACGTCGTTGACCCGTGGTTTGCGGACTTTTGGCCCTGCCGCCACCGGCCTTCCGGGCGTCATTGCCCCAGATACTGTGACCCTACTCACAATGCCCAACGGGTACAACCACTGCGGCGCCTTTTGAGCAGGATGCCCTGTCTGGAGAGCTGGCACCGTGCTAGCGTTGCGCATTATGCGAGCTTTAGATGGCACTGACACCCGCCTGTTGTCGGCACTCGCGCAGGATCCCCGCCGCACCGTGGTGGCCCTCGCGCAGAAGCTGGGCCTGTCCCGCAATACCGTCCAGGCGCGCATGGCCCAGCTGGAGAAGAAGCACGTCTTCCTGTCCTTTGAACGGCGCATCAATCCCGTGGCCCTGGGGTATCCGCTCATGGCTTTCATCTCCGTCCACGTGCAACAGCAGAGGCTCGGGCAGCTGGCGGAGGACATTGCCGCCATCCCCGAGGTGCTGGAAGGTTACGGGCTGACAGGATCAGCGGACCTGCTGCTGCGCGTGGTGGCCAGGGACGCAGAGGATCTCTTCCGTATCAACGGCAAGATCCTTGCTTGTGATGGCGTGGAGCGGGCTGACACCGCCCTGGCGATGGGTGAGTTGATCCCCTTCCGGGTGCAGCCCCTGCTGGACCGCGGCTCGGAGGGCGCCTAGCGCAGGCACCGGACCTTCCGCGCGGCGCTGCACGCACGACGGCGGCGGGCAGGGTTATAGGCTGGTTTCCGTCATATGCCGGGCCGGGAGAGGCCCGGGCCAGTTCGCCGGCGCCACAGCGCCTGTCAGACGAGAGGCTTCCCTTTTGAGCAGTCCCCAGGATCCGTACCGGCAGGGCCGGGCGGGCTACACGCCACAGCAGTTTCCAGCACTGCCGGAGCAGCCCGCCCCGTTCGGCCTCCCGGGGGAACCGCCCCGGCAGCGGAGCCGGCGGAGGCTGTGGATCATCCTTGGCAGCATCGGCGGGGTGCTGCTCCTGGTGATCCTCGGCGTCGTCATCCTGGTGAACGTCGTGGGAAGCGCCACCAACCAGGCCAGGGGCCTGGCGGACGGCTTCACCAGGAAAGTCATCGCCGGCGACACCTCCCGCGCCTATGACGAATACCTTGACCCGGCCCTGCAGAAGCAGCTTTCCAAGGAGGCCTTCATCTCAGGGGTGAAGAGCCTGGAGATGGACAGTTCCTGCCAGCCCGCCTACAACGAGCTCAAGGTGGCCACCGACAACGGGATGAAGTCGGCCGAGGTAGTGGGCCAGATCAGCTGCAGCGGCAAGAAGGTGGACCTCGCCTACCGCTTCGAAGGCACGGACCGGCTGCTGATGACCAACATCAAACTGCGGCCGGCAGCCTAGCCGGACGGCCGGCGCCCCGGGCAGCGGGGCACAGATCGGGAAAGTGGAAAGGGTACTGATCTTTTTACCCATCCATTCGCGGCCATGATCCGAATCGCTTCCGAGGGTCCCGACCAGGGGCCTGTTTATCCGGCGGGAACTGCTGCCCGCCCTATCGGAAGGAACCGGCCATGCGCAACTCACCCAACCGCCTCGTCGCCACCGTTTTCGGAGCCGTCTACCTGCTGGTGGGCCTCCTGGGCTTCGCTGTCACGTCCGGCGTCGGTTTCGCCGCCACCGAAGGCGCGAACCTCATCATCTTCGAAGTCAATCCGCTGCACAACGTCATCCACCTGGCCATCGGCGCCGCGCTGCTCTTCGCCGGGCTTCGCGGAACGGCCACCGCCCGAACCGTGAACGCCACGGTAGGCGCCGTCTACCTCCTGGTGGGCATCGTGGGTCTGTTCCTGCTCAACTCGCCGCTGAACATCATCGCCCTGAACGGCGCCGACAACGTCCTGCACCTCGCCAGCGCCGTACTCCTCCTCGGCGTGGGCCTGTCGCTGGACAAGTCCCCGGCCACCGCAAGGGCTTAGCCGTGGCGGTCCCGGTACCGGTCCGGCCGATGGCGCCGGACCAGCCAGGCCTGCAGGCGGGCAGTGCTGTTCGACTCGTCACCGGGTTTGCGGGCTTTGGTGCGGGATCGGTCAACCTCGCCATTTCGTCCAGTATCTTTTCGGCAGCAGCGGGACCTGCGGCCACCCCAGCGGTTGCCGCAGGTGTTGCGGCCGGGGCCTGGGGGCTGATGCTGCTCGCCGCTGCCGTGGTGTTCCTGGCAAGGGACCGGCTGCCGGGCGGCCGGAAGTCGCGGTATGTGCTGGCCGGTGCAGCCGCCGTCCACCTGGCCGCGATGGCATCACCTCCCGTTGCCGGCCCGGCCTCGGGCCTCAGCCTGACCCACCTTTCGGCGTTGCTGCTCACGCTGATGATCCTCGCGTCGCTCGGGTGGCTCCAGCGCGAACGGCAGCACCGCGAACCGCGGGTTCCGTCCGCAGGGGCCGGAGGGCGGCCGGGCCGGCTGTTGCTGGGAGCTTTCGCCGGCGCCGTCCTGGTGGCAGGGATTGCGACGCCGGGCCTCGCCGCCTCGACGGCCGGCCAGTACGCCGTCCCGCACGGCGGGCACGGGAACCCGGCGCCGGGCGGCCACCACCAGCACTGAATCCCCCCTTCCGGTAAACCGCGCGGGGGGCGGCAAACGCAAAGAGCCTCCAGGCCGCGGTATGCGGCTGGAGGCTCTTCGCTGTCATGCCGACGCTGCCGGCATATCCACCAGTGGCCAGCTAGTCAGTGGTCCGGCTGTCAGTGGTCCACGGCCTTTTCGGCTCCGATGCCCGTGAGCGAGCGGACTTCCATTTCCGCCTGCTTCGCGGGGTCTTCCGTCCTCTTGTCCAGGGTGGTGCCCAGCCAGCCCAGGAAGAAGGCCAGCGGAATGGACACAATGCCCGGGTTGCTGAGCGGGAAGAGGGCGAAGTTGGCCCCGGGGATCATTGAGGTCTTCGCACCGGAAACCACCGGGGAGAACACGATGAGCAGGATCGCCGCGGCCAGGCCGCCGTACATGCTCCACACGGCGCCCTGGGTGGTGAACTTCCGCCAGAACAGCGAGTAGATGATGGTGGGCAGGTTGGCTGAAGCGGCGACGGCGAAGGCCAGCGCCACCAGGAAGGCAACGTTCTGGCCGTTGGCGAAGATACCGCCCAGGATGGCCAGGATGCCGATTACCACCACGGTGCGCCGGGCCACCCGGACTTCAGTCGCCGCGTCGGCCTTGCCCTTGGCGATGACGTTGGCGTAGATGTCATGCGCAAAGGATGCGGCAGCCGTGATGGTCAGGCCTGCCACCACCGCCAGGATGGTGGCGAAGGCGACAGCGGAGATGAAGCCGAGCAGCAGCGGCCCGCCCAGGTGGAAGGCCAGCAGCGGGGCGGCAGCGTTGACGCCGCCCGGGGCGCCCTTGATGGTGTCCGGACCCACCAGGGCCGCAGCACCGTAGCCCAGCACCAGGGTGAACAGGTAGAACAGGCCGATCAGCCAGATGGACCAGACCACGGACTTGCGCGCTTCCTTGGCCGTGGGCACCGTGTAGAAGCGCATCAGGACGTGCGGCAGGGCTGCCGTGCCCAGGACCAGCGCCAGGCCCAGGGACATGAAGTCCAGCTTGGAGGTCTCGGTCTTGCCGTACTGCAGGCCCGGGTTGAGCACGGCCGGGTTGTTGGCCGTCTCCACCGCGCCGCCCAGCAGGGCGGAAAGGTTGAAGCCGTAGATGGCCAGGACCCACAGGGTCATGACTGCGGCGCCTGCGATCAGCAGCATGGCTTTGATGATCTGGACCCAGGTGGTGCCCTTCATGCCGCCGATCAGGACGTACATGATCATGAGGGCGCCGACGACGACGATCACCAGCGCCTGGCCGCCCCAGTCGCTGATGCCCAGCAGGAGCGAAATCAGGCTTCCCGCACCGGCCATCTGGGCCAGCAGGTAGAAGAAGCAGACGGCCAGGGTGGAGATGGCGGCCGCGATCCGCACCGGGCGCTGCTTCAGCCGGAAGGAGAGCACATCGGCCATGGTGAACTTGCCGGTGTTGCGCAGCAGTTCGGCCACCAGCAGCAGCGCCACCAGCCAGGCCACCAGGAAGCCGATGGAGTACATGAAGCCGTCATAGCCGTTGATGGCGATGGCACCGGTGATGCCCAGGAAGGATGCTGCCGACAGGTAGTCGCCGGCGATGGCGGTGCCGTTCTGCGAGCCCGTGAACGAACGCCCGGCGGCGTAGTAGTCGGCGGCAGTTTTGTTGTTGCGGCTGGCGCGGAACACGATCACCATGGTCACGGCCACGAACAGGCCGAAGATGCCCATGTTCAAAAGGGTGGTTTCCTTGAGGGCGGCAACGTCCACCGCGGCTGGGATTGCGATCATTTGTTGGCTCCGCCCACTCGGTTTCCATTCTTATCGAATTCGTGGCCCTCGATCTCATGCCTGATTTCCGAGGCGATGGGGTCCAGTTTCCGGTTCGAGTAGTGGACGTACCAGCCGGTGATGGCAAAGGTCGAGATGAACTGGAGCAGGCCCAGGATCAGGCCCACGTTGATGTTGCCCCAGACCTTGGTGGACATGAACCCCACCGCGTAGTCGGCGAGCAGAACATAGGCGAAGTACCACAGCAGGAAGGCCACTGCCATGGGGAAGACAAAGCTGCGGTGACGCCTGCGCAATTCCTGGAACTGCCCCGTCGACTGGACCTGCTCGAAGTCCACGGACGCCGCTGCGTCCGGAGTATGGGCATCATTACCCATGATTCCTCCTCATTGAGTTGCCGGTACACACCGGGCGGCAGGCCCTGGGACGAAGGCCCCGGGCTGGGGCTTCGGACAGGGACACTGCGCAGAGGCACTGCACAGGAACACCGCAGATGTGACACCAATCACTCTGCCGCTGCCGGCCTGCCCGTTCCAGAACTTCGCCGCCCACGGTCGCTCAACGGTCGCGATGCTGCGGCAAACGGCACCCGCCGCTACGCTGGGCACCATGCCGGACTCCCCCCTCCTCACCGCTGCGGCCGTTGCGGTGATCGCCATGGCCATTGCCGTCGTCGTCGGCGTGGGCCTGAAGGTGCTCCGCTCCTTCAGGGACCTTGGCACTGACGCCGAGCGCGCCACCTACCACACGCTCCACGCGGCATCCCAGGCCGGGCAGCACCTGCGCCGCGGCCTGAACCCGGCCGGCGCTGCCAAAGCCAGCAGGCAGCTGCGCACCCTCCTGGGCTGCGACGCCCTGGCGATCACGGACACGTCCAGCGTGCTGGCCTGGGACGGGGGCGCCGAGGACATCCGGCCGCACCTGATGGAACTCGCCGCAGGGGTCCTTTCGTCGGGCCGGACCGCTGTCCTCTCCGCAGGTGTGGACGGAACGGGCGGCCGCCTTGCCGGCGTCGTCGCCCCGGTGCGGGCCGGCACCCGAATAGTCGGCGCCGTGGCCGCCTTCGCTCCTTCCGCCGGGGCGGGCCTGGTCAGGGCGACGGGGGAAGTGGCCGACTGGGTGGCGGTGCAGGTGGAGCTCGCGGAACTGGACGCGTCCCGCACCCTGCTGATGGAGGCGGAAGTGCGGGCGCTGCGTGCCCAGATCAGCCCGCACTTCATCTACAACTCACTGAACGCCATCGCGTCGTTCATCAATACGGACCCTGAACGGGCCAGGGAGCTGGTGGTGGAGTTCGCGGACTTCACCCGCTACTCCTTCCGCCGGCACGGCGACTTCACCACCCTCGCAGAGGAGCTTCGCTGCATCGACCGCTACCTGCTGCTGGAACGGGCCCGGTTTGGTGAGCGCGTGCAGGTCAGCCTGCGCATCGCCCCCGAAGTGCTCAGCACCGTCATCCCCTTCCTCAGCCTCCAACCACTGGTCGAGAACGCCGTCCGGCACGGGCTCGAGGCCAAGGCGGGACCCGGTCATATCAGCATCACCGCCGAGGACGCCGGCGCATTCGCGGAAGTCACCATTGAGGACGATGGCGTGGGAATGGACCCGGAGCAGCTCCGGTCGGTGCTGGCGGGGCATGCGGACGGGGACCACGTGGGGCTGCGGAACGTCGATGCCCGCCTCCGGCAGGTGTACGGCAACGACCATGGACTGGTGGTGGAAACCGCGCCCGGTGAGGGAACGCTGATCACCATGCGGGTGCCAAAGTCCCAGCCCGGGCACGATGCGTGAGGCGGCCGCTGCAGCTGGAAGTACCCTAGGAGAATGATTAACGTCCTCGTCGTTGATGATGAGCTGCCCGCCGTTGAGGAACTGGCGTTCCTGCTGGGCAGGGACGAACGCATCGGCAAGGTGCTGCGGGCGACGTCCGGCGCTGAAGCACTCACGGCCCTGTCCGCCGGGAGCATCGACGCCGTCTTCCTGGACATCCATATGCCCGCCGTGTCCGGCCTGGACATCGCCGGCGCCATCGCCCGGAGCAGCAATCCCCCGGCCGTTGTCTTTGTCACCGCCGACGAGGAGCACGCCCTGGCGGCGTTCGAACTCGCCGCCGTGGACTACCTGCTCAAGCCGGTGCGTGCCGAGCGCCTGGCCCGCTCCGTGGGGCGGATCAGTGAACTGCGCGACGGCGGCGCGGCACCGGAGATGATCACGGTTGACCAGGGCGGGACCACCAGGATGATCCGCCGCGACGACGTCACCTACGTCCAGGCGCAGGGGGACTACGCGCGGCTGCACACCGCCGATGCCAGCTACCTCATCCGGGTGCCGCTGGCCGACCTTGAACAGCAATGGGCGGACGCCGGCTTCATCCGCACCCACCGCTCCTACCTGGTGGCACTGAAGCATGTGTCCTCAATGAAGCTGGCGGCCGACGGGCCGCGCGTCACGGTGGCGGGCGCGGGCCTCCCCATCAGCAGGCGGCACCTGCCCACCGTGCGGGAAAGGCTGGAGGCCACCAGGATCAGGCCGCACGCATGAGCCGCGTCCGGGTCACCGCACCGCACGCTTTCCCCCGGTCCCCGGCGCAGGGCGGGCGGCGTTCGCTCGAATCGCGTGAAGCCGCACAGGATTCCGAGGTGGGTCAGGTGTTCGTCCGCTCCCTCATCAGGTCCCAGCTGCGGCTGGCCCTGGTGGTGGCGGGCGGCTTCCTGCTGATCCTTGCCGCTTTCCCGTTGATCCTTGTGGTGGTTCCCGGCCTGGCCGAAACCCGGATCGGCGGCCTCCCGTTCGGCTGGCTCCTGCTGGGGGTTGGGATCTACCCGGTGATCGGGTTGAGCGCCTGGCTGTACGTCAGGACTGCGGCGCGCAACGAGGCCCGCTACCGGGACCTGGCCGGCGAACCATGAACACGCGTTCGCACCACAACCCGGTGAGGTACGGGTGAATGCCGGCGTCGCCATGGCAGCCGTGGCGGTGGTGTCCCTTGCCACGGCCATTATTGGTTTCTACGGGCTGCGGATCTCACGCACCACGGGGGACTTCTACGTTGCCTCGCGCACCGTGCGGCCGTGGTGGAACGCGTCGGCGATCGGCGGCGAGTACCTGTCCGCCGCCAGCTTCCTGGGCGTGGCCGGGCTCATCCTGCTGTCCGGGACCGACGCGCTTTGGTTCCCGGTGGGATACACCGCCGGCTACCTGATGCTGCTGCTCTTCGTCGCCGCGCCGCTGCGGCGTTCGGGCGCCTACACCATCCCGGACTTTACCGAATCACGGCTCTCTTCCAGGACGGTGCGGAGGGTTACCAGCCTGGTGGTGGTTGTGGTGGGGTGGCTGTATATCGTCCCGCAGCTCCACGGAGCGGCCCTGACCATCCACATCGCCACGGGCCTGCCGTCCTGGGTGGGTTCCGTGGCCGTCGTGGTGGTGGTTTGCCTGACGGTGGTGGCCGGCGGAATGCGGTCCATAACCTTTGTCCAGGCGTTCCAGTACTGGCTCAAGCTGACCGCCCTGGCCGTGCCCATCCTGTTCATCATCTTCGTGCTGGCGGGCCACGGGGCCCAGCCGCAGTCCGCGCCGGCGGTCAACCCCACGGACCTGGCACCCGCCGGGCTGTACCAGAACGTGTCCCTGCTGGTGGCCCTGCTGTTCGGCACCCTGGGGCTGCCGCACGTGCTGGTGCGTTTCTACACCAATCCGGACGGGCACTCGGCGCGGCGCACCACCCTGATCGTCCTGGGCCTGCTGTCCGTGTTCTACCTCTTCCCCACGGCCTACGGCCTGGTGGCCCGCATGTACGCACCCGGCCTGGCCCGTTCCGGACAGCCGGACGCCATGGTCCTGCGGCTGCCGGGTGAACTCGTCGGCGGGATGCCCGGGGACCTGCTCTCTGCCCTGGTGGTGGCGGGCGCCTTCGCCGCGTTCCTGTCCACCACGTCGGGCCTGGTGGTGTCGCTTGCCGGCGTCATCAGCCAGGACGTCCTGGGCGGCAGCGTCCGCGGTTTCCGCCTCGCCGCCGTCGTGTCCGCCGTCGTCCCCCTTGGCTTTGCCTTCATGACGGGATCCCTGGCACTGGCCGGCAGCGTGGGCCTGGTCTTCGCCTTCACCGCTTCCACCGTGTGCCCGGTCCTGCTGCTGGGCATCTGGTGGCGCGGCCTGACCGACGCCGGGGCCATCGCCGGCATGCTGACCGGCGGGGCGCTGTGCGGCGGGGCAATGATTGCGGGCTCCGTGGCCGGTTCGGTGCAGACACCCGCGTGGCTCGCGCAGCCTGCGGCGTGGAGCGTGCCTGCCGCCTTCGCCGTCATGGTCATCGTGTCCCGGGCCACCTCCCACCGGGTTCCCGCCACGATGCCGCGGATCATGACCCGCCTCCATACCCCGGAGCGGCCGCTGGCCACCGAACGGGGGCCGGGAGGACAATAACGCCATGTCCACCCAGGACGGCGGTACGTCCGACCAGCATGGTGCAGTTCCGGCCTCCGTGCGTGCGCAGCTGCTCGCCACGGAACACTGGGGCCTGCTGGCATCCCGCAGCACGGCCCAAGGCGAGGTACTGACCCGCATCAGCATGTTCCTCACCTTTACGTCGGCAAGCCTGGTCAGCGTGGCGCTGGTGGGGCAGGCCACGGGGTTTTCGGATGCCTTTGTCCTGCTGGCCGTGGTTATTCTCTTCATCGACGTGGCGATCGGGCTCCTGACCCAGCTCCGGGTCATGAACGTGGCGCACGAGGACCTCATGTACGTCACGGCCATGAACAGGTTGCGGGCTGCCTACGTGGACCTTGATCCGGGAGTGGCACCGTACCTGATGGCTGCGCACCACGACGACGAGGCAGGCTCCCGGCAGACTTACTACTTCTTTGGGGGCAGGGGCAGCTTCAGCCATGTGGCGGGCAGCAGCATGATCTTCATGGCGACGGCGAACGCCGCCTTGATTGCCATCCTTTCGGGCCTGCTGGTGACTCTGGCCGGAGCGGGTATGGCGGCAGCCATTGTGGCGGGCGCCGCATGCGGTGCAGGGTTCCTCGGCGTGGCCGCCGTGAAGGGGTACAGGGGCTATCGCGATGTATGGCGTCGTTTTGCGCCGCTCTCCCCCACTCCGCCGCGGGACCGGGAATAGCGGCTGCGGGGCGTGGCCCGTCAGTCGATGGCAGCCATCAGTTCGACGACGCGGTCCAGGAAGGCATCCACTTGGGATTCCTCGTAGCCATCCTGGCCAACCGCCGGGCGGAAGACTGCGCGGCGCACGCTGTCCACGCTCAACGGCTTGTCCTGTTCGAGGTAGGCGACAAGTTCGTGGCACAGCCGGTCGACGTCGGCCGTGTTGTAACTGCGGGCCTTCTTCTTGGTGGGCCGGCGGAAGCGGTCACCGTCCGGCCGGTGCAGCCGTCCCCGGAGGATGCCGGAGAGGCTTCCGATCTCGCGCAGCCAGGCTTCCTCGCCCTGGGCCGCGATGAGCTCATCCCGTTCCCGGCGGGCGAAGGCGTCCTCCAGCCGGTCCAGTGCGGCGTCCACGACGGCCGCGGAGTAGCCGCCCTTGACGGGGTCGAAGGACACGGCCCTGACATCGGCGCTGTTGACGGGGTCGGTGGCGGCATGGGGTGTTTCCAGCGAGACCCGCGCCCGCTGCAGGAACTCGTCCACCTGCTTGGCGTTGTACCCGTACTCACTGCGCTGCACGCGCTCAAAGGACGCAGGGATTTGCCGATGAATGTCCAATGCCACTTCGATTCCTTCAATGCTCTTCAGCCGTAGTGCTTCCGCACCAGTCTAGGATGCCGGGGTTGCTTCAGCCGCCCGGGCCCTTTTTATGTCGGACGCCCGGTTGTGCCGGGACTGATGGGTTATGCGCCGGCCACGAGCCCGTACAGGATGAAGGCCACGGGCGAGGCGAAGACGATGGAGTCCAGCCTGTCCATGACTCCCCCGTGTCCGGGCAGGATGCTGCTCATGTCCTTGACGCCCAGTTCACGCTTGACCATGGATTCGCCAAGGTCACCGGCGGTGGCCGCGGCAACGGTTCCCACCGCCAGCACCACCCCTACCCACCAGGGCTTGTCCAGCACGAAGATGGCCGCCAGCACGCCGATCAGCATGGCGCCCGCCGCGGACCCTGCGAATCCCTCCCAGGATTTCTTGGGGCTGATCTTCGGCGCCATGGGGTGCTTGCCGATGGACGCGCCCACCAGGTAGCCGAACGTGTCGTTGGAGACCACCAGCAGCAGCATGACGGCAATCTCCCACGCACCGATGGGGGCGGCGCCGCCGGGCCAAAGCCCCAGCGGCGTGGTACCGGCGGCATGCAGCGGCAGTGCCGCGAAGCTGATGAAGAACGGTACCCAGCCCAGCGTGAAGACACCGGCGAAAATGCTGTTGGCCGATCCGGCGGCGCTTTCGATCGACCGCCACAGCAGGACTGCCACGGCGCTGAGGAGCAGGGCAAACAGTTGGCTCTCGATGCCGCCGAAGTAGGCGGCGAAAGGCAAGGCCACCGTGCCGGTCATGACCGGCACGATGGGCATCCTGGTCCCGTTGTGCTCCAACGCCCGGTAGATCTCCCACACGCCAAAAACGGCGAAGGCCGCGACGATGGCTACGAAAGCCAGCGGGATGAACAGCAGGCCGCCCAGGACGGCCAGCAGCATCGCCAGGCCCACCACGACGGCGGCGGGCAGGTTCCGCCCGGCCTTTGGCGTCGGGTTGCTCCTGGGCTGCTTCCCCCGTGTGCGCGCCCTGGGTGCGGGGGCCTGATCTGCCTGGCCCATCAGACTTCGAGCAGCTCTGCTTCCTTGCGCTTGAGCAGCTCGTCGATGCCGTCCACGTGTGCCTTGGTGAGGCTGTCCAGTTCCTTTTCGGCGCGGGTGCCTTCGTCTTCGCCGGCCTCGCCGTCCTTCACCAGGCGGTCAAGGGTCTCCTTTGCCTTGCGGCGGATGTTGCGGATGGAGATCTTGGCGTCTTCGCCCTTGGTCTTGACGATCTTGACGTATTCCTTGCGGCGTTCCTTGGTCAGCTCCGGGATGGTGATCCGGATGACGTTGCCGTCGTTGGACGGGTTGGCGCCGACCTCGGAATCGCTCAGTGCGCGTTCGATGTCGCGCATGGCGGACTTGTCGAACGGGGTGATCAGGATGGTCCGGGCGTCCGGGATGGCGAAGGAGGCCAGCTGCTGCAGCGGGGTGGGAGAGCCGTAGTAGTCCACCAGGACCTTGTTGTAGAGGCCGGGATTGGCGCGACCGGTACGAATGGAGGCGAAGTCTTCCTTGGCTACCTCAACCGCCTTGTCCATCTTCTCTTCGGCCTCAAGCAAGGTATCTTCGATCACGGTCTCTCCTGACGGTTCTGGTGCAGTCCGGGGCGCCGGTTCCCTGCACTCACGTGGTTCTTTGTTGCCGTTTCCGTCCCCGCCGGGAGGGGCGGGGACGGAACTGTCCTGGAATCATCCTAGCCGGAGCTAGGCAGTGACCAGCGTGCCCAGCTTTTCGCCGAGGATGGCGCGGGTGACGTTGCCTTCACCCTCCATGCCGAAGACCACCATGGAGAGGTTGTTGTCCTTGCACATGGTCATGGCCGTCTGGTCCATGACGCGGATGTCGCGGCGCAGCGCATCGTCGTAGCTCAGGGTCTCCAGGCGTTCCGCGGTGGGGTCCTTCTTGGGGTCTGCGGTGTACACGGCGTCCACCCCGCTCTTGGCCATGAGGACCACGTCGGCATGCACCTCCAGGGCCCGCTGGGCTGCCACGGTGTCGGTGGAGAAGTAGGGCAGGCCGGCGCCGGCGCCGAAGATGACCACGCGGCCCTTCTCCATGTGGCGGATGGCACGGCGCGGAATGTAGGCCTCGGCCACCTGGCCCATGGTGATGGCACTCTGGACGCGGGTTTCCACGCCCGCCTGCTCCAGGAAATCCTGCAGTGCAAGGCAATTCATGACCGTGCCCAGCATGCCCATGTAGTCGGCGCGGGATCGGTCCATGCCGCTCTGGGACAGTTCGGCGCCGCGGAAGAAGTTACCGCCGCCCACCACGATGGCCACTTCCACCTGCGGGACGGCCGCCGCAATCTGCTTGGCGACGTCGCGGACGGTCTCGGGGTCGACACCGAGTTTCCCGCCGCCGAAGACCTCGCCGGAAAGCTTCAGGAGGACCCGCCGCTTGTTCTTCTCGGAATGGATGACAGTGTTGACGGCTTCCATGATGCCTTCCCGTTGATGACTCTGAAAAAAGGGTATCCTGCCGGATCCTGTGGTCGGAACCGGCCGCGCTCCATGTGGACTGCGCGCATGCAAAAGGGGCGGCCACCGAAGTGGCCACCCCCTTGCGGAATCGACTAGGAGCCGACGCGGAAACGCGTGAACGCGGTTCCCTTGACACCGGCCTCTTCGAGGATCTGTGCCACGGACTTCTTTGCGTCCTTCGCGAATGCCTGGTCAACCAGGACCTCGCCCTTGTAGAAGCCCGTCACGCGGCCTTCCACAATCTTGGTGAGGGCAGCTTCGGGCTTGCCTTCGGCCTTGGCGGTCTCCTCGGCAATGCGGCGCTCGGACTCAACGAGTTCGGCAGGAACGTCCTCACGGGTGAGGTAGTTCGGAGCCATGGCGGCGATGTGCACGGCGACGTCGTGGGCGGCGGTGGCGGCGGCTTCGCCTTCACCGTCGACAGCGAACAGGACGCCAACCTGGGCCGGGAGGTCCTTGGAGGTCTTGTGCAGGTAAGCGTCAACCGTTGCACCCTCGATGCGGGAGATGCGGCGGACAACAACCTTCTCGCCCAGGACTGCGCCCTCTTCGATGACGACCTCGGACAGCGGCTTGCCGTCGACCTCGGTGGCCAGCAGGGTTTCGAGGTCGGCGGCGCCGGACTCGACGGCGACGGCCAGGACCTTGTCGGCCAGCTGGATGAACTTGTCAGCCTTGGCAACGAAGTCGGTCTCGCAGTTGACCTCGATCATGACGCCGACGCCATTGCTGACCTTGGCGGCCACGAGGCCTTCAGCGGTGGAGCGGCCTTCGCGCTTGGTAGCGCCCTTGAGGCCCTTGATGCGGATGATCTCGATGGCCTTCTCGGCGTCACCGTTGGCTTCGTCAAGAGCCTTCTTGACGTCCATCATGCCGGCGCCGGTGCGCTCGCGCAGGGCCTTGATGTCCGCGGCAGTGTAGTTCGCCATGTGAACCCCTCTGTCTAGAAAATGTGTGGTGGTGTACGGACCGACAGGACGGCGGCCCACAAGGTGGGCTGCCATCCTGTCAGCAGTTCCGGCTGCGGACAGCGCGGAAAATCCGGATTTAAGTTGTGTTACTTGGCGTCTTCGGCGGGAGCCTCGGCGGCGGCCGGAGCTTCGGCTTCTTCAGCCGGAGCAGCGGGGGCTGCAGCAGCTTCCTCGGCCTTGCTGCCTTCGAGGAGCTCGCGCTCCCACTCAGCCAGCGGCTCTTCCGGAGCTTCGGTGGCGCCCGTGCCGCGGTTGTTGCGGGCGATCAGGCCCTCGGCAACGGCGTCGGCGACAACGCGGGTCAGGAGGTTCACGGAGCGGATGGCGTCGTCGTTGCCCGGGATCGGGAAGTCGACTTCGTCCGGATCGCAGTTGGTGTCCAGGATGGCCACAACCGGGATGTTCAGCTTCTTGGCCTCGTCAACGGCGAGGTGTTCCTTCTTGGTGTCCACGACCCAGAGCAGGGACGGAGCCTTGGTCAGGTTGCGGATACCGCCCAGGTTGGACTCCAGCTTGGTGAGCTCGCGCTTGAGGAGCAGCAGCTCCTTCTTGGTGTACGCGGAGCCGGCGACGTCGTCGAAGTCGATCTCTTCGAGTTCCTTCATGCGCTGGATGCGCTTGGCGACGGTCTGGAAGTTGGTCAGCATACCGCCGAGCCAACGCTGGTTGACGTAGGGCTGGCCCACGCGGGTGGCCTGCTCGGCAATTGCTTCCTGGGCCTGCTTCTTGGTGCCGACGAAGAGCACGGTGCCGCCGTGGGCAACAGTGGCCTTGACGAACTCGTAGGCACGGTCGATGTAGGACAGCGACTGCTGAAGGTCGATGATGTAGATGCCGTTGCGCTCGGTGAAGATGAAGCGCTTCATCTTCGGGTTCCAACGGCGGGTCTGGTGTCCAAAGTGGACGCCGCTGTCAAGCAGCTGGCGCATGGTTACGACGGGCATTCCGACGCTCCTTATTTTCCGGCAGGTCATTCATGAGAAAACCCGGAGGCTTCTTACCCTGCCAATAGTTGACGGTTGATTAGCGTGGCCCGGGCGGGCCGTGCTCCTGGCATCCACCGCCCTTCCCATCAGGACCAAAGCCTGACCGCAGGAAGCGCAGTCCTCCGTGCACGACACCGGGGCGTCGGCAGCCGGAGGGCTGGATGCGCGTAGTCAGCCGCCGCTCCCCCACACTTCTGAATGAGATGTGCCGACGCAATCCGGACAGGGGCATGTACCGCGGGGGTAAACCACTGGGACGGGAAGCGTTGAGGGCGCAGCAAACTGCTCCATCAAGTGTACTACAGGCGTCCCCTTCCACCGGACACCCGGCGCTGCCGGCGCACGCCGCCAGGTGGTTGTCCACATAGGCGGAAAATGCCCTGCCGGTACCACGCGCGGCCGGGCAGGCTGGTCCCATGAAACCACCGGTGCTCCTGGCCGCACTCCTGCTGTTGCCTGCGTCCGTGGCCTCGCCCGGCCCGGCCCTGCCGTCCGGCGCTGGCACACTCCAGGCAGCCACACTCCAGGCATCCACCCGCGCGGCAACCATCCACAGGGACAGAACGACGGCGGCTGCCGCGGCGGGTGCAGCACCTTCCTGGCAGTGGCCGCTGGCACCGCGCCCGCCTGTGCTGCGCGGTTTCAATCCCCCGCCAAAGCCCTGGCTCAGCGGCCACCGGGGCGTTGACCTGGGTTTCGCCGTGGCCGGGGCTCCCGTCACGTCCCCCGCGGCGGGAACGGTGGGCTTCGTGGGGGTCGTGGTGGACCGGCCCGTGATCACCATCGACCATGGCGGTGGACTGCGGAGCAGTTTCGAACCCGTGGAGAGCACCCTGGCAGTCGGGGCCACCGTAACTGCGGGCCAGGTGGTGGGGGCCGTGCTGCCGGGACACTGCCCGGCGGCGCAGTGCCTTCACTGGGGAGTCCGGGACGGAGAGGACTACGTCAATCCGCTGCAGTTCGTCCTGGACCTTCGCCCGTCCATCCTGCTTCCGCTGCCAGGCCCGCCGTGACCTGCAGTCCCGTCGGGGGCGGCGGGTCGGTGGCGGCCAGGCGGTGGGGTCGCACCTTGGGAATGCCGGCTAGACGATGGCCGAGATGCCCGTGATGGCCCGCCCGGTGACCAGCGTGTTGATCTCGGCTGTGCCCTCGTAGGAGTAGATGGCCTCGGCGTCGGCGAAGATCTTGGCCATCTCGAAGTCGGTCACGATTCCGTTGCCGCCAAGGATGCTGCGGCCCAGCGCCACGCTGTCCCGCATGCGCGCCGTGGCGAAAGCCTTGGCCAGCGCCGACTGTTCGTCCCTTGCCGCGCCCTCGTCCTCCAGCTGTGACAACCGGACCATCATCCCTGTCGAACTGACGGTGTTGCCCAGGATCCGGACCAGCTGGTCCTGGATGAGCTGGAAGGAAGCCAGGGGGCGGCCGAACTGGTGGCGCTCCACGGCATAGCGGCGGGCAACGTCGAACGCGGCCAGCTGGAGACCAACGGCCTGCCAGGCGACTGACAGGCGGGTGGCCTTGAGTACTTTGTTGACGTCCCGGAAACTGTTGGCGTTGGCCAGTTTGAAGCGTTCCGGGACCACCACGTCCGCCAGGACAATGTCGGCGTTTTGGACGGTGCGCAGGGAGATCTTGTTCTCGATCTTCGTCGCGCTGAACCCGTCAAGCGTGGTGTCCACCATGAAGCCCTTGACCTGGTTGTCCGCCACGTCCCGGGCGTACACCACCACCCAGTCGGAAAAGGTGGCGTTGCCGATCCACCGTTTTGCCCCGTTGAGGATCCAGTTGCCTCCGTCTTTCCGCGCCGTGGTGCGCGTTCCGCCGGCAACATCGCTGCCGCCCAGCGGCTCGGTCAGGCCGAAGGCACCGATCTTCTTCAGCGAGTAGATGTCGGGAAGCCACGCGTCCTTCTGCTCCTGGGACGCCAGCAGCTCGATGGAACCGGTGAACAGCCCGTCGTGCACGCCCAGGAATGTGGCGATGGAGGCGTCGGCACGGGTGACCTCGGCGTGCAGCATGCCGGCGAAGAGGTTGGAGTACCCCTGCCGGCGGACGGGGCTGACCAGGTCCAGGCCGGCAAGCTTCGGCACCAGGTCCGCGGGGAACTCACCGCGGTTCCAGCAGTCCACCGCGATGGGCCTGACCTCACGTGCCAGGAAGTCGCGGACCTCGGCGAGGCGGTCCTGTTCCTTGCCGGAGAGAAGCTGTTCGAAGGCAAAGAAATCCCCGTCGGCGTAGGGAAGTTCGTGGGGATCGGCTGCGGAGCTGGCCATGGGTACCTTCTTTGGTGATCAGCGCTGACCATGCCGCGGAGCGGAGCACGGTATGTTACTGGTCAGTAACATACCGCAGGAGGCGGGGTTAACCAAGAAAACCGCGGCCAACGAAGATCGTCGGCCGCGGTTGTCGATTGGCGGTAGGGCTACTCGGACTTGAACCGAGGACCTTAGGATTATGAGTCCCGCGCTCTAACCAGCTGAGCTATAGCCCCAAACCCCCGCAGACACGTGGTCAAACGCCACGCTCCGGCAGGGCAGAAACACTCTAGCAAACCCGGGAAAGGGTTCAGACCACTTTGTCCTCGTAGGTGGCGCCGCGGTAGAGGTCCTCGAAGGTCTGCAGCGTCGTCTGGATACTGTGCGGCTCCACCATGTGGCGGCTGGCACGGCCCATGGCGCGCTGTTCTTCCTTGGGCAGCTCCAGGACCTGGGTGATCTTCTTGGCGAGGTCGTCACTGTCGTTGGGCGTGAACAGATACCCGTTCTCGCCGTCACGCACCAGGTGCGGCAGCGCCATGGCGTTCGCAAGGACCACCGGGGTGGAGGCGGACATCGCTTCCAGGGTCACCAGCGACTGCAATTCCGCCGTTCCGGGCATGCAGAACAGGTCCGCCCGGATGTAGGCCTTACGCAGGTCCTCGTCGCTGGCAAGGCCCAGGAACTTCACCCGGTTTCCCAGCCCCAGACGCCGCACCAGGTCCTCGAGGGCGGAGCGCACTTCGCCGCCGCCCACGATCTCCAGATGGACGTTCAGCTCCGGCGGGGTCTTGCCGATGGCCTCGATGAGCACGTCCACATGCTTTTCCTCCGCCAGGCGTCCGGCAAACAGGACGGTGGGGTTGGCATGGGGCTCGATGTGTTCGCCCGGCTTGAGTTCGTAGGCTGCGGAGTCGATGCCGTTGGACAGCGGGAGGACTTTCCGCAGGAAGGCATGATCGTGCATGGCCCGGGCGGCCAGGGGCGTGGGGGTGGTCACCACGTCTGCCTGTCCCATGACCTTGCCCATGTCCTTCCAGGAGACGCGCCCGATGATGTCCTTGAACCACTGCGGGAAGGGCAGGAAGGGGTTGAGGTTTTCGGGCATGAAGTGGTTGGTGGCGATGATCCTGACGCCGCGTTTCACGGCCTCATAGAGCACGTGCTCGCCGATCATGTAGTGGCTCTGGATGTGCACCACGTCCGGCTTGACCCGGTCGAAGAGCAGGCTGATGTCCTTCTTGATTTCCCAGGGGAAGCAGAGGCGGAAGGTCTCGTGGGTGAAAGCCCTGTGCGAGCGCAGCCGGTGCACGGTTGCTTCCTCGCGGAACTCGGTGAAGCTCTTTCCCTTGCTGTCGCGGGACGCCAGAACATGGACGTCGTGTCCCCGTGCAGTCATGCCCTTGGCCAGCCGGTATCCAAACTGTGCCGCGCCGTTCACGTCCGGCGGATAGGTGTCCGCCGCGATCAGGATGGTCAGGGGGCGCTGGTCGGCTGGCGTGGTCATATGGAGTACTCCTGATGGTCACGGTGCGGGCAGCGTGGAACTGACAGCACGGTTGGCCGGCGGCGCAGTTGGCCCGCGGCCTCGTGGGATTGCTTGGAATTGCTGGAATGGGCTAGTGGGACGGCCTGCCGGCGGCCTTCCGAGCGTCCTTCTTGCGCTTGGTGACCTCCGGGTGGTGCCGGGAAAGGGCGATAACCCCAACGATAGCAAGGCAGGCGGCCGTTCCCATCGCAATCGCCATGACGGCATGGACGTCGGGACGCAGCTCACCCAGGATGATGATGCCGATCGCGATGCCCACCATGGGGTCGACAACCGTGAGGCCGGCTATCACCAGGTCCGGCGGACCGGTGGAGTAAGCGCTCTGGACGAACCAGGACCCCAGGCCGCCGGCCGCGACGATGGCCACCACCGAGTACCACTGCACGTTCAGCAGGAACAGGCCGTTGGGGTCCAGGAGGTGCTTGCCGATGATCCTGGTCAGGACCGCGACGAAGCCGAACAGGATACCGGCGCCGAGGATGTAGACGAACGCGTTCATGCGGTGCTTGAACATCACGGCCAGCGTGCCGAACAGGCCCACCGCCAGGGCGAGCAGCAGCACGATGGTGAGTTCGTCCGCCAGGCTGACGTGGTGGCTCTCCTGGGTGACGTTGACCGCCAGGAGGACAAAGAGCGCCGAGCCGGTGACGCATGCGGCGATGGACACGGTGGTGGCACGGTTGATGGTCAGGTCCTGGTCCCGGGCGTTGACCACGGTGGTGATCACCAGGGCGATGGCGCCGATGGGCTGGACCACGGTGAGCGGCGCGGAGACCAGGGCCACCGCGTTCATGGCCATTCCGGTGCAGAGCAGCAGGAGCCCGAACATCCACCGGGGGTTGCGCAGGAGGCGCAGGAACCCGTTGGAACTCAGGGCGAGGCCGCCGGTGTCGGCTTTGACAGCGCTGCCCTGGCGCTGGGCGCCCAAGGCCAGGCAGAAGGCGCCCAGCACCGCCAGGCCGACGGCAACCCACACCATCAGCCGTTCCCGCCGTCGTGCTGTTTCAGTTCCCTGCCCTTTCGCAGGATGGCCCAGAAGTAGTTGTAGGCGGCCACCCAGTGGCCAACCAGGCCAAGGCCCAGCACCACCCAGGCGGCGATGAAGAGTTGGCCGGCGAAGCCGGTGTCCAGGCGGGAGAGGACCAACAGCGGCGTTCCCAGGAGCAGCAGCCCGGTCCGAACCTTGCCCACCACGCTGACAGGAAGATCCGGGTGCCCGCGGAAAAGGGAGAGCGTCAGGACCAGCAGGACGGCGTCGGGGACTACCAGCGCGGCCAGGTACAGCCAATGCACGACGCCGGCAATCACCAGGGTGAACGCTACGGCGAGCAGCGCCAGCCGGTCGGCGATCGGGTCAAGGACCCTGCCGAGCTTGGAGGCCTGGTCGAAGCGGCGGGCAATGTAGCCGTCGATCCAGTCCGTTCCGGCCATGATTGCCAGGACGACCACGCCGGCTCCATATTCCTTTTGGGCCAGGACGAGCCACATGAAGAGCGGAACGCCCATGAACCGCACCACGGTGAGCAGGTTGGGGATGGTGAGTACGAGGTCGTGGTCCACCTGCGGACGGCCGGGGCGGGCACCTGCACCAATGAACTTCACCCGTCCCCCTCTCCTTCCTGCGCCGCGTGGCGGTCTTTCGGTCATGAGTTGTTGAGCGGAAACGGCCTAGTTGGAGCGGAGCAGCTTTCGGAGGAGGACCACCAGGACGGTTCCGGCTGCCACGAAAGCTGCCAGGGGCTTCCACCGCGTGGACAGGTCCGCGGATCCGGACAACGCCGCGAACCTCTGCCCAGCGGCCTCCACACCGCGCTGCGCCAGCACCTGGCTCTCGCGGGCTTTGACCTGGGCGGCGGCCAGCACGTAGCGGGCCTGCGTCTTGAGGTCCAGCTCCACGCCGAGTTCGTCACGGACCTCGGTGATGTGGTGGCGCCGCTGGCTGAGCCGGCGGACAAGCTCGGGCTCGGACGCGTGCGGGAATTCCTTGTCGTGCTCGGCGGCCTTTGCCGCCTTCTCGGCCTTGGCCTTGGCAGCTGCTTCAGCCTTGGCGGCCTTCGCAGCCTTGCCCTCCGGGCTTTCAGGATCCAGCACAGCCGGGTTGAAGGCGGACCCTTCGCGGGCCACGCCGATATCGTGCCTGATGCCGCGGATGGTTTCCTCCGGCATCAGCGGCATGGCCTTCTTGAACCTCGCGAGGCCAACCAGTCCGCCAATGAGGGCCACCAGCAGGAAAGCGGCGGACACCAGGAGGGCTGCCAACCAGGCGGGCATGATGGTGGCCAGTCCCATGATGGCTGCGACAATCAGGCCCACCACCAGGAAGGCAAGGAACAGGAGCGCCACGGCGAAAAAGGCCGCAGCCACGCCGACCTGGATTCCCTTGCGCTTGAGTTCGATCTTGGCGAATGCGATCTCGTCATTGAGCTGGCGGGGCGCCAACCGGAATAGGAGTCTTGCCGTCCCGGGCAGCGCAGTGATACGCAATCCGGGGCTGGTACGCCCGCTGTGACGTCCGCTCATCGGTTCCGCCTTACTGGTCTCATGGGTCACATACTGCTTCCGTCTACTGCGGAAATGTGCAGCCGCACAGTCCACGCCACCCAAACTACCATTCAGGTTCAGGGCGAACTTGGGGGCTTGCCGGGCGGCGCGGCCTACAACGCTGCAAAAACTGCCGTGGCCGGGCCTAGGATTGTTCTCCGTGACCAATCCCCCTAATCCGGGCGACCTGCTGAGCCGCCGCCGCAAGCTCCTGTACATCCTCCTCCTGGGCGCCCTCACGGCCCTCGGCCCGTTCACCATCGACCTGTACCTGCCGGCCTTTCCCGCGCTGGAGGCAAGCCTGGGGGTAACCGAGGCGCAGGTCCAGCTCACCCTGGCCGGGACAACGGTCGGTTTTGCTTTTGGACAGCTGGTGGTGGGTCCCTTCAGTGACAGGTTCGGCCGGCGGACCCCGCTGATCCTGGCCACGGCAGTGCACATTGCGGCCTCCCTGGGTGCTGCCCTGTCCACGGACATCGCCACCTTGGGAGTCTTCCGTGTGCTCATGGGGGTCGGCGCGGCCGGGGGCGGCGTGGTGGCCATGGCCATGGTGCGTGACCTGTTCTCCGGCTATGCCATGGTGCGGATGTTCTCCCGGATGTCCCTGGTCAACGGGCTGGCACCCATCCTGGCCCCCGTCATCGGCTCACAGCTGCTCCTGGTGATGCCGTGGCCCGGCATCTTTGTGTTCCTGGCGGTATACGGGACGTTGGTGATCGTGGCCGCCCTCCTCCTGGTGCGTGAAACCCTTCCGCCGGAGAAGCGGGGCCAGAGCGGCATGACGGCCCGGCAGCGCTACAAGGCACTCTTCAGCGACCGGATCTTCGTGGGGCTGCTGATGGTGGCCGGCTTCAACTTCGGCGGCCTCTTCACCTACCTCTCCGCCTCCCCCTTCCTGTTCCAGGAAGTGTTCGGATTCTCTGCCCAGCAGTACGGGCTGCTGTTCGGCATCAATTCCCTGGGCATCGTGGCCGGCGTGCAGACCAGTGCCCGGCTGATCAGGATCATCCCGCCGCAATGGATCCTGGCCGGGGCCACCGCCTGGATGTTCCTGATGGGCCTGCTGATCGTGGTGTTCGACCGGGCAGGCCTTGGGCTGTGGGGCGTGATGGTCCCGCTGTGGTTCTACATCCTGGGCACGGGCTTCATGTTCCCCTGCGTGCAGGTGCTGGCGCTGGCGGGCCATGCGGCCCAGGCCGGGACTGCGGCATCGCTGCTGGGTGCGGCCACGTTCCTCATGGCAGGACTGATTTCGCCCGTGGTGGGCTGGCTGGGCATCACCAGCGCCGCGCC
Source organism: Arthrobacter sp. StoSoilB19 (assembly GCF_019977275.1). Taxonomy (NCBI): domain Bacteria; kingdom Bacillati; phylum Actinomycetota; class Actinomycetes; order Micrococcales; family Micrococcaceae; genus Arthrobacter; species Arthrobacter sp. StoSoilB19. The sequence goes on along the minus strand of NZ_AP024650.1, from coordinate 1,502,520 downwards.
GATGGGTGCGGTGCAGGCCTCCTGCATCCTGCTGGCCATCGCCGCCCTTTGGCTGGTGGTCCGGCCGCGCACCGTACCTTCCATCCACTGAGTACCTTCAATCCACTGAGTGCCTTCAATCCACCGAGCCCCTTCGATCCACTGAGCCCCTTCGATCCACTGAGCGCCGTCAATCCACTCCACGTTCCAGCCGTCCTGTGAAAGGCAGCCCATGAGCAGCAAACCGCACCGCAACGGCAGGGGACTTTTCCTCGGGGCCGTGCTTGGCGCCGTCGTGGGCTATTTCGCCGGCCGCGCCCTTGGCAACCCTGCCACCGGCATCGTCCTGGGGATGCTGGCAGGCGCCGCTCTCCTCTACCGCGTGAACCCTGGACCGGGGAAGGGTGGACCGGGAAAGGGTGGACCAGGGAAGCGCGGGCGCAGGAACCGCCGCTGACCGACATGCCGCACGGGGCGGCTTTCCCTGCCCCTGCGGCTGCCTGCAGGGATAAAATAATCCCGTGTCCAGCTGGCAGAACCAACCGCCACTTCCGGCCACATGGCAACGGTGCGACGCCCGAATCCTGCCACTGTGGTGGGAGCGGCTGTGCGCGCAGGCGGGCCAGCAGTCGGCGGCACTGTACGCGGCCGGGCTGTTCACCGAAGACCGGCGCCGGCCCATCGCCCAATGGTTCAACCCCGCCTTCAATGCAGCCCTGCTGGTGGCGCCGGAGACCTCGCCGGAATGGCCCGTGCAGCGGTTCGGCATCTTCTACGCCCCGCCGGACGCCGGTTTTGTCAGGATCCACTCCGCTCCGCACGAATGGAACCCCCGCGAGCCCCGGAAGTCACCTACCGAGAAGGAGGCCTTCGAGGCAGCAATTGCCGAGGCCGAAAGATTCCTGCAAGTGGAAATGGACTTCGTCTAGCCCGGCTTCCCGCCCCGCGGAAAGAAAAAATCCCCGTTCCTCCGGGTGGAGGAACGGGGATTTTTCGTAGCGCTCCTCCTGCTGGACTTGAACCAGCAACCCTTCGATTAACAGTCGAATGCTCTGCCAATTGAGCTAAGGAGGAATGAAGCAGGTATGACATTAGCAAAGGATTCCGGCCCAAGGGAAATCGGCGGTTTCACGGGCCCACACGCCCCATATGGGAGACAAAAAATCCCCGTTCCGGAGGCCGGAACGGGGATTGGAAGCTCCTCCTGCTGGACTTGAACCAGCAACCCTTCGATTAACAGTCGAATGCTCTGCCAATTGAGCTAAGGAGGAATGAAGCGGGTATTAGCCTAGCAAACACCTGCGGCGGAAACGAAATCGGGCGGCCGGTGACCTCTGCCACGCCCGCCCGCCCCAGGCTCCCGCCTACGTCTCCGCGCGCAGTGCCCTGCGTTCCATCTCCAGCATCATCAGTTCACGGTTGAGCCGCTGGTAGGTTTCCGGATCCGTTGCGGCGTCCAGGCGCTGCAGCTGGCCCATCTTGTCCGCCTTGACGCGGGTGATCTGGAGTTCGAAAAGCCGGGACAGGATGTCGCGGCAGTACTTCAGCACAGCTTCCTCCGTGTGGGCAGGCAGCGGCACCACGGCAAGCTCCGAGACGAGGGGGCGGAGGGGCTCGGGAACCTCGTGCATGACGTGCTCCACCCAGCGCACGGGATCGCCCACAAGCCCGGGGCCGGTGGCGCGCATGGCGTCATGGACGGCCTGGAAGGCGGGGGTGGCAAACCTGGCGGCGGCGAACCGCTCCCAAACCCCACCGGCCAGCAGCGACGGCTGCTGCAGCGCCACTTCCAGCGCCTGCCGTTCCATGGACGCCACGGGGTCCCGCGGGTCGGGGCGGTGGTAGGAGGGCACAGCTCCCGACGACGGCCCGGCAGCCACGCCGGGCCCGCCGGCCTGGGCGGTGGCGGAGTTGGCAGTGGCCGGGTGGGCAGCCCCTCCCCCCTGCTGTTGGCCGGGTGCGGCGGGGCGCCCCGTGTCTCCGCGCTTTACGGCCGCATTGACCAGGCGCAGGACCTCGTTGGGGTCCGGCATGCCCAGCCAGCCGGTCAGCGCCTGGCAGTAGCCGGTGCGGGTGGAGGCGTCGCGGATGGCCGCCACCACGGGCACGGATGCCTTCAGGCCCTGCACGCGGCCCTCGACGGTGTCCAGGTTGAACTGCTTCAGCGTGGTGCGGATGGCGAACTCGAACAGCGGCCGCCGGGACTGGATCAGGGCGTGCACGGCTTCATCGCCCCGGCTGAGCCGGAGGTCGCAGGGGTCGGCACCCGTGGGTTCCACGGCCACGTAGGTCTGCGCGGTGAACCGCTGGTCCTCCTCGAAGGCCCGGAGGGCCGCCTTCTGGCCGGCGGCGTCGCCGTCGAAGGTGAACACCACCTCTCCCCCGGTGCCGTCGTCTGACAACAGCCGGCGGGCTATCTTGATGTGCTCGGTGCCGAACGCGGTGCCACACGTGGCCACCGCCGTCGTAATTCCCGCCAGGTGGCAGGCCATCACGTCGGTGTAGCCCTCCACCACCACCAGCTGGCGGTCCTTGGCGATGCTGCGCTTGGCGAGGTCGATGCCGTACAGGACCTGTGACTTCTTGTAGAGGGTGGTTTCCGGGGTGTTCAGGTACTTGGGGCCCTGATCGTCCTCGTAGAGCTTGCGCGCGCCGAAGCCGATGGTGTCGCCGGCCATGTCCTTGATGGGCCAGATGAGGCGGCCACGGAAACGGTCGTAAATTCCCCGGTTGCCCTCGCTGAACATCCCGGTGAGCTTGAGCTCGGCATCGGTGAAACCGCGGCCGCGGAGATGCTTCAGGAGGGCATCCCACCCTTGCGGGGCGTACCCGCAGCCAAAGTGTTCCGCCGCTGCCCTGTCAAAGCCCCGGCCAAACAGGAAATTCCTGGCCTCGGCGGCGCCGGGGGTGAGCAGCTGGGCGCGGAAGAACTCGTCCGCGATCTTGTGCGCGTCCAGGAGCCGCTGGCGGCGGCCCACCTCCTCGCGGTTGGGCCCGGTCCCGCCGTCCTCGTAGCGGAGCTCGTAGCCGATCCGGGCGGCAAGCTTTTCCACGGCTTCCTGGAAGGAACTGTGGTCCTGCTTTTGCACGAAGGCAATGACGTCACCGTCCTCGCCGCAGCCGAAGCAGTGGTAGCGGCCTACCTGGGGACGGACGGTGAAGGACGGCGAGCGCTCGTCGTGGAAGGGGCACAGACCCTTGAAGGTTCCCAGCCCGGCACCCTTGAGCGTGACGTAGCCGTCCACCACTTCCTTGATGTCCGTGCGCTGGCGTACTTCGTCGATATCTTCACGTTTGATCAGCCCAGCCACACAGCAATCTTAGTGTCAGGCCTGGCCCCTACCGGCCAGGCACCTTCTGGTCCGGTTGCTGCGGCGTCCGCCCGTGCAGGCTCAGTGCCAGTTTGGGGCAGAGGAAGACGGCCTCCTGGGCGGCTTCCCGGTCGGCTTCCCGCAGGGGCACGTCCGTGCGTTCGCGGCCCGCCTTGCCGCGGGCCACGGGATACCCCCAGTCGTCCCGGTCCAGCACGCCGGGAAGAAGTTCGGTGCAAAGGCCCCGGCCGTCACAGCTGGTCCAGTCGATGTGCAGGTACGTCGTCATGCCGCTGCGCCTCCCGGACCCGTGCAGTATCCGGAAAGGTGGGCCCGGAAGTCCGGGGCAAACACCTCAAGGGCGCTGCTGACCAGTCCGGTGGTTCCCTCCGGATGCCGGCAGGCGCCGCGGCCGGAAACCAGCCGCCCCAGGCGGTCCAGCTCGGAGGCCAAGCGGGGATTGCGTTCCCCTCCGCCAATCCTGTTCAGGACGGATGCCATGGCCGGCAGGCCGAACATGCATGGCCCGCATTGCCGGGCGGACTGGTTGGCCAGGTAGCTGACAATCCGGGCCGTCGCCTGGATGCCGCAGTCCTGCAGGTCCAGGGCATGGATCACTCCTGCACCCGGCCGGGCGGTCCGGTCCGGCGGTCCCGCGGGCGAGATGGCGTATGCCCCGGGGCGTACCCACCGGCCGTGGTAGCCGCCCACCAGGACGGCGGACAAGGAGGCGGGATCCATCCCCGCTTCCTTCAGGACCGCGGAAAGTTGCACGCCGCCGGGCACCTCCAGCACCACATCCCGGACCGGGGCGGGGCCGGACACGGACACCAGCCGGGTGCCGGGATCCGTTGCGGTGCCGGCCTGGCGGAACCACTGCGCCCCGTAGCGTGCGATCAGGGCAACCTGGGCCAGGGTTTCGACATTGGCCACCAGGGTGGGGCGGCCGTTGAGTCCCGACTCGCTGAGGCGCCCGCGCTGGTCCGTGGGCACGGCGGCACCGTTGGCAATCATGTTGACCACCGCGCTCGACTCCCCGGAGATGAACGTTTCGGGCGACTCCACCAGGCGGATCTTCGCGGCCCCCGGGCGCTCTTTGAGCGCCTGCCGCATGCGGGGCAGGCTGGCCGCCGGCGCGTAGACGTACATGCCGGCGCCGCCCAGGGCAGCGGCCAGGACCAACAGTCCGTCAATGACGAGATGGGGCGCATGAGCCAGGAGCGTCCGGTCCTTGAAGCTGAGCGGTTCGCCTTCGGCGCCGTTGGCGATCACCACAGGTTTGGCGGAAAACAAACCCTTCCTGCCCTGGCCGGCGGCCGCCGTGGCCTTGCGCCAGGTTTCGAAGGCGGCCCCACCCCGGCCAGTCAGTCCGGCCACCGCCAGCGCCTCCAGCAGGCCGCCCGCGGCAGGCTGCGGCTCCCAGGGCCCGAAGGTGTCCAGGTGCTGGGCCCACCCTGCGTCGGGGCCTGCGGCCAGGAGGCGCGGCTCCTGGTGGCTGCTGTCCCGGGATGCCGGCCGGTGACCGCTGTTGTGGGGGTCATCGTGGCCCTTCCGGGACACCTGCGGCTGGATCCCGGGGGCCACCTGGGGGTGGATGTCACGGCTCACGGGAGGTTTCCTTGCCTGGCATGCGAGGTCTCGAGGAAGGACGGGCTCAGCCGCCACAGCAGGGCCGCGGCAACAGCCACCGCGGACGCCACAGCCAGCAGGAGGAACCAGCCGCTTGAGGCGTCGGTGCCGTTGCCGAGGGCGTGCGCCATTGCCACCGGCCACACGCCGTAGCTGAGCCAGTGGACAGCCTTGAAGCTGCGCAGCCCGATCCGGTGGCGCAGCAGCCCCGTCACCACCACAGCCAGGACAAGGTCCAGGGCCACCGTCCCCAGCCCCTGCCAGAACGGCTGGAAAGAACCAAGGAACGGCACCACGATGTCCACCGGGTTCAATTTTGCGTAGGAGTCAAGAAGCAGGGAGCCCACGTGCAGCCCCAGGAAGACCGTGGCGAGCAGGGAGATGTTCCGGTGCAGGAGGCTGATGGAAAACCGGGGCAGCACCATGAACGGCCGGCCGGACCGGTTCAGGATCCCCAGCAGTACGGATCCGGTGAACAGGGCAAGGGACACAAACCCACTGACGCGGCCAAAGGCCCACATCGCTTCATCCATGGCGGACACCCCCACCGGCCGTGAAGCTTCCAGCGCTGGTGCCTGCAGCGTTTGCGGCAGGGTGGCAGCCACCGGCCGGCCAGCCACCGGTGGTTGTCACCCTGCCTCTGCTGTCCACGAGCCGGGCCGGGATCCCTTCGGCCCGGAACCATTCCAGGGCCGCGAAGCCGCGGACTATGGCAGCAGTACTGAACGCGTTGGCTTGCAGGCAGGTAAGGGCCGCCACGGTCACCGAACGCCAAACTGTTTCGGCCGGGAGGCCAAAGCGGGGGTCAAGGATGTGGTGGACGGTCGTCCCTTCGTGCGTCCAGCGGCGCTTTTGGGTACTGGACGTAGCCAGGGCATATCCCGGCGCCAAAGAGATTTGTTGGGCCGGGTCTGCGGGAAGGTCCTGAACCAGGACCTGCCACTGGCCCGGGTTCCCTTCCACCGTGGGTCCCGGCCCTGCGGACGCAAGGTCGCCGCCCAGGCCCACGAGGACCCCGCAGCCCAGCTTCCGGTGCACCTCGGCGGCGGCAAGATCCGCGGCGACAGCCTTGGCTGACGCGCCCAGGTCGAGGCGCAGGTCAGCCGGTACGGTCAGCTTGGCCGAATCGAGTGTGACGCGGGACCAGCCCGGGAGCCTGGGAGCAGGGTCGGGCGGCAACGGGATGTGCGGCGACGGCGCGGGCAGCGCCGGCACCGGCACGCTGTGCAGCCCGGGCCGGCCCTGCATCCCCGGGCCGTGGCCCAGGGCTGCCAGGTCTGCCCCGAGCGTGGGATCCACATCGCCGCCGGTCATCTCCGCCACGTCCAGGGCGCGTTCCAGGAGCAGCCGGAACAGTGGGCTTACGCTGACGCCCGACGCCATTCGCGGCTGGAGCCGCACCAGTTCAGAATCGCCGCGGAAACGGCTGCAGGCGAGGTCGACGGCGGCCACCACGCCGCGGACAATGGCTTCCGCCGCGGCAAGCTTGCCGGGATCGGTAACGGTCACGGATGCGTCCAACTGCCAGACTGTCCAGCTGGATTGCGCTGTGGTTTCCGGAGTTGCTGTGGCTTCCGGAGTTATGGTGTCGACGGAGGCTGCTGCGCCGCCGGTGGTGGTGGAACCAGCAACCCCGGTACCGGAAACATCTACGCTGTCCACGTCAGGACCCCGAGGACCTGCCATGGACGGTGCCGCCGTTCCCGGGCTGGACCGGACTGGTGCTGCCGTTATTGCCATAGCTCTTGGAGCGGCGCGTGCTGTTGTCTTTGCGGGTTCCGTAGTCGTCGCCGTCAGAGCGGGAAGAACCGGATTTGGGCGTGCTCCCCTGGGTGCTCTTGTCCTGGGTGCTCTTGTCCTGGGTGCTCTTGTCCTGGGTGCTGCTGTCCTGGGTGTGGGTGGTCCTGGCTATCACGGACGGCGTTGCAGCATAGACGGCAGCCGCCGCCACGCCGGCAGCGGCGAAACTGCCAACGCCCACGGCCGCGGTAATCCCGGTGGCGAGGCGCTTGCCCCTGCTGCGAGTACTCATGACCTGCTCCCGATCCTAGCGGCCCGTCTTTCCTCCCATGGTGCGCTTCATTCCTGTGTAGATCCTTTAAGGAAGCTGTTGATCCGGCCGATGTCCAGGGGCGGCCTTCACGGGCGGTTCACCAGAGCGAGGGCAGGCTCCCCACCAAACGCTCGTACATGGCCAGGGCGGACCCGTCGGTGAGGGACGCCACCTGGTCGATGATTACGCGAAGGCGGGCGCCGTCGTCGTCCGCCGCCCGCCAGTCCGCCGCGAACATCGGCTCCAGATGCCGGTCCCCCGTGGCGCTGAGGGCTGTCACCAGGGCGTGCAGCACCTCGCGCTGGCGCTCATAGATGGGCTGCCGGTGTTCGGTGGTCATCACGAAGGTGGTGGCAAGGCCCTTCATCACCGCGATTTCCATGACGGTCTCGTCCGGGACCATGAGTTCGGCGTTGTAGCGCGTGAGGTTCTCCGGCCCGTAAACGGCCCGGGTGGTTTCCAGGGCGCTCTGGCAGAACCTGCCGATCAGCTGGCTGGTCATGTTCTTCAGGGCAGCCATGGACTTGCGGCTTCCATCCGCCTCACGGACCCAGACGTCGGTGGCTTCGAGCCGTCCCAGGGCGGCGTCGATGGCGGCGGGGTCGTTGTGCGGGAGATACCACTGCTTGGCGTACCCCACCACCCGGGCGCGGTGGTCCGGGTTGTCCATCCAGCGCAGCTGGAAGTGGCCGGCAACGATCGCGTCCTCCACGTCGTGCACTGAGTAGGAGATGTCGTCGGCCAGGTCCATCACCTGGGCTTCCAGGCAGGTCCGGCGTTCCGGGGCGCCCTCGCGGATCCAGTTGAAGATGGGCAGGTCGTCCTCGTACGCGCCGAACTTGCTGGTGCGCTGGCCGTGGATCACCGGCGCTTCCAGCGCGGACCACGGGTATTTCGACGCCGCGTCAAGGCTGGCGCGGGTGAGGTTCAGTCCGGCAGGCCGGCCGTCAGCAGTGAGCACCTTGGGTTCGAGCCGGGTGAGCAGGCGGAGGGTCTGGGCGTTGCCCTCGAAACCGCCGATGGCATGGGCCACCTCGTTCAGCGCCGATTCGCCGTTGTGGCCGAAGGGCGGGTGGCCCAGGTCGTGGCTGAGGCAGGCGGTGTCCACCACGTCCGGATCGCAGCCCAGGGCACGGCCCAGTTCGCGACCTACCTGCGCCACTTCCAGGCTGTGCGTGAGGCGGGTGCGGACAAAGTCGTCGGTGTCCGGTGCCACCACCTGGGTTTTGGCGCCCAGCCTGCGCAGGGCCGAGGAATGCAGCACCCGGGCGCGGTCCCGCTCAAAGTCGGACCGGTAGGTGCTCTTCGGCGGCTCCTCAAACCAGCGGGCAGAATCGTGCGTGTCGTACCCGGGGAGCGCCAGGGCGGCGGTGGGGGTTCCTGCCGTCGGTGTTTCAGCCACCGGAAACATCCAGTTCTGCGGCGGAAATATCCCGGGACTGATCATCGTTCAGGGCCCGGGAGTCCAGCCAGTCCTTGGGCAGGGCAGGCCTCTTGGGTGAGCCGGCGCGGCCGCGCGGGCCCTCGGCGTCCACCCCCGGATAGGGCGAATCCAGGTCCAGCTCGGCCAGGGTGTCCCGGAGTACCTCCAGGCTGGTGACCAGGGCCAGCCGGGTGCGCAGTTCCCCGCCCACCACGTAGCCCTTGAAGTACCAGGCGATGTGCTTGCGGATCTCGCGCAGCGCCTTCCCTTCATCGCCGAAGGTTTCCACCATCAGTTCTGCATGGCGGTAGACGCCCTCTGCCACCTGCCGCAGGTTGGGCCGGTGGCGGACGTCGCTGCCTTCGAAAGCGGCCTGCAGGTCGCCGAAGAGCCACGGCCGGCCCTGGCAGCCGCGGCCCACGACTACGCCGTCCACGCCGGTTTCGCGGACCATCCGGACGGCGTCCTCCGCGGACCAGATATCGCCGTTGCCCAGCACCGGGATGTCGGGCAGGGCCTCACGGAGCCGGGCGATGGCGGACCAGTCGGCCTTGCCTGAGTAGAACTGGGCGGCGGTGCGCCCGTGGAGGGCGACGGCGGCAACGCCGGAATCGCGGGCGATGCGGCCGGCGTCGAGGTACGTCAGGTGGTCATCGTCGATGCCCTTGCGCATCTTGATGGTCAGTGGAACGTTGCCTTTGGAGGCTTCCCTGACGGCGGTCTGCACGATCGAGGTGAAAAGGTCGGTCTTCCAGGGCAGGGCGGAGCCGCCGCCGCGCCGGGTCACCTTGGGAACGGGGCAGCCAAAGTTGAGGTCGATGTGGTCCGCCCTGTCTTCCTCCACCAGCATCCGGACGGCGGCGCCGACGGTGACGGGGTCCACGCCGTACAGCTGGACGGACCGGACCTTTTCGTCCTCGTCATGCGAGATGATGCGGAGGGATTCGGGTGTCCGCTCCACCAGCGCGCGGGAGGTGACCATCTCCGCCACGTACATGCCGCCGCCGTACTCACGGCAGAGCCTGCGGAAGGCGGAGTTGGTGATGCCGGCCATCGGGGCCAGGATCACCGGGGTGTCAACCGTGATGGGTCCCAGCTTCAGGGGCGGGAGTTCCAGCTTGGGGGCGGGGGGAGTTGCTGCAACAGTCACCTGTCCATTGTTGCAAAGCCGGGCAAATCGGCCATTCCCGCCAGTGCCAGTGGCCCGTCGCAGGTTTTGGGCAACCGGATTTCCAGGCTGGCCGACGCCCAGCAGCACGCGGCAGCAAAGCAGCCCGCTGAAAGGCCGTCCGTCGTAAGGCTGTTCAGCCGCGGTCGGCCCGGCGGCCCCGCCGGGTGGCGGGTTCGTTCACTTGTTCGTGCGGGGGTTCGACGGCGGCGCGCCGGCTGCGCTGCTCGAGCGCGGCAGCGGCGAGCGCCCCGGTGTCCGCAACGTCGTCCGCGGGGCTGTGCCCGCCGTCGTTCTTTCCGTCTCCTGCTGCAATGTCCCGCGCCCCAATGTCCTGCGCCTCAGTGTCCCGTGACCCGGCAACCGCAGGCGCGGCGTCCGCGGCCCTGATGCCGGTTGCCTTGACCACGAGCACGGCGATCAGGGTGGTGACGGGGATGGCCAGGACCAGTCCGATCGATCCCACAAGGGTCCGGATGACTTCCTCGGACAGTTCGGCGCTGGTGAGGGTGTCCAGCAGCGGCCGGTCGTAGAGCATGACGATGATGAGGATGGGCAGTGCGGCGCCGGCGTAGGCGAAGGCGATGGTGTACACGGTGGAGGCGATGTGGTCGCGGCCGATCCGCATGGCGGAGGTGAACAGCTTCCGCGCACTGCTGGCCGGTGCCAGTTCGTAGAGCTCCCACACCGCGGAGGACTGGGTGATGGTGACGTCGTTGAGGACACCCAGGCCGGAGATGATGAGTCCGCAAAGGATCACCCCCGAGATGGAGATGTTGGCCGAGGTGTTCACCAGAGTGGCTGCGTCGTGGCTGCCCACTCCGGCAAGGTTGGCGGCGTCGGTGGCCCAGGCTGCCAGCAGCGCGGTGATGGCCAGGCCGAAGATGGTGCCCAGGAGTGCGGTGGATGTGCGCGCGGAGAATCCGTGCGCGAAATACAGCACCCCGATCATGATCACGGTGGAACCCACCAGGGCCAGCAGCAGCGGCGGTTTGCCTTCCACCAGGCCTGGAAGCAGGAAGTTGGCCAGCACGAAATAGGCGCCCACCAGCCCGATCAGGGCCCGGAGGCCGCGCCACCTGGCGACCGCGATGACCACCGCGGCGTAGAGCACGGCGAGCAGGACAATCGGCAGCGTGCGGACGAAGTCCACGAAGATGTAGGCCGGTGAGCCCTGCGAGCCCGTGGCGCCCTGGACCTTGGAGAGGTTCAGGTACCGGATCTGGTCCCCGGGCTTGACCCCGTGCGAGGAGGCCACATCCGGGTTGATGACCACCTTCACCGGGCTGCCGCCCTTGTCCGGCTCCGTGAAGGCGAAGGTGCAGTCCGAGCCCTGTCCCGGCGGCTGCTGTGTGGTGCCCTGTTGGCCCGTGCCCTGTTGACCTGTCCCCTGTTGGCTGGTGCCCTGTTGACCCGTCCCCTGCTGGCTGGTGCCCTGCATGCAGTTTTCGGTCACCACGTTCTGGATGGTGCCCGTATCGAAGGTCACCCCGGGGGCTGTGGAGTACGGGTTGGCGAGCGAGACACCTTCCCTGCTGCCCGACGGCCACAATGCGGCCATCCCGGCCAGGGTCAGCAGCGCCAGCGGAATGAGCACCGCGGCAAGGATACGGTTCGCCTTGCTGCGGGCAGCCATCGCCTGGGGCGTCGGCTCCGAATGATCCAAGGAAGCATGGGAGTGACCGGCGCCCATCAGCAGTACAACCTCATGGTTGAACTCTACGTGGGCCGCCTTAGGGTTTATAAATGGACCATCGGGATGGGGAGGAACCAGGCATGGGCAACCGTGGTACGCATGGGCCAGGCGTTCAAGGGGCAGGAGTTCAAGGCGAAGGTGACGCCGGCGGGGTGCAGGCCGGGCAGGCGCCGGTGGTTCCCGGCCACCAGCCTGTACTGAGCGTCCTTGAAGCATCCGGCGACACCAAGGGCGTGGTCCTGGTCCTGCACGGCGGCAAGGCCCACAGCCGCGATCCGGTGGAGGCCCGGCACCTGAGCCCGGCCAGGATGGTCCCCTTCGCCAGGCACCTGCACCGCGCCGGCCGGAAACACGGGCTGGCCGTCTGGTCACTGCGCAACAGCGTCCGCGGCTGGAACGGGCCTGACATGTCGCCGTTGCAGGATGCCCGCTGGGCGCTGGGGAAGATTTCCGAACGCCACCCCGACGTTCCGGTCTTCCTGCTGGGCCACTCCATGGGCGGCCTGACAGCCGTGTGCGCAGCGGACCACGCCCAGGTTGAGGCCGTTGTGGCGCTTGCCCCGTGGCTGAGCCCGCAGACTCCCGCAGCCAGTGTCGCCGGAAGGAAAGTCCTGATCATCCACGGCACCACCGACCACATGACCAGCCCCTCCCAGTCCCTTGCCTTCGCCCGCCGGGCCTCGGCCGACGCCGCGAGCATGCAGTACGTGGCCCTCAAAGGCGTGGGGCACTTCATGCTCCGTAAGATCCGGGTGTGGCAGACACTCGCCACCGGGTTCGTCATCAAGTCCTTTGCCGAGAGCACGGGCGCCGCAGTCCGGCCGTCGCCTGCCTTCACCCGGCTGCTGCCGGACTCATCCGCCCAGGTCACCCTCTAGGCAGTTTCCCATGCCCTGGCGTCCACCAACCAACGACCGCTTCTACCGGCTGATCGTCCGGACCGGGCAGTTCCTGCGCTGGGCGCTGCGGCTGGACATCCACGCAACCGGCCTGGAACACCTGCCCGAAAAGGGACCCACCAGGGGGCCCTCGCGGCTGGTGGCCCCCGGCAAGGGGGCGGTGTTCGCCGTCACGCATTTCGGCTACCTGGATTTTGCCGTGCTGGAGCTGCTCCTGTGGCGGCACGCCCGTGCCCAGCTGCGGTTCCTGGTCCACCAGGGCGCGGCAGACCATTGGCTTGCCGGCCCCGCCATCAGCGCCAGCGGCCACGTGGTGGTGGGATATACGGACCGTTCGGACGCCTATGACGCCGCGGTGGCCAAGCTGCGCGACGGCGAGTACCTTGCCGTGTTCCCGGAAGCGGGGGTCAGCCGCAGTTTTACCGTACGCGAGTGCCGCACTGGGGCTGTCCGGATGGCTGCGGAGGCCGGCGTCCCGGTGATTCCGGTGTCCGTCTGGGGCGCCCACCGGGTGTTGACCCGCGGCCACGGCTTTTCCCTGCGCCGCAGCTGGCGGGCGCCGGTACGGGTGCACGTGGCCGAACCGGTGGTCTATCCGCCTGACGTTGACGTTGAAGCGGCCACGGAAGCACTGCGCCGGACACTGCAGTCAGGGATCGACCAGTGCATCGCCGGGTTTCCCCTCCGACCGGAATCCGGCGCGTGGTGGATGCCGGCGCATTTGGGCGGCGGCGCGCCGACCGACGCCGAGCGGCAGCTGCTGGACGCGGCAGACGCAGCCGCGGGCCGCCGTCGGGCTCCCCGCCGAAGGCAGGCCCCGCAACGGACAGCCCGCTCCCCCAAGTGACCCGCACGCAGCGTTGAGGGCCTGTGTGGGCGTCCAACGGGGGCCGCCTGGGGGCAGGCAGGCAGTTCCTTAGTCCGAGACCACCAGGGTTTCAGACCCCGCCAACCGTGCCTTGCCGCTTTCCAGCAGGGGCTCGACGGCGGCGCGCAGGGCGGCCATGGAGTCGTCCAGTTCCAGCATGACCGGGTGCTGGTACGCGATCAGGGCAAGCATGTCCCGGACCGCCTCCGCGGCATCGTTGGCGTCCAGCGAAGGCTCGTGCCCCACGAACACGTCGGTGGGCGTATCCGAACCTGAGCCCGCAGCCGCGTCAGCATGGGGTGCGGCGTCCGGGTCTGCCGGGGCCGCGTAGCTCACCGCGAAGGCACGGATGCGGCCCTTTTTGGTCGGCGCCACGCCTGAGCCGAACGCGGACTCCGGCTGCGCCCGCAGGACGATGGCGCCGTGGGCCCCGGTGAGCTCGTCCAGGAACAGCTTCTGCACCTGCCCCAGGGACAGGACGCCGGGCGAGTCCCACCCGTGGATGGAGGTGTAGTACCGGCCCACCACGTCGGTCAGCTCCACGGAGCCGGTGGCAAGGTCCATCACCACGTCCGAGCCGGCGTTCTCGCCGCTGGCCGCGCCGCCGTCGTCCTTGGCGGGGAACACCGGAAGCCGCAGGGCGCCCGGCTCCACCACCACAAGGCGGGAACGCTGGATGGGTGCCAGCCCAAACGCCTCGGCAAAGGCCGCCCCCGCGGTGCCGGGCTCCACCTTGGCGCGCAGCCTGGTGACCCCCGACGGCGCGTGTTCGGCCTCGCGCCGCAGCATGGTCAGGAGGCTCGCCCCGATGCCCGCGCGGCGGTGGTCGCGGGCCACCTCGATGTAGCACCAGAGGCGTTCCGGGTGCAGGGAGGCCTCATAGACGACGCCGGCCGCCACCGGAATGCCCACGCCGTCAATGACGTCCTCGGCCACGACGCAGCGGCGCCACGGGGAGCCGTCCCTCCCGTTGGAGGACACGGCCAGGGCCCCGCGGAACTGGCGGGCCTGGGCGGTGTCCGGGTCGCCCCAGATTTCCAGGAGCGCCAGGTCGTCGCCGTCCCGCCATTCGCGGTATTCGATGGCCATGCTCAGGCCCCGATCAGCCGTGCCGCCAGGTAGCCCTCCACCTTGTCCAGGGAGACCCGCTCCTGGCTCATGGTGTCCCGCTCGCGGATGGTGACGGCCTGGTCCTCCAGCGTGTCGAAGTCCACGGTGATGCAGAACGGGGTGCCGATCTCGTCCTGGCGGCGGTAGCGGCGGCCGATGGCGCCGGCGTCGTCGAAGTCGATGTTCCAGTTCTTCCGCAGCTGCGCGCCGAGGTCCTTGGCCTTCGGGGACAGGTCCTCGTTGCGGCTCAGCGGCAGCACGGCGGCCTTGACCGGGGCCAGGCGCGGGTCCAGCTTCAGGACGGTGCGCACGTCCACGCCGCCCTTGGCGTTGGGGGCCTCGTCCTCGGTGTAGGCGTCCACCAGGAAGGCCATGAAGGAGCGCGTGAGCCCGGCCGCAGGCTCGATCACGTACGGGGTGTAGCGCTCGTTGGTGGCCTGGTTGAAGTAGCTCAGGTCCTGGCCGGAGGCCTTCGAGTGCGTGGTGAGGTCGAAGTCGGTGCGGTTGGCGATGCCTTCGAGTTCGCCCCACTCCGAGCCCTGGAAGCCAAAGCGGTATTCGATGTCCGTGGTGCCCTTGGAGTAGTGGCTCAGCTTCTCTTTCGGGTGCTCAAAGAAGCGCAGGTTTTCCTCGCGGATGCCCAGGCCGGTGTACCAGGCCATGCGCTCCTTCATCCAGTACTGGTGCCATTCCTCATCGGTGCCGGGCTCGACGAAGAACTCCATTTCCATCTGTTCGAATTCACGGGTGCGGAAGATGAAGTTGCCGGGCGTGATCTCGTTGCGGAAGGACTTGCCGATCTGGCCGATGCCGAACGGGGGCTTCTTCCGGGAGGTGGTGAGGACGTTGTTGAAGTTCACGAAGATGCCCTGGGCGGTTTCCGGGCGGAGGTAGTGCAGGCCTTCCTCGCTGGCCACCGGGCCCAGGTAGGTCTTGAGCAGGCCGGAGAACTCCTGCGGTTCGGTCCACTGGCCGCGGGTGCCGCAGTTGGCGCAGGCAATGTCCTTCAGGCCGTTCTCGGCCGGCCGGCCCTTCTTTTCCTCGTATTCTTCCTCGAGGTGGTCGGCGCGGTAGCGCTTGTGGCAGGAGAGGCATTCCACCAGGGGGTCGGAGAAGACCTCTACGTGGCCGGAGGCTTCCCATACCTGGCGGGGCAGGATGACGGATGAGTCCAGACCCACCACGTCTTCGCGGCCGCGGACCATGGACTGCCACCACTGGCGCTTGATGTTTTCCTTCAGCTCCGCGCCCAGGGGGCCGTAGTCCCAGGCCGAGCGCGAGCCGCCGTAGATCTCACCGGCCTGGAACACGAAGCCCCTCCGCTTGGAGAGGGAAATGACCTGGTCGAGGACGGACTTTGCTGCCATGGGGTAACTCCAATTTCTACAGGGCCGCTGGGTGCGGTCCGCGGGTTGTCAGGCCCCGGCCGCCGTATGCCTGGAGGCACAGTGGGCAGGGTGCCGGGGCGAATGAAGGAAGATCGTTGAAAAGCTCGTGTCCTAGCGTACCGGCCGCTGCCTGCGGAGCGCGCCCCGCGGCCACGGCAGAGTTGCCAGGATGATCGCGGCGAGGGTCAGCAGGGTCCCGAGGACGGTGGCCGGGGCGACGACGGTGCCCGGGGCGGGCAGCGCCAGGTCCAGGGCCAGCGAGCCGAGCAGCTGGCCGGCAATCATGCCCAGCCCGGTGACCAGTACGCCAAGGCTGCGGACCAGGAGGGCGCCGAGCCCAATGAAGACGCAGCCCATGGGACCGCCCAGGTAGTACCACCATTCGGACGGCAGCGGGTTGGCTGGGCCGGCCACCGCCAGCTTCACCGCCAGCGCTGTCCAGAGCACGATGCAGCCGGCCACGAAGTTGACCAGGGTGGCCGCGATCGGTGTGCCGTAGTGGACGGTGGCGGTGCCGTTCATGGCCTGCTGGAAGCTCATCAGGAAGCCAGCCGCCACGGGCAGCAGGATGGGAAGCAGCAGGGAGGACGGACCACCGTCGGTTCCGCCGGCCTCCGCGCCGCTGAACCGGGGCGAAACCGCCCAGGCGACGGCGGCGATAGTGAGGACGCAGCCAATGATGCGGATGCCGGTGACGGATTTCTTCCCGGCCGGCCCGATTCCCAGGCGGTCCACCAGCAGGCCGCTCACGGTCTGCCCGGTGACCGTGGCCACGGTGAAGAGTGCCACGCCCAGGATGCCCACCGTGAACGACTGGGCAAAAACGAACAGCGCGCCGATGGCACCGGCCACCACGTAGATACGTGGAAAGGCGCGTTTGCGGACCGCGGGAAGGATGCCGGCCAGCCCCGCCCGCCCGCGCGGCAGGACCAGCGAAATCACGATCATGACCAGCAGGCCTGTGCTGAAACTCACGGCCGCCGCGGCGATGCCGTCACCGAGGCGGGCGCCCAGGGCCCCGTTGATGCGCCCCTGGACTGGGATGGCAAGGCCGGAACCCACGGCCAGGGGCAGGCCTGCGAGCACCGGCAGGCGGGAAGGGGAGGTCATTGAATCCACCTTAGTTCAGGCATTATTGCTCTATGAGCAACCCCATTGACGACGTCCCCATCCGCGACAGCATGATCCGGCTGGGCCAGCTGCTGAAGCTCGCCAACCTCGTGGAGGACGGCGTGGAGGCGGCGGCGCTCATCAAGAACGGGCTGGTCAAGGTCAACGGCGAAATCGACGACCGCCGCGGCCGCCAGCTGCACAACGGCGACGTTGTCACGGTGAACGGACAGAGTGTCCGGGTAGTGGCGCCCGAAACGGACTGACGCAACGCAGGCGCACTGCCCGGCGGAGGACGTGCAGGCCGCGTGACGTGACGTCCGCCGGGACTGCCGGCCGCCGTCGTACGCCTACTTGTTCAGCACCTCGTGAGTGAGGAACTCCCCCACGTGCCCGATCTCCTGCTGGTTGATCCCGTGCCACATGCCGGTGTAGAGCACCTTGGTGAGCTTGACGTGCTTGCGGACCCAGCCCATGGTGTACTCGATCTTGTCCTGGGTGATCACCGGATCCTGCTGGTCCCGGCCCCAGAACATGGGCACGGTGCCGTCCAGCTCATCGTCCCTGAACGAAGGGTCGCCGGCTGCGTCCACCACGAAACCGGACAGTCCGACGACGGCAGCGAAGTCCGTGGGCCGCTGCCGCAGGAGCGTGGTTGCCATGGCCATGCCCATGGAGAAGCCGAGCAGGGTCACCGACGGATGCCCCACCCGGATGGTGTCGATCCACTCCAGTACGTACGCCGAGGCCTTCTTGACCCGCTCCAGCGAGTACTCGATGGAGGCCGTGAGCGGGAACCAAGTGAAGCCGGGGCCCGTGGCGATCGGCGCACGCACGGACGCGACGGCGAAGTCCCCGGGCAGCAGGTCGGCCAGGCTGAGCAGGTCCCGCTCATTGGCGCCGTAGCCGTGGAGGAGCACCAGCAGCGGCTTGCCGTCGCGCTGGTCCTCCGGATGGGACCACAGGACAACGGGGGCAGGAAATACTTCGGCGTCAGTCATGGTTTCCATTCATATCAGTTACCCACAAGTAACAACCTACGTTCGCGTAGGCAGTGAAGCGGAAGGCAGGATAGGACCGTGACTGACGCAAGTGACATCAAGGCCCCGTCCGCGCACCCGGGATCCCACCCGTGGACCCGTTACGTGGCGATGGGCGATTCCTTCACCGAGGGCATCGGCGACCCCGAACCCGCGAGCCCCGGCGGCCACCGCGGCTGGGCCGACAGGGTGGCCGAGGAGCTGGGCAGGACCCAGCCTGACTTCGCCTACGCCAACCTGGCCGTCCGCGGCCGCCTGCTGCAGCAGATCGTTGACCAGCAGCTGGCGCCTGCCCTGGAGCTGAAGCCGGACCTGGTAACCCTGTCGGCGGGCGGCAACGACCTCATCCGCCCGGGCGGCGACCCGGACGTGCTGGCCGAAAAGCTCGATTCCGTGGTCCAGATCCTGTCCCTGGGTGGTGCCACGGTGGTCCTGTTCAACGGACCTGACACCGGCTCGTCAGTGCTCGGCAGGATCCGCAGCAAGGTGGCCATCTACAACGAGAACCTGCGGACGGTGGCAACGCGGCACGACGCCATCATCGCGGACATGTGGTCGCTGCGGCAGTTGAGCGATCCGCAGATGTGGGACCAGGACCGGCTGCACTTCTCCCCGCTGGGGCACCACACCATAGCGGCCATGGTGCTGGACGCGCTCAACGTTGAGCATTCCCTGGAGCCGCTGCAGCCCAAGCCCCTGCCGCCCCGGACCTGGCGCGAGGCCAGGAGCGGGGACCTGGTGTGGGCGCGCGAATACTTCGTGCCGTGGGTGCTGCGGCGGCTGCGCCGCCAGTCCTCCGGGGACGGCATCACGGCAAAGCGGCCGACGCCGGGCCCCGTCTTCGGTCCGGGCGTTCCCTTGGGTGCGGGTGAGGGCCCGTTGGGAACGTCGGAGCCCAGCCGCCGGTAAGGCCGCCCGGGGTTAGGCTGGAAGGACAACACTCGAGAGGCGCGGCACCGTGAGCAGCTTGTTTTTCTGGATTATCGTCCTGTCCTTCGTCGTCCCCATGGCCATGCGGATGTACCGGCGGTCCGTGGCACGGCGGGACCGGGACCAGTCGTTGCCCGGGCGCTTCCCTGAACAGTTCCCGGGGCAATACGGACAAGACGGGTATCCCGGCCCCGGCCAGTACCCGGGACCGGGCCAGTATCCAGGCTCGGCCGGGCCGCAGAGCAACCAGCCCCGCGACGGCTATACCCAGCAGGACTACTTCTCCGGCGGCTTCCGCAGTATCCAGCGGCCGCAGCCCCTGGGCGACCCGCAGCCGTTGCCCCACCAGTACGGCCAGCAGCCTCTGCCGGACCCCGGCTACGGTCCCCCGCAGGGACAGGGGTTTGGTCAGCCAGGCTTTGGCCAGCCCGGCTTTGATCAGCAGGGGTCTCAGCAGCCGCGTCCCGGAGAGCCGACGCCGGGACAGTCCCCAGCGCCGGCCACTCCCCCGCCGCCGGCGGCACCGCAAGGGTACCGCGCCCGCAAGCTCGCGGAACTGGACCAGCAGTACACCAACGGTGAGCTGTCCATGGAGGACTACATGAAGCGGCGCAGCGACATCATGAACGGCTAGTAACAGGAGCGCCACCGGGCCTGCCCGGTGGCGCTCCTTTATGCGTTCAGTGCTCCTGTCAAGCTCAGTGGACCTGCGGGAAGCCCAGGTCAATCACCGAGGTGGAGGGATCCGGCCAGCGCGTGGTCACCACCTTGCCCCGGGTGTAGAACCGGATGCTGTCCGGGCCGTACATGTGGGTGTCGCCGAACAGCGAGTTCTTCCAGCCGCCGAACGAGAACGTGCCTACCGGCACCGGAATGGGCACGTTGACGCCCACCATGCCTGCCTCGACGTCGAACTCGAACTGCCGGGCCGCCCCGCCGTCACGGGTGAAGATGGCCGTGCCGTTGCCGAACTCGTTGTCGTTGACCAGCTTCACGGCGTCGCCGTAGGTATCGACGCGGACCACGGACAGGACCGGGCCGAAGATCTCGTCGTCGTACACCTTCATGCCCGGCTTGACGTGGTCCACCAGGCTGACGCCGATGAAGAATCCGTTTGAATCGAACTGCTGCGAGCGCCCGTCCACAACCACGGATGCGCCTTCATTTTCGGCCCCCGCCACATAGGAGGCCACGCGGTCCCGGTGCTCCGCGGTGATCAAGGGGCCCATCTGGGACGCGGGGTCCGTTCCCGGGCCGATCTTCAAACCCGCCATGCGGCTGGAGATTGCCTTCACCAGGTCGTCCGCGATGTTGCCCACGGCCACCAGGACGCTGACGGCCATGCAGCGTTCGCCGGCTGACCCGTAGGCGGCCGAAACCGCAGCGTCGGCAGCCATGTCCAGGTCGGCGTCGGGAAGCACCACCATGTGGTTCTTTGCACCGCCCAGTGCCTGCACCCGCTTGCCGTGTTCTGCCGCCCGCTTGTAGATCGACTGGGCAACGGGAGTGGAGCCGACAAAACTCACGGCTTTGACGTCCGGGTGCTCCAGCAGGACATCCACGGCTTCCTTGTCACCGTGGACCACGTTCAGCACCCCGGCCGGCAGGCCCGCTTCGGCGAAGGCCTCCGCGATGAAGACGGCGGCCGACGGGTCCTTCTCGCTGGGCTTCAGCAGCACGGTGTTGCCGCAGGCCAGGGCACTGCCGATCATCCACAGCGGCACCATGGCCGGGAAGTTGAACGGCGTAATGCAGGCTACGACGCCCACCGGCTGGCGGACGGAGTGCACGTCCACCCCGGTGGAGACCTGCTCGGACCGCTCGCCCTTGAGCATGTGGGACAGGCCGGTGGCGAAATCGATGTTCTCCAGGCCGCGGGCGATTTCGCCCTCTGCGTCGGAGAGGACCTTCCCGTGCTCGCTGGTGAGGATGGCCGCGAGCTCGGGCTTCCGCTGGGTCAGGATTTCGCGGACCCGGAAGAAGATGCCGGTCCGCCGGGCCAGGCTGGTGGCCCGCCAGGCCGGCAGCGCGGAACGGGCAGCCGCGATGGCTTCCTCTGTCCGTGCCGCCGAGGCAAGCGCCACCTGCTTCTCCTGTTCACCGGTGGCTGGATTGAACACCGGGCCGAAGCGGTCTGCGTCGCTGACGCGGGTGCCGTTGATGTAGTGCGGGATGGTTTCCACGGGGAGTCTCTTTTCCTGCGTTGCGTGGTGCGGGCTAGTTGGCGGACGGCGCCGGGTTGGCGGGTTCGAGTGAGCCGTCCACGAGCTTGATGATCATGGAGCAGTCCTTGCCGGCGTCACCGGCGTCAATAAGCCGCTGGAACAGCTGCTGGACGTGCCTGCCGATCTCCAGGGGCGTGCCGGTATCCTCGGCTGCGCTGATGGCCAGCCCAATGTCCTTGTTCGCCAGCTCTGTGGTGAAGGTGGGCGCGAAGCCGTTGTTCGAGGCTGCGGTGGGAACCACGCCGGGCACCGGGTACCAGGTCCGCAGTGCCCACGAGTCGCCCGAGGAGACAGAGGCAATGTTCCAAAAGACCTGCTTGTCCAGGCCCAGCCGGTCGGCAAGCACAGCGCCCTCCGCGGTGGAGGCCAGGTTGATGAAAAGCATCAGGTTGTTGCAGATCTTGGCCGCCTGCCCCGTGGTGGGGCCGCCCGTGGGGATGATGTTGGCGGCCATGGGGCCGATGTAGCCCGTGGCGTCCGCCACGGCCCCCTCTTCGCCGCCAACCATGAAAGTAAGCGTTCCCGCTTCCGCCCCGCTCATTCCACCCGACACCGGGGCGTCCAAGAAGCGGAAGCCGGCGGCAGCAGCGGCGTCGTGCAGTTCCTGGGCGGAGGCGACGTCGATGGTCGAGGAGTCAATCAGAAGCGTCCGGGTGTCCGCGTGCGCCAGCACGCCGTCCCCGCCGAGATACACCGCACGGGCGTGTTCACCCTTGGGCAGCATGGTGAACACGGCGTCCGCACCATCCACCGCTTCGGCGATGCTGGCGGTCCGCTTGACGCCGCCTGCTTCAGCGGCTGCCAGGGCTGCCGGGTTGAGGTCGAAACCGCGCACATCATGCCCGGCTTTCGCCAGGTTTACGGACATGTGGCCGCCCATGTTGCCCAGGCCAATCCAACCGATAACTGCCACGAGTAAGCTCCTTTGCTTCCATTCCAGCCGTACTGCCGGCATGTCTGTGTCAACGATCACACCCTGTTAGAGTGCAATCAAGGGGAAAAATCACAGAGGCCATGTGCACTGCTGCACATCGAAGGAAGGACCGGAGTGGACCTGAGACGGTTGCCAAGCCCCGACGACCTGCTCATCCTGCTCACCGTTGCCCGCCTGGGCCGGTTCAACGCGGTAGCCGAGACGCTGGGAACAACCCACACCACCATCTCCCGCCGCATCCTCGCCCTGGACAGGCAACTGGGCGGCCGGACTTTGGAACGCAGCCCGCAGGGTTGGGAGCTGACGCAGCTCGGTGCCGCGGCCGTGGAAGCGGCAGAGGCGATCGAAGGTACCCTTGGCTCGCTGTCCGGCCTGATCAGCCAGGACCAAAGCACCCTCGCCGGCCTGGTCCGCGTCGCCACGACGGACGGCGTGGGAGCAGTGTTCGTCACCCCGTCGCTGGTGCGGCTCCAGCAGCAAAACCCGCAGCTGAACATCGAAATGCTCAGCGCCACCCGGAAAGTCAGCCAGAACCGGTCGGGCGTGGACCTGGAGATCGTGGTGGGCCGGGCGGACGTCACCACCGCGCAGACAATCTTCCTGAGCAACTACTACCTGCGCCTCTACGCAAGCTCAGCGTATGCCGCCCGGCATGGCCTGCCGGAAACGCTCGACGACGTGGGGCAGCACGGGTTTGTGTCCTACGTCGAGTCCGCACTCCAGGTGGCGGAGCTGGGGCCGCGCTGGTCCTCGCAGCTTCCGCTGCCCAGGACGAGCTTCCAGGCCACCAGCGTGTTCGCCCAGGTGGAGGCGGTGCGGCAGGGTGCGGGCATTGGGCTGCTGCCCAACTTCATGGTGGCGGGCTGCGGGGACTTCGTGCCCGTCCTGGCGGCCGACTTTGAGCGCCAGCTCCCCATCTGGGCCGTTGCCCGCCCGGAGTCGCTCCGGTCCGCACCGGTCCAGGCGGTGATTGCGGCACTCAAGGCGGAAATGAAGGAGCGCTCCGGGGTGCTGGCGGGGTAGGCGCTGTTCTTGCGGACCCAGGCCCCCCGCACAAGTCAGGCCTGGAACAGCCGCCTTACCACCTGCCCGGATGCCAGCGCGTCCAGGCCCTCATTGATCTCGCTGAGCGGCCGGGTGTCAGTGTGCAGCAGCTCAACCGGCAGCCTGCCTTCGCGCCAGAACGCCAGGTACTGCGGAATGTCGCGCGCCGGCACGGCATCCCCCATGTAGGAGCCCAGCAGCCGTTTTCCCGCCCCGGCAAACTGCAGGGCCGGCACCGTCAACTGGGCGGACGGATGGGGCAGGCCCACCGACACCACGGCGCCTCCCCGCGTCACCTGCTCCAGGCAGGAGGCGATAACGCCTGCTGATCCCACCGCTTCAATGGCAACGTCCACACCGTCCCCGGACGCTTCCGCGATCAGCCGTGCCGCGTCCTCCGGCGTTCCCACCGATGTGGCGCCGGCGTCGCGGGCCAGCTGGTGCTTGCCTTGGTTTGGATCGATGGCAATGACGTCGGCGGCTCCAGCGAGGCGCGCTGCCATGACGGCTGACAGGCCCACGGCTCCGAGGCCGAACACCGCTACGGACTGCCCCGGACTGACAGCCGCGGTATTCAACACTGCACCCATTCCGGTGAGCACGGCGCAACCAAACATCGCGGCAACCGTGTCCGGGACGTCGTCGTCGATCACCACCACCGATTCCCTTGCCACCACTGCGTAATCGGCGAAGGCCGAGACGCCAAGGTGGTGGTTGATCCGTTCCCCTGCCGGAGTCCGCAGCAGTGCCGGCCCGTGCAGCAGGTCGCCGGAGCCATTGACCTCTGCTGCACGGTGGCAGAGGGCCGGCCGGCCGGCCAGGCATGCACGGCACCCGCCACAGCTCGGCACGAAGACCAGCACCACATGGTCGCCCACGGACACGTCGGACACGCCGGCCCCCACGGACACCACCCGACCCACCGCCTCGTGGCCCAAGGCCATGGGCAGCGGCCGGACGCGGGAACCGTCCACCACCGAGAGGTCCGAGTGGCAGAGGCTGGAGTAGGTGATGGCAACACCAAGCTCACCGGCGCGGGGCTCCGGCTGCGCCAGTTCCTGCACCAGCAGCGGAGCGGCCTCGGAGTAGGTCTGCTTCCCGTTGCCGGCCCCCGTGGTGGGGGCGGCGGGAACGGTGGAGTACAGGACGGCGGCTTTCACGGATCCTGCTACTTCTTGCGGGCGGCAAGGAGGTCGGCGGTGCCCTGGGCGTCGGCGGCGTCCACGTCGTGCAGCGAGATGCCGCGGGTTTCCTTCAGGAAGTAGACCGCGACGGCGGTAATGGCGCAGGCGATCAGCAGGTAGACCGCCACGGGGACGGAGGACTTGTAGGCGCCCAGGAGCGAGGCGGCGATGATCGGGGCCAGGGATCCTGCCACGATCGACGTCACCTGGTAGCCCAGGGACACCCCGGAGTAGCGCATCCGGGTGGGGAACATTTCCGCCATGATGGCAGGCTGCCCGGCGTACATGAAGGCGTGGAACACCAGGCCGATCATGATGGCGGCCAGGATGATGGCATCGTTCTTGGTGTCCATCATGGGGAAGGCGAAGAAGCCCCAGGTGGCCCCCATGATGGCGCCGGCCATGTAGACGGGCCTGCGGCCAAACCGGTCCGACAGCTTGCCGACCATGGGCACGACGGCGAAGTGCAGGGCGTGGGCAAGGAGCAGCAGGAGGAGGATGCGGGTGGTGTCGGCCTGGACCACGGTTTTCAGGTAGGTGATGGAGAACGTGACCACGAGGTAGTACAGGATGTTTTCCGCCAGGCGCAGGCCCATGGCGGTGAAGACGCCGCGGGGGTAGCGCCGGAATACCTCAGCGACGCCGTAGCCCTTGTGGCCGGCTTCGACCTCTTTGCGGGCTTCGAGGAAGATCGGTGCGTCATTGACCTTGGTGCGGATGTAGTAACCGATCAGGACGATCACCGCGGACAGCCAGAACGCTACGCGCCAGCCCCACCCCAGGAAGGCGTCCTGGGTCAACGTGGAGGACAGGGTGAACAAGACGGCGGTGGCAAGCAGGTTTCCCAGCGGCACTGCCGACTGTGGCCAGCTGGCCCAGAAACCGCGGGATTTGCTGGGGCTGTGTTCGGCCACGAGGAGGACGGCGCCGCCCCACTCGCCGCCAACGGCAAAGCCCTGGGCGAACCGGAGGACCACCAGCAGTGCGGGAGCCCAGTAGCCGATCTGCTGGAACGTGGGCAGGCAGCCCATGAGGAAGGTGGAGACGCCTACCAGGATGATGCTCAGCTGCAGCAGCTTCTTGCGTCCGAACTTGTCGCCGAAGTGGCCAAAGACGATGCCGCCGATGGGGCGCGCCACGAAACCGACGGCATAAGTGAGGAAGGCGGCGATGATGCCATCCAGTTCTGTGCCGGCGTTGGGGAAGAAGGCCTTTCCGAACACCAGGGTGGCAGCCGAGGCGTAGAGGAAGAACTCGTACCACTCAACAACGGTTCCGGCCATGGAGGCCGTAACCACTTTCTTAAGGCCTGAAGCCTTGACGTCGGTTTCCTCTGTGCGCCTTGCGGCGGAGCTTTCCGTACTCATGCGAACTCCTTCGGCGTCGTCGTCGACACCACGGGGACCAATCAATGGCGGCCGGGTGTGATGCACACCACGAACGCACCGGATTCGATTGAGTATGGTCTGCCTGCGGTGCAACCTCAACGCCGATTAGTGCAGAAGGCATCTGCAGGAATGCACATGCGGGGCGCTAGGCCAGGAAGCTGCTCCGGAGCTGGCTGCCCAGCTGCCCGATCTCTGTCAGGAACCCGTCGTGCCCGATCGGCGCCTGGATGACGTGCACGTCCACGTCCCCCGGCAGGGCCTGGGCCAGCTCACGGGACTGCGACGGGAAATACAGCCGGTCCGAATCCACGGCGGCCACGAAGAACCTGGCGGTGGACCTGGCCAGGGTTTCGGCCAGGGTTCCGCGGCCCCGGCAGATGTCATGGCTCATCAGCGCCTCGGTGAGGGCGATATAGCTGTTGGCGTCGAAGCGCTTCACGAGCTTGCTGCCCTGGTGGTCCAGGTAGCTTTCCACCTGGTAGCGGCCGCGGGCGGCCAGAGCCTCACCCTTCAGGGGCGACTCCGGCGCCTGGGGTTCCCGGCCGAAGCGGCCTTCCAGTTCAGCCGCGGACCGGTAGGTGATGTGGGCAATGCGCCGGGCAAGTGCCAGCCCGGCTTCCGGGCAGGGGCCGCCGTAGTAGTCGCCGCCGTTGAAGTGTGGGTCCTGCCGGATGGCCAGGGTCTGGGCCTGCGCGAAGGCGATCTGTTCCGCCGTGCTCGCGGCACCCACGGAGATGACGGCGCAGCGCTGCACCCTCTCCGGGTAGGTCACTGCCCATTCAAGGGCGCGGGCGCCGCCCATGGATCCGCCCAGGACAGCGAACCAGCTGCTGATGCCCAGCTGGTCAGCCAGCCGGGCCTCTGCCACCGTGCTGTCCCGCAG
Organism: Arthrobacter sp. StoSoilB19; assembly: GCF_019977275.1. NCBI lineage: Bacteria > Bacillati > Actinomycetota > Actinomycetes > Micrococcales > Micrococcaceae > Arthrobacter > Arthrobacter sp. StoSoilB19. Next base: position 1,476,258 of record NZ_AP024650.1, on the reverse strand, counting down.
GGTGACCAGGGGGAAGCGGGAGCCCCAGGGGGCTCCGTCCGGGGCGGCCGACGACGGGCCCGTGGACCCGTAGCAGCCGCCCACGATGTTGACGGACACCACGAAGAACTTGTCCGTGTCCACGGGAGCGCCGGGACCGGCCAATTGTTCCCACCAGCCTTCTTCGTCCGTGTCGCCGCGGGTCACGTGGGTGCTGCCGGTCAGGGCGTGCTCGATCAGGATGGCGTTGCTGGCGTCGGCGTTGAGCGTGCCCCAGGTTTCGTAGGCCAGCGTGACGTCCGGGAGGTGCCCCCCGGCTTCGAGTTCCAGCCCTCCGATGGAGGCGTAGCGGACAATTCCGTGTTCGGGGATGGTGGTTCGGGCGACGGTAACCGTCATGGCAAGACCTCTTCTACGCGCTTGCCTGCCGTCGTCTGACCGGCAGGCCAGGTCCTCACCCGGGGCACCCCACCGCGGATGGAGGGTTGCCGGCCAGCAAGCCGGGGCTGTCACTGGCACTCATGACCTGGTTCGAGTGTACGAAACACCCCCCGCTCCAGGCCAAGAGTGTGACTGGTTGTGACTTCCCCGCTTGCCGGCCCTTCCGGCGTCAGCCCTGGCGCGCTTTTAGCTCTGGGCGTCTTTGGCAGCGCGGAAACCCGCTTCCAGGTCGGCCAGGATGTCGTCGATGTGCTCCAGGCCAACAGAGAGCCGGACCAGTCCCGGATTCACCCCGGCCACCGCTTGCTGCTCCGGCGAGAGCTGGCTGTGGGTGGTCGACGCCGGGTGGATGACCAGGGAGCGGACGTCGCCGATGTTGGCCACGTGGGAGTGCAGCTCCAGGGCGTCGACGAAGCGCTTGCCCGCCTCCGCTCCGCCGGCAAGGTTGAAGGCCACGACGGCGCCCGTTCCCTTGGGCCCGTACTTGCGGCCACGCTCGTACCAGGGGCTGGAGGGCAACCCGGCGTAGGCGACGGATTCGACGTCGTCCCGTCCTTCCAGCCAGCGCGCCACTTCAGTGGCGTTGGCAACGTGGCGTTCCACCCGCAGGCTCAGCGTCTCCAGGCCCTGGGAGATCAGGAAGGCGTTGAAGGGGGAAACCGCCGAGCCAAGGTCGCGCAGCAGCTGGACGCGGGCCTTGAGGATGTAGGAGAGGTTGGCACCCAGCGCACCGTCGGCGCCTAGGTCGCGGGCGTAGACCAGGCCGTTGTAGGTGGGGTCCGGGGTGTTGAAGCCGGGGAACCGTTCAGGGTCCTTGCCGAAGTCGAATTTGCCGGAGTCCACGATCACGCCGGCAATTGCGGAGCCGTGGCCGCCCAGGTATTTGGTGGCGGAGTGGATCACGATGTCCGCACCCCACTCCAGTGGGCGGATCAGGTAGGGCGTGGACAGGGTGTTGTCCACGATCAGTGGCACGCCTGCCTGGTGGGCCACCTCGGAGATGCCTTCGATGTCCAGGACGTCCTGGCGGGGATTGGACACCACTTCACCGAAAAAGAGCTTGGTGTTCGGCTGGACGGCGTCGCGCCACTGGTCCAGGTTGTCGGGATCCTGGACGAAGGTGACCGAGATGCCGAACTTCTTCAGGGTGTGGGCGAACAGGTTGTACGTTCCGCCATAAAGGCTGGGGCTCGCCACAATATGGTCCCCCGCCTCCGCAATGTTCAGCACCGCGAACGTCTCGGCGGCCTGGCCAGAGCTCAGCAGCAATGCGGCCAGGCCTCCCTCAAGGCTGGCGATCCGCTGTTCGACGGCATCCTGGGTGGGGTTGCCGATCCGGGTGTAGATGGGTGCAAGTTCGGCGAGGGCAAAGCGGTTGGCTGCGCTTTCGGCGCTGGGGAACACGAAGGACGTGGTCTGGTAAATGGGGAGCGCGCGGGCTCCTGTGGCACTGTCGGGCTCCTGGCCGGCATGGATCTGGCGGGTTTCGAAAGACCATCCGTTGGACATCTCAGTCTCCTATGACATGGGCCCGGAATGCGTGGGGCAGTACGGGCCGCGCTTGCTTCCGGCTCTTGCCGGACAGCCAGGTCCTCACCCGGGGCACCCCACCGCGGGTGGAGGGTTGCCGGCCAGCGAGCCGGGGCTTGGCGCTGGCGCTCATGACCTGCGCCCAGTCTAGGAACGGGGTAGTCGCCGTGGACAGCATTGTGACGAACAAGGTCGCCCTGCATGGCTTTCGAGCCGCCACAGGTGGGCCGCCCCGCACCCGGCCGGGGACGCCGCCGTCGTCCTTCTTGCCCATGTTCCCGGCCCTTTTCCCGGCCCTTTTCCAGTAAGGGTACCCTTAGCTGAGAGCCGGATCACAAAGTGCCAAGATGTTGCCATGCGCATGGATCACGTCTCTTACGCCTGTGAACAAGATGGCCTCGCGGCCACTACCGAACGTATTTCATCTGCCCTCGGCGTTGAGGCAGTGAAGGGCGGGGTGCACCCCCGGTTCGGAACCCGGAATATGATCATCCCGCTCGCCGGGCACAAGTACCTGGAAGTCGTAGAGGTCCTGGACCACCCGGCTTCGGACAAGGCACCGTTCGGACAGGCCGTGCGTGCCCGTTCCGCGGCCGGTGGCGGCTGGATGGGCTGGTGCGTCGAAGTGGACGACCTCGCCCCGTTCGAGGCACGCCTTGGCCGCGCCGCGGTGAACGGCAACCGCAAGTTCCCGGACGGCCGGGAGCTGGTCTGGAAACAGATTGGCATCCTTGGCCTTATCGCCGATCCCCAGGTGCCGTACATGCTCAAGTGGGAAGGCGACCCGGCACTGCACCCGTCCAACGCCTACCCCAGCAACCTTAAGATGAGCTGCCTGACCATCGCCGGCTCCGCGTCCCGCGTGACCGAGTGGCTGGGTGAACCGGTGGAGAAGCCGCTTGAGGACGTGGCGGTGGAGTGGGTCGCCCCGCATGGAACTCCGGGCATCCTGTCGGTCACGTTTGAAACCGCCAACGGAGCCGTCACCATCTGACGCTCCACCCCAGCCTCCCGGAATGTCCGGGAGGGGGTTCACCGGGCCAGTACCCGGATCAGCTTCGGCCGCCATCAGGTGGTGACAACGGCGTCACTACCCGATGGCGGCCGAATTCATTTAAGTGGCTGCTTCCTACATCGCTGCGATCCAGGTCTGAATGTCGGTGCCTCGCTGGATGATGTGGGTATGGGAATCGGCACGGGTGTTGGGGTGGTGTTGGAGGGTGTTTCTGCCTCTGTTGCTGCCCTCGATGCTCTTACCCGTGAGGATCATTTCCTTGCCGCCGGGACCGGTGTTGGCGCTGACGTGGATGTGCTGCAGCGGCGGTACGAGCTCCGGCTGGAACGGCTGGAGGCAGTCTCCCGGGTCGAGGCTCAGCTCGCCGCGGTGAAAGCCCTGGACGCGGCAGAAGCGGTCGAAATCCAGCAGGCACTGCTTGCCCCCGACGCCCCCGTGGATGAGCGCATGTTTTCGGAGATGTCAACGGTGGAGGAGATCGCCGGAGTCCTGACCGTCAGTTCCGCGGCCGCAGGCGGGTTGGTGGAACAGTCCCGCCGGGTGTGTTCCCTGCCGCCGCTCCTGGGCGCCCTGTCAGCCGGTGACCTGTCGTGGCAGCATGCCAGGATTGTCGCCGACGAAACCGAGGGGCTCACCCCTGACGGGGCTGCTGCCTTGGTGGCGCACTTCTTCGACCCCGACGCCCCCAACCCCGCCCGCGGCGCCGCCCCCGGCGAACTCGTCCCCGCCCGGTTCCGCGCCAAGATCCGCGCCTGGCGGGAACGCCACCACCCCGAAACCCTCGAAAAACGCCACGCCAAAGGCGTCGCGGACCGGCGGATGGAATACACCCCCGACCGCGACGGCATGGCCTGGCTCTCGCTCTACCTCCCCGGCGACACCGCCTGCGCCATCTGGAACCGCACCACCGCCACCGCCCGCGGCCTGCAGGGCCCTGACGAGCCCCGCACCCTCACCCAACTCCGCCCCGACATCGCAGCATCACTCCTCCTCGGCGCCGGAACCACCACGGCCACCGGTGAGGCTGCTCCGGGTGGGGCTGCACGGGCTACAGGTGATACGGCGGCCGCAGGCAGCGTTTCCGGCACAGGGAGCACTGGTGATGTTGGCAAGGTCCCCACCCCTCGGGCCGATGTCCTGGTCACCGTCCCGGTCTTCGCCCTGCTCGGACTCACCGATGAGCCGGCCGTGCTGAACGGCATGGGCCCCATCCCTGCCTCAATGGCACGGAGGCTTGTCGCGGACGGGGCGGAGTCGTTCTACCGCGTCCTGGTCGACCCCCGCGACGGGGCACCACTGGAGATCGGACGCACCCGCTACCGGCTCCCCGAAACCATCAAACAATGGATCCGCATGCGGGACCGGAAATGCACCTTCCCCGGCTGCACCAACCACACCCCCGACAACCACACCGACCACCTCACAGCCTGGGAACACGGCGGCAGAACAGCCGTCCGGAACCTGGCGCAGCTATGCCCCAAACATCACCGCTTGAAGCACGCCCGCACCTGGAACCCGGATCCCGCGACGGAACACGGACCACCCGGCTGGACCTCACCCACAGGCCGCCACTACAACCCCGAACACCAAGACCCCGAACCAACCCACTGGCCGCCAGGAATAGTGCCGCTTGCCGCCGTTCCAGCCTGGCCGGAACCGGAAGTGGAGGAGCTTGAAATGGAGGAACCCGACGGCGACAACCTGCTGGACCCGGAGGACCTTTTCGCTGCTGATGCCCTCTGGGACGACTTCTACGCGAAACCCTTCGTGTTGCCACCAGACCCACAAGCAGACTGGCCGTTGCTGCTGACGCTGATGTGACAGCAACAAGCATGGCTGGAGTCGCCCAGGCTGGTGTCCAGGGTCCTACCCCAACCCCACGGCTTTGCCGAACAGGCTGAAGCCAACGAAGGCCACGATATCCAGCAGGGCGTGGGCGATGACCAGTGGCATGACCCGGCGGGTCCGGGTGTACAGCCAGGCAAAGACCACGCCCATCACGGCGTTGCCAATGAAGGGACCAAAGCCTTGGTAAAGGTGGTAGCTGCCGCGCAGCACGGAGCTCGCCGCAATGGCCAGCGGCATGCTCCAGCCGAACTTGCCAAAGCGGTCCAGGAGGTAGCCCACCACAATGACTTCCTCAAGCACGGCGTGCCGCATGGCGGACAGGATGAGCACAGGCACGGTCCACCAATAGGCATCCAGGGCGCTGGGGATGATGGCGGTGGTAATTCCGAGCGCCCGGCCGGCCGCATAGAGACCCAGCGAGGGTATGCCGATCAGTCCAGCCAGTCCGAGGCCCTGGAGCAGATCCCTGCCGGGCCGGGCAAAATTGAACCCCAGTTTCTGAAAGGCAGAGCGGGAGTTGCCCGCCTCGCCCGGCACTGCCTGGCGCTGGTCCGTCAGGAAGTAGAAGACCAGCAGCACGGGCACCAGCGCAAAGATGATGTCCAGCAGCTGATATGTGAGGTCGAAGTATTCGCGGGTGCTCTGGGAGCGGTTCAGGGTGGACGTGCCCTCGGCAAGCGGGGCGCGTGTCATCTTGTCCAGCAGCTGCACCACGGAGTAGACAGCCGACTGGCCCAGGGACAGGCCCAGGACGATCCATACTTCGAGCCGAAGGCGACGGCGGGAGGGAACCAGCATGTTCCCATCTTGCCTTCAGTTTCTGGATCCGGCCTGATGGAGCGGCTGGTGTCCGCAGTCGCAAGCGGGCAGCGGTGCGCCGCCGGAGGAGCCCGGTGCCGGCAGTTCGGGTCAGGCGGGCGCGACAATCACTTCCGTGCCGTTGGCTTCAAAGGCAGCCTTGTCGCGGGGCGAGATGCCGGCATCGGTGATCAGCCGGGTGAAGTTGTAGCCGTCCATGGTGGCGAAGGCCCGCACGCCCACTTTGGAGGAATCGGCCAGGACGTAGGACACCCTGGCCCTGCTGGCCAGCAGCGCATTGACGGAGGCCTCCCCCTCCCCCGTGTTGGTGGGCCCGACTTCGGGATCGATGCCGTTGACGCCGATGAAGGCGATGTCCAGCACCACCTTCTGCATGATGATGTCCGTATAGGGTCCCACCAGTTCATAGGACCGCGGGTTGAGGATTCCACCGGTCACCATCACCTTGATGTTGGGCCGTACGGCCAACTGGCCCGCGATGTTGATGGCGTTGGTAACCACGGTGAGGGTGGGCTGGTTGGAGGGGGCGTTCAGGTCTTCCCGGGTGGCCAGGATCTGCGCGAGCGCTGTGCTGGTGGTACCTCCGCACAGGCCGATCACAGCGCCGGGCCGGATCAGCGCCGAGGCGCACTGCGCGATTTGTTCCTTGGCTTCGGCGTGGTCGTCGCGGTTGTAGCGGCCGGGGAGGTCGTAGGCCAGGGCACCGGTGGTGGCGCCGCCGCGGGTACGCGTCAGCAGCCGGCGTTTGGCGAGGCTGTCCAGGTCACGCCGAGCGGTGGCCGGGGATACGTTGAGGGTGCTGACAATCTCGTCGACCTCCACCTGGCCGGTTCTGGCCAGCAGGTCAAGAATCGCGGTCAGCCGGTCAGTGCGCGTCATGCAAGCGGGGCCTTTCCGTACATCAGCCACCACGATCGATGACGTTTCCTGATTATAACTCAAGGAAAACAGTCAGGAACAATCAAAAAAAACGGTATGGACCTACCGCTCCCTGGCTCCGGCCCGCCACACAGCGTACGTCAATGGCATGCCGGGACGGTAAGCGAGATGCGTTGCGGACGGGGCGTTGAGCAGGTGCAGGTCGGCGCGGTGCCCGACGGCGATGGACCCCACGGCGCGTTCACCGTCCGCATCGCGCCCGCTTTCCTTGTGCAACGCCAGTGCGCCGCCATGGGTGGCGGCGCGGACGGCCTCATGCACGCTCAGGTGCATCTGGAGGACGGCGGTGGTGACGCAGAATGCCATGGAACTTGTATACGACGTTCCGGGATTGCAGTTGGAAGCGAGCGCCACCTGCACACCGGCGTCGAGAAGCGTGCGGGCCGGGGCCAGCGGCTGGCGGGTTGAGAGGTCGCAGGCCGGGAGGCAGGTGGCCACAGTGCCCCGCTCGCCTGTGCCGGTGGCGGGGTCCCACCCGGACCAGGAAGCCGCAAGGGACTTCACGTCCTGCCCTGCCAGGTAGTTGACGTGGTCCACGCTGGCGGCCGCCATCTCCACGGCAAGCTGCACGCCGGGGCCCTCACCCAGCTGGTTGCCGTGCACGCGCAGGCCCAGTCCGGCGTCGCGGCAGGCCGTCAGCACGCGGCGGGACTGTTCGGCAGTAAACGCGCCCTCCTCGCAGAAAACGTCGGCCCACTGGACGTAGGGGCGGACGGCATCAAGCATCGGTCCGCAGACCAGGTCTGTGTACTCCTCCGGGTCCTGTCCGGCAGGAACCAGGTGGGCGCCCAGGTAGGTCACCTGGTCCGCCACGCCGGCGGCGATACGCGCGCTGCGGGCCTCGTTCCCGATATCCAGGCCGTAGCCGGTCTTCGTTTCCAGGTAAGTGGTCCCCTGCGAGACTGCCTCGGCAACCCGGCCCATGGCCAGGCGGGTGAGGTCAAAGTCCGACGTGGCACGCGTGGCGTTCATGGTGACGGCGATGCCTCCGGCAGCGTACGCCTCCCCCGCCATCCGTGCTTCGAATTCCGCGGTACGGTCCCCGGCGAACAGCAGGTGGCTGTGGGAGTCCACCCATCCGGGGAGCATGGCGCGGCCGCCGGCGTCGATGGCTTCGTCCGCCGCCGGGGCCTCGGCCGCGGCGCCGATCCAGGAGATCCGTTCGCCCTCGACCACTACCGCCGCGTCCTTCAGGACCCGGTGTTCAAGGTCCTGGGTCATCAGCTCGGCAATATTGGTGATCAGGGTGCTCATGGGACTATTCTTCAGCGTCGGATGGACCAGCGGCTGGCAGCCAGGGCCTGCGCTGTCCGGGATTCCGGACCGTCGGCGGCGGCACCTCCGGACGCTCCCTGGCCGGCGAGGATCTGGTCAGCGGCGAGCTCGGCCATCGCAGCGGAGGTCTGGAAGCCGTAGCCGCCCTGCCCCACCAGCCAGTAGAAACCGGGGGCTTCGGCGTCGAAGCCCGCCACCGGAACCCCGTCGGCGGCCTCAGTGCGCAGGCCGGTCCAGGCGCGGCGGATTCCCGTGATCCCCAGGCTGGTGATGGAGTTCAGCTTTTCCACCAGGCGCTCCACGTCGCCTGGCCGGGGCCGCGCGTCCTCGGGGCCACTGGGCACGGTTTCGGACGGCGAAACCAGGACGTCGTCACCGTCAGGGCGGAAGTAGAAGGTATTGTTCGCTGCCGCCACCATCGGGGTGGCGGCAGGCAGGGGGCGTTCGACGGCGGCAATCGCCGCAGTGCGCCGGTACGGCTGCAGTCCCAGTTTCTCGACGCCGCTGATCACTGCGAGCTCATCAGCCCATGCCCCGGCTGCATTGACCAGGACGCCGGCTTCAAAGCCCTCGGCCCCGGCACCCACCTGCCATCCGGAACCCAGCCGTTGCGCCGAATGCACCCGTGCGCCGGTGATGATATCGGCTCCGGCCTCGAGTGCCTGTTTGCGGTGCGTGTCCAGGAGCAGGGGCGCGTTGCAGCCAAACGAGCCAGTATCCAGTCCGGCGGCGGCGAAGGTTCCCGGGAGCAGGGCCGGGCACAGCTCAAGCGCGCGGTCAACAGCGATGGGCTGCATGTGCCCGCTGGATTCCGCGGCAACATCGGCCTCGGAGCCGATCAGCATGAAGCTGCGCGGCGTCAGGACCGGTTCCGGCAGTTCCGCGTCCCGCGCCGCGATCAGTTCCAGGGTCCGGAGCGTGAGTTCCTGCACCACGGGAGGGCCGTAGCTCGGGATCAGCTGCCGGGCGGAGCGGGAGGACGTGTGGTACGCCAGCTCCTGCTCCGCCTCCACCAGTGCCACGCTGCAGCGGCCGGCCAGCGCGGAGGCCAGGGACAGGCCGGCAATGCCGCCGCCCACGATCAGGACATCGTAATGTGCTGCCATCCGTCCATCCTTGCAGAGTTCGTGGCCGGTGGAACTTTCGTCAGGCTGTTGCTTCGGTGCGGCTGGCGACGAAGGCACGAACGCACGCTTCGACGTCGTCCGCTGAATGGGCGGCGGACAGCTGCACCCGGATCCTCGCGGCACCGCGCGGAACCACGGGGAAGCTGAAGGCGGTGACGAAGACGCCGTGCTGCAGCATGAGGTCGGCAACCTTGGCGGCCATCACGGCATCGCCGAACATCACCGGCACGATGGCGTGTTCGCCGGGCAGCAGGTCGAAGCCCTCCCCGGTCATGCGGCGGCGGAACAGTTCGGCGTTTTCGAAGAGACGGCGGCGCAGGTCGGCCGAGTTTTCCACCAGGTCCAGAGCCTTGAGGGTGGCGGCCACAATGGCGGGGGCCACCGAGTTGGAGAACAGGTAGGGGCGCGCCTTCTGCCGCAGCATGGCTATGATCTCCCTGCGGCCGGACACGTAGCCGCCTGACGCCCCGCCCAGGGCCTTGCCGAAGGTGCCGGTGTAGATGTCCACGCGGGAGGACACGCCGGCGTGTTCGGGGGTGCCCGCGCCGGTGGCGCCCATGAAGCCCACGGCGTGGGAGTCGTCCACCATCACCAGGGCGCCGTACTTTTCGGCGAGGTCGCAGATGGCCTCGAGCGGAGCCAGGTAGCCGTCCATTGAAAACACGCCGTCGGTGACGATGATCTTCCGGCGGGCGTCCTGCGCCTCCTGCAGGCGGGCCTCGAGCTCGGCCATGTCCTGGTTGGCGTAGCGGTAGCGGCGCGCCTTGCACAGCCGGATGCCGTCGATGATGGAAGCGTGGTTGAGGGCGTCCGAAATGACCGCATCCTCGGACCCGAAGAGGGATTCGAAGACGCCGCCATTGGCGTCAAAGCAGCTTGAGAACAGGATGGTGTCCTCGGTACCCAGGAAAGCGGAAACCCTGGCCTCAAGTTTGAGGTGCAGGTCCTGGGTTCCGCAGATGAAACGGACACTGGCCATGCCGAAGCCGCGCTCATCCATGGCGGCCTTGGCTGCATTGATGATGTCCGGGTGGTCGGCCAGGCCCAGGTAATTGTTGGCGCAGAAGTTCAGCACGTCGGCACCCGGCGCGCCGATCTGTCCGGCAGTGATGTGGCTGGACTGCGGCGAGCTGATGCTGCGTTCAGTCTTGTAGAGCCCGGCGGTGCGGATTTCCTCCAGCTCGTCGCGAAGCTGGTCCTTGATGGAGGTGTACATGGGTTTCCTTACAGTCGGGTCCAGTCGAGGACTACTTTGCCGCCCACGCCGCTGCGGGCAATGTCGAAGCCCTTCTCCCAGTCCGTGGCGGGAAGCGTGTCCGTGACCACGGCGGAGATGCCCGCATGGAGCACCGGGTTGGATGAGAGCATGGCGCTCATGGCGTACCAGGTTTCGTACATCTCCCGGCCATAGATGCCCTTCAGGGTCAGCATGTGGGTGACCACTTTGCCCCAGTCGATGATGATTTCCTGGCTGGGCAGCCCCAGCATGGCGATCCGGCCGCCGTGGTTCATGTTGTCGATCATCTCAGGCAGGGCGGAGGGGTGGCCGGACATTTCCATTCCGACGTCGAAGCCTTCGCGCATGCCGAGCTCGCGCTGGGCGTCGCGGACCCGCGTGGTGGAGACATCGATGGCGAGGTCGGCCCCGAGCTGCCGGGCCAGGTCCAGCCGGGGCCGGGAAACGTCGGTGATGGCGATCTTGCGGGCTCCGGCGTGGCGGGCGACGGCGACTGCCATCAGGCCAATGGGGCCGGCCCCGGTGATGAGGACGTCCTCCCCCACCAGCGGGAAGCTCAGTGCGGTGTGCACGGCGTTGCCGAAGGGGTCGAAGATGGCGCCAAGTTCGGGCGTGACGGAGGCGTCGTGGTGGACCCACGCGTTGGTCTCGGGGATCACCACGTACTCGGCGAAAGCCCCGTCGCGCTGGACCCCCACGCTGACCGTGTGGATGCACATCTGGCGGCGTCCTGCGCGGCAGTTCCGGCAAATGCCGCACACCACGTGGCCTTCCCCGGAGACCCTGTCGCCAACCTTGACTTCGCGGACGTCTTCGCCCACCTCCACCACTTCGCCGTAGAACTCGTGGCCGGCGATGAGGGGCGCTTCGATGATCCCCTGGGCCCAGGAGTCCCAGGACTGGATGTGCAGGTCCGTGCCGCAGATCCCGGTGGTCATGACCCGGATCTTCACGTCCGCCGGACCGGCCTCCGGCTCGGGCCTGTCGACGAGTTCGAATCCGGCCTGCGGGCCGGGCTTGTACAGGGCCTTCATTGGCGTCCTTACTTCTTGGCATTCAGATCTGGAGGTCTTGTCCTCCTCATTGAAGCCTCGGCGAAGCGTTAGCACAACAGGAATTTTCTCAATCAACGATTTAGGAATTGCTAATGATTAGACTGGCGGGGTGGAGATACATCAGCTGGAGATCCTGCGTGAACTGGGCGCCCTGGGGAGCGTGAAGGCCGTAGCAGACACCCTCATGGTGACCCCGTCTGCGGTCTCGCAGCAACTGGCCCACCTGCAGCGCACAGTCGAGGTGCCGCTGACACGCAAGGAGGGCCGGAACCTGGTGCTCACGGAAGCCGGCCAAGTGCTCGCCGACGCAGGCGCCGCCGTCGTCAGCGCCATGGCCGACGCCCGCGGAGCCCTGGGCACCTACCACCACTCGCCGGCTGGCCGGGTGACGCTCAGCGGCTTCCACAGTGCCGGGCAGGCGCTGTTCGCGCCGCTGGCACGGATGCTGGACCGGCCGGAACACCCCCGGATCGAACTGTCCGATGAGGATGTTGCCCAGCAGGACTTCCCTGCCCTCACCGCCCGGTACGACCTGGTCCTGGCGCACCGCATGGACCACAGTCCCCGCTGGCCCGCGGAACGCGTGGCCGTGATCCCGCTGGCGCACGAGCCCCTGGACGTGGCACTGCCCGCCGGCCACCCGTTGGCCCAAAAAGATACGGTCACGGCGGACGACGTCGGCGCCGAGGCCTGGGTGACCAGCCACCCCGGCTACTCCCCCGCCGATGTCCTGTCTGCCGTCGCTGCCGTGTCCAGCCGGGAGCCAAACATCGTCCACCGCATCAACGACTACTTCACGGTGGCGGCGCTCGTGGCCGCGGGCGGCGTGGTGGGGCTGCTGCCCAGGTATACGGCAGGGCCGGTCCTGAACCCGGGCATTGTGCTGCGGCCCCTGGAAGGCATCAGCACGCGCCGCAGGATAGACCTGCTGGCCAGGCCGGAAAACCTGAAACGGCGGGCGGTGGTGATGGTCTGCGAGGCGCTGGAGGACATCATGGCCGGACTGGTGCGGCAGGGCTGACCTGGGCTCAACCCGCGCTGGAGGGGCAGCTCAAGGGGCAACCGGACGCTATGCCCCTTCGTCGTCCTGGTGGTTCCCCTTGCCCATCTTGTGTCCAAGGCCGTGGCCGCGTCCCAATCCAAGGCCAGGCCCGTCACCGGCGCCCTTCACGATCCGTTTTGCTGCTGCCTTGTCCCCGTCCTTGGTGCCGGAGATGCGTACTGTGTCCCCGGCGGCGATGTCTGCGGTGGTTCCGTCCGTCGGCATAAGCCGCTTGCCGTCGTCGCCTGTTGGAAACATGGTGATCCTGGTATCGGCGTTGACGGCGTAGGTCTGGGAGTAGCCGTCCTCGCTCTTGACGGTGATGGCCGAATCGCTGACCGATTCCACCGTGCCACGCTGTTCCAGGACGGTCTGGAACGTGCCGTCGGCGTTCTTGACCACGCCCTCGCCGTGGAGTGCCTGCGGACGCTGGGCCTTCTTGTCCTGCTTGTCCTGTTGGTCCTTCTTGTCCTGCTGGCCGGGTGCAGTGTCTTTGCCTGGTGCCGTGTCTTTGCCTGGTGCCGTTTGCGAGGGCGACGGCGTCGGCGTGCCCGTGGCGGACCACGCCAGGGCCGTCCCTGTACCCGTCAACGCCAGTGCCACTGCCCCGGCAAGCAATGCCTTGCGCGCCCTCATCGGTTCCCTTGCCACCATGGTTGTTCCTCCCGCACGCCGCCGGGGCACCAGCGCCCCGTGGGCTCAAGTGTAAGTCCGCCGCGGACGCGCAGCCACGGGTACTTTCAGCCGGCGGCACCTGAGTACTTAAAGCCCAACTGGGTCGCAGTTAATGTCGTTATCAGCGTTCAAAACGACATCTGCTGCGACCCAGTTGGGTATGGGAGTGCTAGACGGTGACGCCCAGCTTCTCCAGGATCAGTTCCCGGACTCGGGCGGCGTCGGCCTGTCCGCGGGTGGCCTTCATGACCCCGCCCACGATGGCGCCGATGGCCTGGACCTTACCGCCGCGGATCTTGTCCGCGACGTCGGGCTGGGCAGCGAGTGCGGCATCGATGGCTTCCAGGAGGGGGCCGTCGTCGGAAACCACGGCGAGTCCGCGCTTCTCGACGATTTCTTCGGGGGTGCCTTCGCCGGCGAGCACGCCGTCCAGCACTTCCGTTGCCATCTTGTTGTTGATCTTGCCGGCCTCCACCATGCGGTTGAGCTCCACGATGGTTGCGGGCTGGACGCCCAGCTGGCCGGGGTCGACGTCGGCGGCCTTGGCGCGGCCCACGATCTCGCCCATCCACCACTTGCGGGCCACGGACGCGGACGCGCCGGCCGCGATGGTTTCCTCGATCTCGTCCAGGACGCCGGCGTTCACCACGTCGCGGAATTCCAGGTCAGAATAGCCCCAGTCGGCCTTGAGCCGCTTGCGGCGCTCGGCCGGCGGTTCTGGCAGCGTGGCGCGCAGTTCCTCCACCCATTCACGGGACGCCACCACGGGGACCAGGTCCGGTTCCGGGAAGTAGCGGTAGTCGTCCGCGTCCGACTTGGGCCGGCCCGACGTGGTGGTGCGGGTGTCCTCGTGCCAGTGCCGGGTCTCCTGGACCACGGGATTGCCGGAGTCCAGGACGGCGGCGTGGCGCTGGATCTCGTAGCGGACGGCGTGCTCGACAGCGCGCAGCGAGTTCACGTTCTTGGTTTCGGACCGGATACCGAACCGTTCCCGGCCGTGCGGGCGGAGCGAGACGTTGGCGTCGCACCGCACGTTGCCGCGTTCCATGCGGGCATCGGAGACGCCAAGGTTCTTGACGATCTCGCGGATGGCGGCCACGTAGGCCTTGGCCAGTTCCGGGGCGCGGGAGCCGGCGCCCTCGATGGGCTTGGTGACGATTTCCACCAGCGGGACGCCGGCACGGTTGTAGTCCACCAGCGAAAAGTCGGCGCCGTGGATGCGGCCGGTGGCACCGCCCATATGGGTCAGCTTTCCGGCGTCCTCCTCCATGTGAGCGCGCTCGATCTCCACGCGGAACACGGTGCCGTCCTCCAGTTCCACGTCCAGGTAGCCGTCGTACGCGATGGGCTCGTCGTACTGGGAGGTCTGGAAGTTCTTGGGGGTGTCCGGGTAGAAGTAGTTCTTCCGGGCAAAGCGGCAGGATTCGGCGATCTTGCAGTTCAGCGCCAGGCCGATCTTGATGGAGGACTCCACCGCCGTCTTGTTGACCACGGGCAGCACGCCGGGCATGCCCAGGTCCACCTCGTTGACGTTGGTGTTGGGCTCGTCGCCGAAAACGTTGGGTGCGGAGGAGAACATCTTGGTCTTGGTGTTGAGCTCCACGTGGACCTCAAAGCCCAGGACGGGGTCGTACTTCTCCATGGCCTCTTCGAAGCTCAGGATTGCCTCGGTGTTCATTATTTTGCCTCCTGGGCTTCGAGGGTACCGGCTGCGGCAAGGTCGGGAGCCTGGGCCAGCAGCGGGCCGCCCCACTTGGCTTCGAGCAGCGATTCGAGCACCGCGCCAACCCGGTAGAGGCGGGCGTCCTCGCGGGCCGGGGCCAGCAGCTGGATGCCGACGGGAAGTCCGTCCTCGTCGGCCAGGCCGCCGGGCAGTGACAGGCCGGGAACACCTGCCAGGTTGGCGGGGATGGTGGCGACGTCGTTCAGGTACATGGCCAGCGGATCGTCCAGCTTTTCCCCCAGCGGGAAGGCCGTGGTGGGGGCGGTGGGTGAAATCAGGACGTCGGCCTGTTCAAAGGCGGCGTCAAAGTCCCGCTGCACCAGGGTGCGGACCTTCTGGGCCGAGCCGTAGTAGGCGTCGTAGTAGCCGGCGGACAGGGCGTAGGTGCCCAGGATGATGCGGCGCTTGACCTCGTCGCCGAACCCGGCGGCGCGGGTGGCACCCATGACGCGTTCAATGGTCATAGGCCCGTCCTCGGGGAGGACGCGCAGGCCGTACCGGACGCCGTCGAACTTGGCCAGGTTGGAGGAGGCCTCGGACGGCATGATCAGGTAGTAGGCGCCCAGGGCGTACTGGAAGTTGGGGCAGGAGACCTCCACGATCTCCGCGCCGGCTTCCTTGAGCAGCTCCAGGGCGTCGTTGAAGCGGTTTTCGACGCCGGCCTGGTAGCCCTCGCCGTGAAGTTCCTTGATGATGCCGATCCGCAGGCCATCGACGTTGCCGGTCTTCGCGGCAGCCACGAGGTCTGCCAAGGGGTCCGGCAGCGACGTGGAGTCGCGGGGATCGTGGCCGCCGATGACCTGGTGCAGCAGGGCGGAGTCCAGCACGGTGCGGGTGACCGGGCCGATCTGGTCCAGCGAGGAGGCCATGGCGATGGCACCGTAGCGGGAGACGCTGCCGTAGGTGGGCTTCACGCCAACGGTTCCCGTGACGGCACCGGGCTGGCGGATGGAGCCACCGGTGTCCGTTCCCAGGGCGAGAGGCGCTTCGAAGGCGGCAACCGCCGCAGCCGAGCCACCGCCGGAGCCGCCGGGGATCCGGTCCAGGTCCCAGGGGTTGCGGGTGGGGCCGTAGGCCGAGTGCTCGGTGGAGGAGCCCATGGCGAATTCGTCCAGGTTGGTCTTGCCAAGGATGGGCATCTTCGCGGCGCGCAGGCGCTCCACCACGGTGGCGTCGTACGGGCTGTGCCAGCCTTCGAGGATTTTGGACCCTGCAGTGGTGGGCTGGCCGATGGTGACGATGAGGTCCTTGACGGCGATGGGGACGCCGGCCAGGACGTGCAGGGCCTGGGCCTCAGCACCGCCGGCGGCGCGGATGGCGTCCACCTCGGCGGCGACGGCGAGCGCTTCCTCGGCGTTGACGTGCAGGAAGGCGTTGACCTTGCCGTCGACGGCGGCGATGCGGTCCAGGTAGGCCTGGGTAACTTCGACGGCGGTGACCTCGCCGGCGTGGAGCTTTTCGGCCAGCTGCGCGGCGGACAGGCGGATCAGGGTGTCGGCGCTGGTGCCGGCGGTGTTGTGTTCAGTCATGGTTATGCCTCATCCAGGATGGCCGGGACCTTGAAACGGTTGTCATCGGAATCCGGGGCGCCGGAGAGTGCCTGTTCCGCCGTGAAGGTGTGTCCAACAACGTCGTCGCGGAACACGTTGGTGAGCGGAATGGGGTGGGACGTGGCCGGGACGTCATCCCCGGCGGCCTCACTGACGGACTTGACCGAATCGACGATGACGGCGAGCTCGCCGGCCATCCTGTCCAGCTCTTCGGCACTCATCTCGATGTGAGCGAGCCGCGCGAGATGCGCGACGTCGTCACGGTTGATCGCAGCCATGGATCTCCCCTGCAAAGTTCGGATTGTTTTCCGATCCAGTCTAGTGCGGAAACGCAGATGCCCGTCTGACGGCCCCCAGCGGGCGTCAGACGGGCACCTTACCTACCCGGTCCTGCCTCGGGGACAGGAGCGCGGGCAGCTAAAGACTAACCGATACCAATGGCTCCAGTCAGCAGCCCGACGCCGAGCATTACCAGGGAGATGACGGCAGTGCGCCACAGGACCTTCTTGTGGTGGTCACCGAGGTCCACCTTGGCCAGCGAAACCAGCAGCAGGATGGCAGGGACCAGCGGGCTCTGCAGGTGGAACGGCTGGCCGGTGATGGAGGCACGGGCCATGTCAGCGGCGCCAACGCCGTAGTGGGCGGCGGTCTCGCTCAGCACCGGCAGGACGCCGAAGTAGAAGGCGTCGTTGCTCATGAAGAACGTCATGGGGATGCTCAGGATGCCGGTGATGACCGCCATGAACGGGCCCATGGAGGACGGGATGATCTGGACCAGCCATGCGGACATCGCTTCCACCATGCCCGTGCCCTTGAGGACGCCGGTGAGGACGGCTGCGGCCATGACCATGCTGACCACGGCAACGATGGAGGGGGCGTGGGCGATCAGCTGGGCGCCCTGGTCCTTGACCTTGGGGAAGTTGACCAGCAGGGCGACTGCGGCCCCCACCATGAAGACGAACGGCAGCGGGATGATGTTGGCTACGAGCACCACCATGACGGCGACGGTCAGGGCCAGGTTGAACCAAAACAGCTTGGGGCGAAGGGTGGAGCGGTTCGGGTCAAGGGCGGTGTCGGTGAGTCCGGCGCCGCTGTCCTCAATGAGGGTGTCGGCGCGGTCCAGTACGGCCACGGAGGATCCTGCCGGGGAGCCGTCGACGGCGGGGGCTGCTCCGCCGGGGTTGCCCTGGCGTCCGCGGCCGGTTCCGGCACCCGTGCCGCCGGTTCCGCCGGCGGAGGCACCGCCGGCGGACATTCCGTCAAACCCTGCCGCCGTCTCCGGGACGCCCCAGATTTCCGGAGCGGTGGCACGGAGGCGGTTGCGCTCCTGCAGGCCCAGCAGCCAGGCGAAGGCGAACACGACCACCAGGCCGGCCACCAGGGACGGGATCATGGGGACGAAGACGTCATTGACGTCGATCTTCAGGGCGGTGGCGGCGCGGGCGGTGGGGCCGCCCCACGGCAGGATGTTCATGGTGCCGTTGGCCAGGCCGGCCACGCAGGTGAGGACCACGGGGCTCATCTTGAGGCGCAGGTAGACCGGCAGCATGGCGGCCGTGGTGAGGATGAACGTGGTGGACCCGTCGCCATCCAGCGACACGGCGGCCGCCAGGATGGCGGTGCCCAGGACAACCTTGGCGGGGTCGTTGCCCAGCTTGCGGAGGATGAACTTCACCAGCGGGTCAAAGAGCCCGACGTCGATCATCAGGCCGAAGTAGATGATGGCGAACATCAGCAGCGCCGCGGTGGAGGTCATGGACTTCATGGAGTCCATCACCATGTCGCCAATGCCGAGGCCGGCACCGGCAAAAAGGCCAAAAACAGTAGGGACAATGATCAACGCCAGCACTGGCGTCAACTTCTTCGTCATGATCAGCACCATGAATACCGCGATCATGGCGAATCCAAGTATTACCAGCACAGCCGGCTCCTTCTTGTGAACAGCACCACAGCGTTGTGATGCGTGCTACAGACTGTAGGGTGGCGTCCGTCACGGCAGTGCCTTTGGCTCAATTGATTGGCATACTGCTTATTGGGAGCATTTTGCTCATTGTGCTCACGGGCCTGATGCGCTGAAACCACCGGCTCGACCGCACCCGCATCCTACGCAAACACACCCCTGCCAATACACTGCCAATACACCGTCAAGGAGGATGAATGCAGCGTTCCGTGCCCCGGCCGCCGCTGCGGTTTTCCACCCAGACGCTGCTGCTGCAGCTGGCGGTGGTGCTGCTGGTGGTGCTGCTCAGCGCCACCGTGCATGCCTGGCTGACGTACGACCGGGTTGGCAGCGACGCCGAAAACCAGGCCCTGACGCTGGCGCGCACCGTTGCCTCGGATCCGCAGGTCAGGGCCGACGTGCTGGCCATCAGTGACCAGCCCGGCACTCCCCCGCCCGGCGAGCTTCTGGCCGGGCCGCTCCAGTCAGCAGCCGAGGCAGCGCGGACCCGGACCGGAGCGCTGTTCGTGGTGATCACCGACGAAACCGGGATCAGGCTGGCCCATCCCGATCCCCAGCGGCTGGGTGAGAAAGTCAGCACGGACCCGTCCGAGGCGCTGTCCGGCCAGGAGATCACCACCCGGAACACCGGAACCCTGGGCCCCTCCGCGGGCGCCAAGGTTCCCGTGTATGCGCCCGGCAGCACCACGGTGGTGGGAGAGGTGAGCGTGGGCTACTCCATGGAGACGGTGGCCCAGAGCGTGGCCCGCGACATCGGGCCGGTGGCGCTGACTGCCGCGGGTGCCCTGCTGGCCGGGATCCTGGGGTCCTTCCTGCTGCGCCGCCGCCTGCAGCGGCTCACCCTTGGCCTGGAGCCGGAAGAGATCAGCACGCTGGTCCACGACCAGGTGGCGGTGCTGCAGGGCGTGGACGACGGCGTCATCGGCGTCAGTGCCGACGGCCGGGTGAGCGTCTTCAACGCCGCGGCGCAGCGCCTGCTGGAGTTGCCGGATCTGTCCGGCACCCGGTGGGAGGATGCCCCGGTTCCGGAGCAGTTGAAGTCCCTTACGCGGACCGCGGCAGGCACTGTGGCAGTTCCAGGCGCTGTGGCAGTTCCAGGCGCCGTGACTGCTGCAAACTCCGCCGGTCCGGCCGTGGATGCGCTGGAACTGGTGGCCGGTGGCCGGGTCCTGGTGGCGAACGCCCGCAAGGCGCTGCACCGCCGGGAGGACCTGGGCTGGGTGATCATGCTGCGGGACCGCACCGAGCTGCAGCAGCTGACCCGCCAGTTGGACGCCGTGGGAACCATGTCCACCGCACTGCGTGCCCAGCGGCACGAGTTCGCCAACCAGCTGCACACCCTGGCCGGCTTCCTGGGCATCGGGCAGCACCAGGAGGCACGGGACTACCTTGCCCGGTTGGCCGCCACCGGTCCGCTGAAGTTCCCGGTGGACCAGGCGGAACTGTTACAGGACCCGTATCTCCAGGCCTTCGTCGGCGCCAAGGGCGTGGAGGCGGACGAGCGCGGCGTTGCGCTCCGCATCGGCCCGGAGACCCTGGTCAGGGGGCAGGTCACCGAAGCCCAGGACGTGACCACGGTGCTGGGCAACCTGATCGACAACGCCGTCAACGCCGCCGTTGCCGGGTCATCAACGGAGCGCTGGGTTGAGCTTGAGGTCCTGGATGAGCCGGCCGACGACGGCGGAACGCTGCATATCGTGGTGGCGGACTCGGGTGACGGGCTGGCAGAAGGCACAGACGCGGAGGGCGTGTTTGCCGAGGGTTTCACCACGGCCTCCGGCCCTGTCCGGGCAGGTGGCGGACAGGGCTTCGGACTGGCTCTCGCGCGCCAGCTGGCACGGCGCCGCGGCGGCGACGTGAAAGTGCTGGAGCGCGGAACCAAGGGCGGGCCGGGCGCCGTGTTCATGGCGACCCTTCCGCAGACGACGGCGGGAAAGCCCGCCGCCACAACCCCGGGGGCAGCCGGAAAGGATGAGAATGGCTGACGATTTTCGGGTCCTGATCGTGGACGACGACTTCCATGTGGCCAAGCTCCACGCAACGTATGTCGACTCGGTGGCAGGGTTCCTGGCGCTGGCGCCCGTGGGCACTGCCTCCCTGGCGCTGCAGGCCATCCACAGCCTGCGGCCGGACCTGGTGCTGCTGGACGTGTACCTGCCGGATGCATCGGGCCTGGACCTGCTGCAGCAACTGGATGTGGACACCATCATCCTCAGCGCCGCCTCCGATGCCTCGTCCCTCCGGGTGGCGTTCCGCCGGGGAGCGCTGGGATACCTGCTCAAGCCCTTCGCTGCGGAGTCGCTGTCCCAGCAGCTGCGCTCCTATGCCCGGTACCGGCGCCTCCTGGGCCAGCCGGGGGCACTGGACCAGGAGGCGGTGGAACGTGCAAAACGTTCCCTGATTCCGGGTGATGTCACGCCGTCGTCGAAACCCCGCTCCGCCACCGAAGCGGCAGTGCTGGAGTCCCTGGCCCCCGGTGAGCAGTACTCGGCCGCGGAAGTGGCCTCCCGGGTGGGCGTCTCCCGGGCCACCGCCCAGCGGTACCTGTCCTCCCTGGCCGACGACGGCGCGGTGGACATCCAGCTCCGCTACGGCACCACCGGCAGGCCGGAACACCGGTACGGCCGGCCGGCGCGGTAGTCCAGGGAGAGCGTCAGGCAGCTTTCTGGGCGACGAGTTCGATCTCGACAAGCATCTTCGGATCCAGGAACGGCAGCACGTGGACCAGGGAGAGGGTGGGGCGGATGTCACCGAACACCTCGCCGTGCGCCCGGCCGGCCTCTTCCCATTTGCTGATGTCCGTCAGGTACAGCTTGGACTGCACCACGTCCTCGTAGCCGAAGCCGGCGTCGGCCAGGACCTTGCCGAGCTTCTGCAGGATGTACTGGGTCTGGGTGTAGAAGTCGTCCCCCACGATCCCGTCGTCACCGCTTGCCGCGGTTGCGGAAATGTAGAGGGTGTTGTCCACCTGGACGGCACGGGAGTAGCCGAGGGTCTGTTCCCAGACGGATCCGCTGCCGAAGGTTTTGCGCATGGGTGGCCTTTCAAAGCTGGAATGGGTCGCCACCACTGTAGGGCTGCTACAGGTCGCGCCGGTAAACCAGCAGTTTTGTGTCGGTTCCGGGAACGAACCAGTCCCGTTCAGCCACCCGGTGGAAGCCGGTCCTGCGGTACAGGCCGTGCGCGCTTTCCCAGTCTTTCCCCGTGGTCAGGGCCACCGCGCGGATGCCCGGAAGGGTACGGGCATAATCGATGATCGCCTCCACCATGGCCCGGCCGGCGCCGCTGCGCTGGACGGCAGGGTCCACCACCAGCATGCGGAATTCCAGCTCGTCCGGCAGGGCAATGTCCGCGTAGGGTTCCCCGGCGAGCGCCAGCGTGACGGAGCCGATGACGGTTCCCTCCCGTTCGGCTACCCAGATGGTGGCCTGTTGGGCCCGTTCAGCAACGTCCATGATCTTGACCATGTACGGATGGGCGGGGTCGTCGAAGTAGCCTGCGGAGAGATAGGAGTCGCCGGTGATCCGGGCGATGGCCGGGAAGTCGACTTCGACGGCGGGACGGATGGTTGGCTGCTGCTGCACCCGTCAATGGTAGTGGCCGCCCGGCCCAGGTTCCGGCGGAAACGCGCTTTCCGTGATCGAACTATCAGAACGGGTGAGCGGTACCAGTGCAGTACCAGTGCAGTACCAGTGGGCAGTGCCGGTGTTGCAGAGCCGGTGTTGCAGAGCCAGTGTTGCAGAGCCGGCCCGGCTTCCCGCGCCGCCTAGAGCGGAAACTTGCCGCTCAGCTCCAGGCTGGCCGCGCACGTCCAAGCGTCGAGCCGCTCCTCATCGGTGGGACCGCCGTCGAGCGGGCTGGTCAGGCGTGGCCTGCGCACCCAGCAGCCGGCTTCCTCCGCGATCAGCGCCCCGGCCGAGAAATCGTGCTCGTTCAGGCCCCTCTCGCCGTAGGCGTCATGCGTTCCGTCCGCCACCATGCACAGGTCCAGGGCCGCGGAACCAAGCCGGCGGACATCGGCAAACCCATCCATCAGGGTGGCGAAGGCGGCAGCCTGCTGGGAGCGGATGCCGGGTTCGTAACTGAATCCGGTGGCCAGGATCTGCCCGGTCCGGCCCGGGACCGGGCCCTCAAGCCTGGTGGTGGTTCCGCGCTCCTCCAGCCAGGCACCCCGGCCGCGGGCGGCGTAGTAGATCCGGCCCAGCGCCGGGGCGTTGACCACGCCGGCCAGCCAGGCGCCGTCGGAGTCGGCAACAGCCACGGAGGTGGCGTAGTAGACGATGTTGCGGATGAAGTTGGTGGTGCCGTCCAGCGGGTCGATGGACCAGCGGTAGCCGGTGGGATCGGCGGGGCGGGTGGTGCCCTGTTCCTCGCCGGTGATGCTGTCCCCCGGGCGGGCCGCGGCAATGACGTCCCGCACCGCGTTTTCGGCGGCGACGTCGAAGGCCGTCACCCAGTCCCCGGCCGCCCCCTTGTTGCTGGCGTCCAGCGCGGTGCCGTCCCGGCCGGAAAGGACCCTGGCACCGGCAGCGGCTGCCTGTTTGGCGACCTCCAGCAGTTCCGATGCGGACGTCATGCGTTCTCCTCCACTGCGGCCGGTACGGCCGCTTCCCCGTTGGCGTCCCCGTCCGCTCCCGGCGCTGCCGCATCCCCCAGGGCTGCCGCATCCCCCAGGGCTGTCGCATCCCCCAGGGCTGCCGGGCCGCCGTCGAGCAATTGCCGGAACCCGTCCTCGTCCAGCACTGGAATCCCCAGCTGCTCTGCTTTGTCCAGCTTGCTGCCGGCACTTTCGCCGGCCACCACGTAACTGGTGTTTTTCGAAACGGAACCGGCCGCCTTTCCGCCGCGGAGCAGGATGGCCTCCTTGGCCTCGTCGCGGCTGAAATTGGGCAGCGAGCCGGTGACCACCACCGTCAGCCCTTCGAGCGTGCGCGGCATGGATTCGTCCCGTTCGTCCTCCATGCGCACCCCGGCGGCGGCCCAGCGGTCGATGATTTCAAGATGCCAGTCCTCCGCGAACCATTCCTTCAGCGCGGCGGCGATGGTGGGACCCACGCCGTCCACATGGGCCAGCTCCTCCTCCGACGCTGCCCGGATGCGGTCCATGGAGCCGAACGCCTGGGCCAGGGCCCGGGACGCCCGCGGGCCCACGTGCCGGATGGACAGGGCAACCAGCACCCGCCACAGGGGCTGGGTCTTGGCCTTTTCGAGTTCCTTGAACAGCTTCTGCGTGGTGGCGGTGGGCCTGGACGGCGACTTGGCCGTGCCCTTGCTGAAGAAGTACGGCACCAGCTCGTAGTCGCCGGTGGGAACGCCCTTGGTTTTCTTCTCCCTCCGGATCCGGACGCCGGCCAGGTCCTCGGGGGTGAGGTCGAACAGTCCGGCTTCGGAGGCCAGGGGCGGAACATCAGGTTCGGCCGGCTGGGTCAGCGCAATGGCCGCTTCCCAGCCCAGGGCCTCGATGTCGAAGGCGCCACGGCCCGCTACGTGGAACACCCGCTCACGAAGCTGCGACGGGCAGGACCTGGCGTTGGGGCAGCGGACATCCACGTCCCCCTCCTTGGCCGGGGCCAGCGGAGTACCGCAGGATGGACATTCGGTGGGCATCACGAAATCCCGCACGGGCGGGTCCTGCTGGTCCCGGAGGGCCAGCACCGGGCCCACGATTTCGGGGATGACGTCGCCCGCCTTCCGCAGGACCACGATGTCGCCGATCTTGACGCCTTTGGCCTTGACCACGTCCTGGTTGTGCAGGGTGGCCATTTCCACCGTGGAGCCGGCCACCTTGACCGGCTCCATGACCCCGTAGGGGGTGACGCGGCCGGTTCGGCCCACGTTGACCTGGATGTCCAGCAGCTTGGTGTGGACTTCCTCCGGAGGGTACTTGTAGGCCACGGCCCAGCGCGGAACGCGGGTGGTGTTGCCCAGGGCCCGCTGGGTGGCAAAGTCGTCCACCTTGATCACGATGCCGTCGATTTCGTGGAGCAGCTTATGGCGCTGGTCCCCGTAGCGCTTGATGAAGCCAAGGACGTCTTCCCTGGTCTCCAGCACCTCGAAGTACGGGCTGACCGGCAGGCCCCACTCCTTGAGCAGCCCGTATGTTTCCGACTGGCTGCCGGCCGCGAGCCCCTCGCGGGCGCCGATGCCGTGGACGAACATCTTCAGCGGCCGCTTGGCCGTCTCCGCGGGGTCCTTCTGCCGCAGGGAACCGGCGGCCGCGTTGCGGGGATTGGCCAGCGGTGCCTTGCCGGCTTCGATCAGGGCCTCGTTGAACTCCGCGAACGCCTTGGAGGGGATGAAGACCTCCCCGCGCACCTCCATTTCGGCGGGGAAACCGCTGCCGCGCAGTTCCTGCGGGATTTCCTTGATGGTGAGCAGGTTGTGGGTGATGTCCTCGCCCGTGGTTCCATCGCCGCGGGTGGCAGCCCGCACCAGTCTGCCGTCGCGGTACAGGAGGTTGACAGCAAGGCCATCGATCTTGAGTTCGGTAAGCCAGGCTGCCTTGGTGCCGCCGTCCCCGATTTTTTCGATGCTGGCCTCGGCCCGGTTGAGCCAGGCCTCAAGCTCGTCCAGCGAGAAGACGTCTTCCAGGCTGTACATCCGCTGCAGGTGCTCCACGGGCGCGAAGGCGGCGGATACTTCGCCGCCCACTTCCTGCGTTGGCGAGTCGTTGGCCACCAGTTCCGGATGCAGCGCCTCGATCTCCTCGAGGCGGCGGAAGAGGGTGTCGAACTCGGCGTCCGAAACCAGGGGTGCGTCCTCCTGGTAGTACGCGAACCGGTACTTCCGCACCAGGTCCGCGAGGTTTTCGTATTCCTCGCGGATGGCTTCGGTGGGAACGGCTTCGGGCTCGTGTGGTTCCGCGGTTCGGGTGGCGGTCTGTTCTGCGGGTCCTGGTCCTGTGCTCACAGACCTATCTTGCCTTACACCTGCGACAGCCAGCGGGCAGGGCGGCGTGAACGCTGTCAGTGCGAGCGCAGCCGGTTCCGGTTTCGGTTCCACCAGGCGAAGGCGCCCGCGGAAACGCCCACCAGCAGCGTTCCAAGGGCGATGGGCAGGAGCGCAGGTCCGCCGGGGCCCTCGTCACGGGCAGGGGCAGCAGCGGCAGCCATCCGGGCAGGCCCGGGAGTCCGGTTGACCGGGCTGTTCCAGTCCACCCCGCTGGAGGGGCCGGTCGGCGGCCGGTAGCCGGCAGCGGGTGACGTGGTTCCGGTGGCGGACCCATCCGGGAGTTCCGCTGCCGTGGCGGGAGGCCCGGCCGGTTCGGGAGTGCCTGCCTGCGGCTGCGCGGCTGGCTCCGTTGGCTGCGGCTGGAGTGGCTGGGCGGGAGGCTCGGCGGGTGGCGCCGGCTGGGCCGGCGGCTGGGCAGCCTCCTTGGATTTGCGGGGCCGGCCGGGGTCGGGGTTGTCGGCAAGGATGGGCACGCAGACAAGACCGCAGTCTGGTGGGGCCTGGGTGCCTGCCGTCGGAGAGGGGTCCGCGGTTGCAGCCAGCGCGGGACCGGTGGAAAACAAGCCGAGGGCCAGGGCAAGGACAGCTGCTGATGACGTCGTCGAAACAGTGCGGAGGATCGGGGCGGACGGGGTCATTGCTACCTTTCGATGCGCGCAGTCCCCCCACCGCGGCTTTCTGGTGTCCCCGGTAGTCTTCTACAACGTCCTGCGGGGCCGCAAATCCCGACGGATCGCGGCCCCCGCATTCATCGGCGCTGTTCAGTCCCGGTTTTCGGGCGGGAGCGCCACCTGGATTTTCCGTGCCTTGCCCCGCCCCACCACGTACCCGCGGCCCGGAATGAAGTCCGGGCTGACCCGGCCCAGGGACGTGTTGAGCAGGCTGTCGCCCTCAATATCCCCCGGGTTCAGCAGCAGGCCGCGGCGGCCCGATTTGAAGGGCTGGGCAAGCTGCCAGGCGGAGGACCAGGTGGAGGATTCGGACTCGCCGATGACCCATTGGTCTGCTTTGAGGGACGCCGTCACCAGCTGCGCCATTCCTGACTCGGCGATGGTGTCGGTGAACTCGGTGAGGCCCTCGATGAAGAAGGCCACGGTGCCAGGGTTTCCGGTGGAGTGCTCCACCAGGTCCTCCACCACTTCGGCGACGTCGTCCGGGCCCACCACGGCGCGGTTCCAGATGGGGAGGGACGCGACGGCGGACCGGCGGGACCCGACGTAGACCAGTTCCGTGGCGGGATTGGACCGGCGCAGCGCGTAGGCCAGGGTGACCAGCGCCACGGTGCGCCCCGAGCCCGGCGGGCCGGCCAGGAGCAACGGTCCGCGCGCCATGAGTTCGGCCGGTTGCAGGGACTCGTCGTCCACTCCAATAACGGGCAGGTCGGGGCTGCCGGCCGGCAGGACATCCAGGTCCACCTGCTCGGGGAGACGCTCAATGCCCGGGGCGGTTTCCAGGCCCTGCCGCTGCATGGCTTCGCTGAGCTTATGGACCTCGCGGGCCTGCAGGGCCAGGTTCGAATTGCCGCCCAGGACGGCCAGCTGGACTTCAAGCCCGTCCAGCAGCCCACGGCCCGGGGGCGACGTGGCCGTGAGGACATCCCTGGGAACATCCATGGAAATGTAGTCGTCCTCAGAGGACAGGCGCAGGACCAGGCGGCGCTGGATGGAGGCGAGCAGGGACGCGGGGACGGCGTTGGGCCGGTCCCCGGTCACCACCAGGTGGATGCCCAGGGTCCGGCCGTCCGTGGCCAGCTGCAGGAAGATGTCCCAGAGCCCGGAAAGCTTGCTGTGCTCGTACGCCTCACGGAAGGCTGACATGCCGTCCACCAGCACGAAGATCCGCTTCTCGTCCGGCCGGTTGGCCAGCCTCCGGTACTCCACGATGGTGGAGGCGCGCACCTCGGCGAACTGCGCGGAACGCAGCTCGGCGATGTCCCGGAGGAGGCGCAGCAACCGCCCGACGCGTTCGACGTCGTCGCCATTGATGATTTCCCCCACGTGCGGAAGCTCCTCAAGCATCCGCAGCCCGGAAGAGCCGCAGTCGATGCCGTAGACGTGGACGGGGCCGCCGCGCGGGGTGACGGCCGCGGCGATCGCGATGCCGCGCAGGGCGGCGGACTTGCCGGAACCACCGGTGCCGTAGATGGCCATGTTGCCGTCGCGGTCAGGCTCGTAGAAGACGGTGGGCTGGTCCTGGTGGACGGGGTCGTCCGCGACGCCCAGCAGCAGCTGTTCGTCGGTGCGGGGGTTGGGCAACTTGGAGAAGTCGTAGGTCTTGGCCAGCTCGTCCAGCCATGGTTTCCGCGGCGGCCGGATGGCCAGGGTGTCCGCCGCGTGCACGATGGTGGAGGTCATCCTGGCAATGTCATTGGGACCGGCCGGTTCCGGGGCCGCAGGCTTTTCGGGTGCCGGCGCTTCCCAGCTGGGACCGGAGCCGAAGGCCATCTCCACGATGTCGATCTGGGGGCGCTGCGGTTTATCCGTGGTCCAGCCGCCGGCGTAGCCGGTCTGGAATCCCTGGATCCGTCCGGGCCCGGTCTTGGCGGCACCGCGGCCCGGGATGGCGGGGTCGAAGTAGGCCGCATCCGGCACCCCCAGGATGTCGGTGGCGTCGTCCTCGTCGGCCATGCGCAGCGCCACCCGCAGGTTGGTGTTGGCGCGCAGGTTGTCCTTGATGACGCCCGCCGGCCGCTGGGTGGCCAGGATGAGGTGCAGGCCCAGGGAGCGGCCGCGGGCGGCGACGTCCACCACGCCGTCCACGAATTCGGGCACGTCGTTGGCCAGCGCGGCGAACTCGTCCACGATGATCACAAGGTACGGCGGCGCCTCCGGGTCCGCCTCCCGCTGCAGGGCCAGCAGGTCCTTGGCCTTCTTCCGGTTCAACAGCTGCTCGCGGTAGTGCAGCTCCGCGCGCAGGGATGTGAGGGCCCGCCGCACCAGGTGCGGGGAAAGGTCCGTGACCAGGCCCACCGTGTGTGGAAGGTTGATGCAGTCGGCAAACGCCGCTCCGCCCTTGTAGTCCACGAAGAGGAAGCTGACCCGGTCGGGGCTGTAGGCCGCAGCCATGCCCATGACCCACGACTGCAGGAACTCGGACTTGCCGGCACCGGTGGTGCCGCCCACCAGGGCGTGCGGTCCTTCGTTCTTCAGGTCCAGGTACAGCGGCTCGATGCCCTTGGAGCCCACCAGCGCCCTGAGGGTCCCGTTGTCCTTGCGGTTGGCCACGGCAGTGGCGTGCAGGGAGTTGTTTTCCGTCCAGCGCTCCACCACGGCCTGCGGATTGTCCAGGAAGTCCTTGCCGATCAGGGCCGCATAGGACACCGCGCGGGGCAGGTCGGAATCGTCATTGACCGGCTTGCCCACGTCAACCACGGGCGCCAGCATCCGGGCCAGCTGTGCTGCGAGCTCCGCGTCCACGCTCTCGCAGCTGACCGGGTAGGTGTGGCGGCCCAGCCGGACCTGGCCGGTGGTGGTGCCGTGGTCGCCGTCCACCACCATGAAGTCACGGCAGGCAGCCGGGAGTGACTGGATGTCAGTGGCCACCCACAGGATGTGCACGCCGGAGTCGGGACCGCGTTCGGCCAGCCGGGTCAGGCGGCCGCGGTCCACCGGGGCGTCGTCCTCCACGATGACCAGCACGGAGGGAAGGACCGGCTCTTCGGGCTCATGCTTTACGGGGTCGATGCCGGGGCGCAGGTCCGGGCCTGACCGTTTGGCCGCCGCCTCCCGGGCGTCGACCAGGTCCTCGAGGCGGGCCAGCAGTGAAGAGCCGCCGGCCGACCCCGCGGCAAGGTGGTCCCCGCCCAGCGGGCTGTGGCCCGAGCCTACGTGCGGCAGCCACTGCAGCCAGTTCCAGCGCTCCCGGGACTGGGCGGACGTGATGGCGGTGAGGACCACCTCGGCCGGGGAATGCAGTCCCACCAGCTGCAGCACCATGCCACGGGCCACGTCGTCCACCAGGCCGCGGGCGCCGGCGATCCCCAGCGCGCCGGAGGTGCGCAGCTGGGACACCACGGGGACGCCTTCGATCCCGCTGAACTGCTTGATGCAGTCCTGGATTTCGCGGCTGTACTGGACCTCGGTGTCGTTGCTGGAGGGCTCTTCCAACGGGATGCGGGACGGGGCGGTCCCCAGCCCGAACCGCAGGCCGAGGAACGACGGGTGTTCCGGCCGGTGCGTCCACAGCAGCGGCCCCAGCTTGTAAATCGCGTCCACCGTGTCGCTGACGGACGGCGCTTCCTGCAGCCGGACCGCGCGTTCCACCTGCTGCAGTTCCGTAAGGTCCTGCCGGAATGCGGCCATGGCGGCGCGGAACTGCTTGAGCTGCTCCTTCTGCTGCTTCCGGGTCCGCATTGTCTGGTCCACGTGGTGGCCCACGATGAACAGGGGCATCATCAGCATGAACACCATGGAGAGCACGTTCTGCGTGACCGCGAAAATGACCGCGCCCATCATCAGCGGTGCCACCAGCATGATGTAGGGGAAGGGATGGTCCTCGGGGCGCTTGGGCCCGGCAGGAAGAACCCGCTTGGGGACGTCGAAGCGGGGCACCACCCGCGGGGAGCGGTTGAAGTCCACCAGGGGCGACGTCGGCGCTGCCGCATGGTTGTGGCCCAGCGGCACCACGGTGACGGTGGTGTCACCCAGGGTCACCGTGTCGGAGGAGTTCAGCGTGGCCCTAGTGACGGGCAGCCCGTCCATCAGCAGGCCGTTGGCGGAGTTGGTGTCAACGATCTCGATGCCTTCGCCTACCGTGATCCGGGCGTGCCGTTTGGAGGTCAGCGGATCCGTCAGGCGGATGTCCACGTCCCGGTCCCGGCCAATGTAGCTGGTGCCGGTGGGCAGCGAGAATTCGCGCCCGGCGTCGGGCCCTGACAACACGCGCAGGGTTGCGGCGGCCGGTCCCCGGTTGGCCCCGGGTTCGTGGAACTGCCCACTGACCTGGGCCAGCGATACCACCGAGCCGGGGCGCAGGCCTGATTCGAGGAGGTTGTCCTCCCGGGCCAGGATGTTCCCGCTGATGCCGGCACCCACGAATGCTTCATCGATCCGCAGCGAAAGGTTGTCCGGCGCGGGGGTGCCTTTACGGGCGGGGTCCGCCGTCCACAGCACGGTGGCGATGTCGGCCACGGTGGCCATGCCGTCCACCGTGACGGCCAGGTCCTTGGCGTCGGCGGGTTCGCGGCGGAGTGTCAGCCGGATCCTCATCCTTCGTCCACGCCCCTCATCTTCTCCAGCAGGTACAGGTCATCGGGTGTCACCAGGTGAGTGGTGACGGCGTGTTCAACCAGGCGTGCCCGGCGGTTGGTTGCCAGCTTGCCGCCGCCGCCGCGCAGTCCCGCCACGCCCACCCGGTCCAGCTTGTCGCAGACGTTGTCCAGCTTGCGGTTGAAGCGCGTCAGTGCCCAGCCCAGGGTCTTGGCGGCCGCCGCGGAGGACGGGATGGTGCTGAAACCGGTGCCCTCACGCCGGAGCACAGGCTCGGCGAGCGCCACGATCAGCGCCTTCTGCGCGTCCGTGAAGACCACGGGGCCGATGGTGGTGTCCCCGTTGCCGGCTTCTTCGCGGGCTTCCTGCCGGAAAGACGGCGTCTTCACGTGCACGGCGAACTCGTAGGTGGTGGGCCCCGCCGTGAAGATGACATTGGTGTGGCTGAACACCAGCGGAATCCGCGCACCGGGTGACAGCCAGGCCTGCATGCCGCCGGAGGCGTCAGCCACGGTGGCGGAGAGCATGCTGCCCACGTTGCTCAGCCACCAGATGCCGTCGTAGCGGGCGACCTGCAGGAACTGCCGGTGCAGGTACGGGTTGTCGTCCACCTCAAGGTCGCCTTCACGGCCGATGTTGAAGATGTCCTCATCCGATGGCTCGTACCATTCGCCACAGAAATCTATTGCTAGATCCCCCATGATCTGTGCCTCCTCAAGGCAGAACTGTTGCGGTAGTCGGAGTGGTGGTGTTGCCGTGAAACCGGCAGTGCGGGACGTTCATTGGCCGGTGCAGGCGATGGAACCGGACCCCAGCGGTGAGAACGCACCGTCCGAGCGGACGATCATGACCTGGATGCAGGTTTGCCCCGACGGGTTGGGCCTGAGCCGGACGGGCGCCTGCGCGATGGATTGGTAGTCGCCGCCCCCACCGATGGTATAGACCCTCCATTTGTAGGTATCGCCCGGCTTGGGCTCGGGGTTGTTCCAGTAGAAGGATGCCTCGCCGTTGGTGTCGACCGTTCCGGCCAGGCCTTCGACATCGGGCACGGTGCCACTGTCCAGGGCGTCCGCAGGGGGTTTGCTGGCCTGCTGGGTTTCCACCGCCTTGGGGGTGCCTGTCGCCGTGTTGGCCACCACGATGCCCACCACAGCCGCCAATACCAGGAGGGTGCCGCCGGCGATTGCGAGCCAGAGGTTGCGTTTGCCGTGGTCGGCCTTCGGAACCGCTTGCGGCTCGTCCGCCTTCACCGCCCGCTGGACTGTTGCGTCCACGGTGTAGCCCGTGTCCTGCGTTCCTCCTGTGCCCGTGACGGGTGCACCGTAGTTGGCCGTCCCTGTGCTGCCACGCAGGACGGTGGACTGCGCCCACTCCCCCTGGCCGGCGCCGTCGTCCGTGGCTGCCGCCGGAGCAGCCGCCCCGGTGGCCGCCGCCCACGTGGTGCGGGCCGGAATCTGCGGCACTGCCGGGGCAGGCTGCCATTGGCTGGGGCTGGCGGGAGCAAAGTGCGACGGCGGGAGGGCGCCGCCCCCGGGCCCCGTCGCGTCAGTCCCGGTGCCGGTCGGGTTGGGGCGGGTGCGGGCAGGGAACGTGGGTGCGCTGCCGGTCCGCTCCGGATCGATGGCAGCAATGCTGCGGACGCGCGTCTCCTCGGTGCCGTCGTCCGGGTGGCCCTCCTCCTGCTGCGGCTCCTCCAGGACCTCGAAAGGCGTGACGGAAAGGTTGAGCTCGGCCTGGATGCGCTGCAGGGCCAGGGCGAAGGCGTGGGCCGAGGAGTACCGGGACTGGGGCGATTTGGCCATGGCGGTTGCCAGGGCCAGTTCCAGTGATTCCGGCACATCGGCACGGCCCAGCCGCGGCAGCGCCATGTTGCTGATCCGGTTGATCAGTTCGCGCTGCGAGTTGTCCGCGCCCGGCATCACGAAGGGTGAACGTCCGGCCAGCAGGGTGTACAGCGTGGCGCCGAGGGCCCACACGTCCACCATGACGCCGTCAACGCCGCCGTCCCGGAACTGTTCGGGCGGGGACCAGGGAATGGACATGCCCGAATCGTCATCAGAATCCCCGGCCAGGGTGCCGGAGATGCCGAAGTCGGTGAGGGCAGGACGGTTGTAGTCCGTCACCAGGATGTTGGCGGGCTTGATGTCGCGGTGGGCGATGCCGGCGCGGTGGGCGGTTTCGACGGCGGAGGCCACCTGGATGCCGACCGCCAGGACCTCGTCAACGCTGAAGCGCTGCCGCCGGTAACGCACGTCCAGGCTGGGCCGGGAGCAGTACTCCATGGCCAGGTAGGAGTGCCCGTCATCGGTGACTTCCGCTTCGAAAATGGTGACGATGTATGGGTGCGAGGACAGCTGGGCCATGAGGTTGGCCTCGGACTCGAACCGCCGCCGCGCGCCCTCGGTCTTGAGGTCCGAGAGCAGCACCTTGACGGCGACTTTCCGGCGCGGCCTGTCCTGTTCGTACAGGTAGACGTCGGAAAACCCGCCGGAGCCGAGCAGGCTGATGTAGGTGAAGCCCTGGATGCGGGGCGGCGGCGCAACGGGCCGTTTGGAACTCAAGGAATCTCCTCAAAACGCAGTGAGATGTTGTCGCCCAGCTCCGCGATGTCGCCGTCGAGCAGGATGGCCATCTCGTTCTGGGCCAGGCGGCGCGGCGGTTGGCCTTCGCGGACCAGGACAGTGCCGTTGGTGGCCTTGAGGTCGCAGAGCATCACGTGCCAGCCCTCAAGCCGCACCTCGACGTGGGACCGGGAAATGTCGCCGCCGGGGCTTGCCACCTGGACGAGCCGCGGCATCACGCCGCCCTGCACCCGGGACACTGACGGCTGCCTGCCGATGACCATCGACTGGTCGAGGTCCAGCAGTTCGCCGGTGGACAGGCGCATCCGGCCCAGCCTGGGACGGGCCACCTGCACGGCATCCGGCAGCAGGGCAGCCCCGCAGGCGCTGCAGAGGGCACGTGTGGGTGGGTTGGCGTGGCCCTGGGCACAGACGCGGGCCAGCACCATTTGTCCATTGGCGGGGTCCTGCTGGACGGCCGGCGCGTTTGTTGCCGGACCGGACGCGGTTCCCGGCAGGCTGCTTTTCATCACTGTCTGGCCATCGTGGTCGGGGTCGAAGCCGGTGCCGGTGCCGGATACAGCAGGCGCCGGTACGACGGGCGCAGGTGCCCCGGATGCCGGTGGAGCCAGTGGCGTGCCGTGGTTTGGCGGCGGGGTGAAGCCAGGGGCGTCGTGGGCCGGCGTAGCTCCCCCCGTGCGCCACGGGACGGAGTCGATGAGGACGCCGGCGGAGGCAGGACGGGGCCGGCCGGAGGGCTCTCCAGTTGTACCGGCACTGGATCCAACTCCAAGTCCGGCGCCAGGTGTGGGTTGATGGCGGCTGTCGGTCTCTGTCGCAGTCCCGGGACCGGCTGCCGGCACATCCGGGGCCGGGTCCTCCGGGCTGCGGAGGGCGGGCAGGGGTTCGGCTGCCGGCAGGGCCGGGCGCTGCTGCGGGGACACCTGGCCGGAATCGTCGTCAGGGTCCTCACGCACGGCAGCGTCTTCGATGTGCCGCATGACGGTGCGGTCCCAGAGATGGTCATAGGACGTCGTCATCTCCGCTGCGGGACCGGCGCCGGCTCCGGTGGGGGCTACGCCGGCGGAGCCTGTCTCCGGCACCTCAATTGGGGCGGGCTCACCTGAAGCATTCCCCACAGCTTCTCCCTCAGCGCCGCGCTCCCCGTCGATGCCAGGCTCGCCGAAGGCACCGCGCTCCCCGCCGGCACCAATAATGAAATCCGGGGCAATAGTGGCATCGGGGTCATGGGCTTCCCGGGCATGGGCGTGTGCGGCTTCCGCTGGATCGACCACCCCGTCGGCCGGGCGTTCATCAACGTCCTCTTCGATGACCCCCAGCACCGTTTCGGCCGAGGCTGCATGCCCGGGCAGGAGCGTGGTTTCGGGCAGGTCTTCCGCCTCGTCCGGAACGTCCGGCTCCCGCAGGTCAGCCGGGGCCTGGCCGGCGGGAGCAGCAGAAGCCTCGTCGCTGCCGGAATTTTCCGCCGGTGCAACAGCATCCGCTGCGGCCGGAGCATCGACCGCAGCCGGGCCGGAGCGTGCGCCCAGGGTCAGGGACTGCAGCAGCACCACGCCCTCACCGAGCGGCAGCTCGGGTTGTTCGGTGGCGAGCCCGGCGGTACCGGTGGTCCCAGCCGCAATCGCCACCCGGCACGTGCCGGGGACCACGAATTTGCGTTCGTTCCAGGTGGTCACGTCCCGGCCGTCGAGGTCCACGGCTCCCCCGGGCTGTTCGACGGTGAGGTCGATGTCGCCCCGCAGGAAAACCCGCAGGGATCCGTTGAAATCCAGGATGCCGAAGGATGGGATGCGGGTGAGGGATCCGCCGGAAGTGCTGGTCACGGCGGCGAGGATCTCGTGCGGCTCAGGCCGGCCGCCCAGGAGTTCCCACAATGCGCCTGCGAGTTCCGCGGGCGACCCGGGGCCCAGGAGGACTGCGGTGCGGGACCTGACAATGCCCAGCCAGGTGCCGGGGATGTAGCTAGCGGCGGTCATCGTCCGGCTCCCCGTTGTGGTCCGCGGTCTCCTCCACCGGTGCGGGCAGGGGCTGCGTCACGGCTTCGGATGCCTGCGGCCGCGGCAGGGTCACTTCGTCCCCGTCAGCGGAGGTGAGGCGGGGCGCGGTGGTGCCAGCGCCGTCGTCGTTCGAAACGTTCCTGGCATCCACCACGATGGCCGTGACGTTGTCCCGGCCGCCGCTGCGCAGGGCGGCCTGGATCAGGGCGTCCACCGCCTCCTGCGGATCCGCCACGCTGCTGAGGATCCGGAGGATGTCATCGTCTGCCAGTTCCCCCGTCAGGCCGTCGGAGCAGACCAGGACGCGGTCGCCTTCCTCCACGGGAAGGAGCCAGTAGTCCGCTTCCGTCTCGTCGCCCGTGCCCAGGGCCCGGGTGACCACGTGCCGCCGCGGGTGCACGGTGGCCTCCTGGGCGGTGATTTCGCCCGCGTCCACGAGTTCCTGGACCTCCGAGTGGTCGACGCTGATCTGCTCGAACCGTCCCTGGCTGAGCCGGTACGTGCGGGAATCGCCGATGTTCACCACCAGCCAGTACGGCATGCCCATCTGTTCCACCACGACAGCACCGGTAAGGGTGGTGCCGGCACGGGCTCCGGTGGCCTCACGGATCGAGTTGTCCGCACGCACCAGGTACTGCTGCAGGACGGCAGCGGTGATGCTCCGCTCCCCCGTGGCCACCTGGGGAATCCCGGCCAGGGCCCGCACGCACAGGCCGCTGGCGATTTCGCCGGCTTCATGGCCGCCCATGCCGTCAGCGACGGCGAAGACGGGATCGGCGGCGATATACGAATCCTCGTTCAACTCCCGGCGGAGTCCCCTGTCCGTTCCGTAGCCGTAGCTGAGGCTGAGTCCCGGCCCCGGCTGGATGGTGGAAACACTGGCGGGGTGCTGGTTCATGCCTGTCCTAGGTAAAAGGTACGGTCTCCAAAGTGCACGCTGGATCCCGGGGTAACAAACGTGGGGACGCCCGGCACCAAGGGGGTGCGCAGGCCGTCCGGGGTGGTGACGGCGCTTCCATTGGTTGACTGGCGGTCCGTCACCCAGATGCCCGCGCCGTCGGTGAGCAGGTGCAGGTGCGTCTTGGAGATCGAACGGCCGGGGTCATCCACAGCCAACAGCTGGGCCTGCTGTTCCCCGGCCTGCCCCACCGGGTTCCGGCCCACCAGGACGCTGCGGTCCAGCTGGAAGTCGCGGCCGTCGTCCAGGCGGATACGGAGGACAGCCACAGGGGCGGGGCCGCCGGTTCCGGGCCGCACCTGGGTGCGTTCGACGTCGTCGTCCACATGCGGCGGGGGCATCCGGTGGCCGGCGGCGGGCGGCGGCGCGAAGGAGGCAGGTGGGCTGTAGGGCAAGGTCTGCGACGGCAGGGCGGCCGACGGCGAAGGTGCCTGGGGTGCCGGAGCCGGAGGTTGCGCCGCAGGGGTTTGCAGAGGGGCATGAGGGGCTGGGTGTACAGGGGCTGCGTGTACGGGGGCTGGGTGTCCGGGGGCTGGGTGTCCGGGGGCTGGGTGTACGGGAGTTTGGGCCACGTTGGCGCCGGCCATCGGCGACAGGACCTGCTGCACGGGCGGCAGGTCCAGGGGCGCGAAGCTGTAGGGCCCTTGGATGCCGCCGGTGGTGATGGGGTCGCGGCCCGCCTTGACATCGAACACCAGGGTCTTGGCGGCGGTGTCATTCCAGCCCCGCAGTCCGCCGTCCCTGTCCCACCGGCTGGAAACCACCACCAGCACGGCCCACGCGCCACCCACCAGGAGCAGCGGGCCAAGGATGGGCACGGCGGCGTCAAACCACTTGAAGACCACCACCAGCACGGCGGCCAGCACGGCCAACAGGATGCCTGCTCCGGTGATGAGGCCACGCAGGAACACGGCGCCGGCGCCGGGAGCGTAACCGTCCTGGTCCGCGCTGCGGATGCCCATCAGCAGGTTCCCGGGCGTTTTGCCGGTGCGTGCTTCCAGCCCGAGCACAACGAAGAGGTAACCCAGGGTCAGGCCAAGGCCGATGCCGCCAAAGAGCACCAGAGAGGACGTGTCATAGACAATGAAGCCACCGCTTCTGGTGCGGGTAATCCCGGCGAATCCGATGGCAAACGTCACCACCAGCACCGCCACCCCAGGCAGCCAATCAATGACGGCAGCGCCAAGCCGCTTGCCTGCCGCAGCCGGAACAAGCTGAAGGTTCACTGCCATTCCCGTTCCTCCCCCTGGAGCGGCCCCCACCCTTGTGGAACCGCCGGTCCTGCCCGGCACGGTACCCGTATGCAAGGTGCCCGCTTGCGCGGTGCCCGTCAATGCGGTGCCCGCCGGCTGTGCCGGGGGCCTTTCTACTACCGGGATAGTACCGGGAATCCCGGACGAGTGCGCGGGGCGCGCTTCCCCGGGATCGCTCCTTGCTTGGTCCGCCGGCAGGTCCGGGGTGCGGGGGCGGCGCGCCGCCCTGTTGGGCAGCGGCGCGCCGCAGGCAGTGCAGAACGTGGCACCCGCGGGGACGGGCTGCCGGCAGCGCGGGCAGCGTTCGGGATCGAAGGTCACTGCTGGCCGGGTCCTTGCTGGTTGGGTCCTTGCTGGTTGGGTCCTTGCTGGTTGGGTCCTTGCTGGTTGGGTCCTTGTTGAACAGGCCCTTGCTGAACAGGCGGTGCGCCGGCACTGCCGGAGGCACGACGGCGGCGGGCAGCGATGAACCCGGATACCGCCGGCAGCGACACCCGGCCGCCGCGCAGGCTGGCGCCCTTGCCTGCGTTCATCGCGGCCCGGGCGTCGGCAAGCAGCGAACGCGGCGAGAACCGTGCCTGCTGCCGCCGCCAGAACCCTATCCCGGAGGTCATCTCCTTGAGGGAACCATCAACGATGGTCCAGTACTCGCGGACATCCTCTTCGGTTGGTTCCCCGGCGCCGAAGATCGAGGCGTCGGCCCGGCGCGCCAGCATGGTGGTGGTCCCCTGGGTCGCCGGGAAGGCATCGGCCAGGACCGCAGCGCTTTCCCGCCGTGTCGAACGGGTGTCGACGGCGGCACCCAGGTCGGTTGCCAGGCTCACCACCTCGTTCCAGCCCCCGCCCACGCGCTGGGCGGGATGGCCGTCCCGGAAACGGGACTTCCGCCGTCGTGCCTTCAACAAGGCGATCAGCAACAGCGGCAGGCCCAGGATCACCAGCGGGATGGCGGCGACGCCCAGCGCGCCCAGGAGGGCGCCCCAGAACAGCCAGGGATTGTTCTTTTTCTGGTCCGCGTCCAAGGCGTCGGGTGAGGAGTCCGGCGGCAGGTCCGCGGGCTCCTGCGGCGGGGGCGGCGGCTGCAGCACCTGCGGCTTGGGCTTGGACTTGTTCTCGGGGTCCGGCGGAATGGGGATGTTGTCCTTTGGCGGGGTGGGGTCGAAGCTGACCCAGCCCACGCGTTCAAACGCGACCTCCACCCAGGCGTGGACGTCCTTTCCGGTGATCTTCGCCTCACCCGCACCGTTCTCCGGGCTGGTTGGCTCAGGGTAGAAACCCATCACCACGCGGGACGGGATGCCCAGGTGCCGGAGCATCAGGGACATGGCCACCGCGTACTGTTCATCGTCGCCGAGCATCTGCTTGGCGGTCAGCAGGTTGCGGATCCGGGCTGAACCGTGGCCGGAGACGCTGGGGAGCTGCCCCTCGCTGACCAAACCGTTGCTGAAGGCCCCCGTCTTCTGGAAGTGCGCCTCGATCTGGCGCACCCGGTCGATGGCCGTGGGCGCGTCGGCGGACAGGTCGTTGGCCTGGGAGCCCACCACCGGCGGAACTTCCAGGGGGTCGGGAAGGGAGACCTTCGCGAAGTCGTACTGTGTCAGCTGCCCGTGCTCGAGTTTGGCGGGGTCGGACACCTGGACGGTGTAGGAGTCGCCGCGGGACAATCCGCTGGTGGTGACGGCGGTGTCCGTTCCGGGGTTGAAGTAGAGGCCGGCAGCCGCAGCCGAGCCGGACTGGTCAAAGCTGATGCCCGTGGTCTTCCGGCCGCCGGGGACGAAGAAGCCCTGGTAGTCCTCCACGTTGATGCTGATCGAGTAGTCGTTGGTGGGCACTACCCCGGATGTGTCGGCCAGGGTGTTGATGGACTTGGCGTCGCCCACCTTGCTGAAGTTGCCCGAACCGTTGGGGTCCATGTTGTAGTTGGTGCCGTTGAAGGCATCCAGGGCGCCAAGGCGCACCCGGCCGTCCCGCGGGAGGCCTTTGACGACGAACAGGGTGTCGTCCTTCTTGTCCTTGACGTAGCTCCGGAAACTGGCCAGGGGGGTGATGTAGTCCTTGGGATCGAATGGCGGTACCACCACGTTGCGGAGGACCTTCCGGTCATCGCCGGCGCTGACCATTGGCGCGGCCACCGCGGTGATTCCCACGCTGGCGGCAATCACCCCCGCGGCCATGCCCAGCCGGCGGATCCTGGCGCGGCGTGCGGTGGCACTGTCCGCCTGGGGGCTGTTCACCGCTACCCGGCGGGTGCTGTTCCGGCGCAGGGCGTCCCGGCGGAAGGTTGCCCAGGCGATGCCGAGGACGGTCAGGCCGATGCCGCGTTCCAGGGTCAGGAACGCGGCGTTGGTGCTGAAGGCGATGCCCGTGACGAACAGGACCAGTACCGGCAGGAGCGGCAGGTAGGGGCTCCTTGCCCGCCAGGTAAGGAGCGCTGCCACGAGTGCCAGGACCAGCGAACTTAGGAAGGGGACGATGAGCACGCCGCCGGCGGTTCCCACCGGCACCCCCACCGTCAGCATGTCCTTCCAGGCGAAGACGACGCCCAGGAGCAGGGTCCGCAGCGAATCCAGGGTGGGGACGAATCCGGCGATGGCGGCGTCCGGCACCGCCAGCAAGGTTCCGAACACCAGGTAGGCGGCCAGGGCCAGGGCGGTGGTGATCAGCAGCCCCAGTCGCAGGTGGGCGTTCGCCCCGCCGATGCCCAGGCCAAGGATGATGCCGCCGAACCCGGACAGGAGGTAGTACGGGTCGCCGCCGAAGCTCAAACCGAATCCGAGCAGGCCCAGGCCCAGCAGGACCACCAAGGCTCCGGCATCGATCAGGAAATGCCAGGCCGGCTGGCCGTCCGCAAAGGCCGAATCCGGGGTGGCGGCCTTGCGGCGGGTACGGGTTTGCGGGGAACCGCTTTGTGGCGAATGGCCGGGTGCGGTGCTCATGCGGCAGCCTTTCTCAGCACGATGGCAAGGTCGGCCAGGTCGCCGAGCGTCAGGACAGTGAGGTCTGCGATGTTGGCCCTGGAGGGGGCGGCGCCGGTTTCCACCCGGACCGCCAGGCTTCGGACGCCGGGCGGGACGGAGGCTGCAGCGGAACGGAGCTGGCTTGCCGTCACATTGCTGCCCACCACGAAGAACACGACGGAGGCATTGGGCACCGTGTCGGCCAGGGTCCTGGCAAGGTCGACGGCGGTGCGGCGCATCGGGGTGCCGACGATCCGGGTCATGTCATCAAGCATGTTGCGGCCGGTTTCGCAGCGCAGGGGTCCTTTTTGCGTGAGCACATCCAGTTCCCGCTGTTCGCGGATTGCCTGCCGGCCGATGGAGGCGGCCACCGAGATGGCCATCTCGAACTCGTTGTCGGAAGCGTATTCGTCCGTGTTGATGGACAGCGAGATGGCCAGGTGGGCGCGGCGGGTTTCCTCGAACTGGCGCACCATCAGCTTGTTGGTCCGGGCCGTGGTCTTCCAGTGGATGTGCCTGCGGTCATCCCCGGGCACGTAGTCGCGCAGGGCGTGGAAGGAGACGTCGGCGCTGGACAGGTCCGTGGTGGGCATGCCCTCGAGGTCGCGGATGAAGCCTGCGGCGGAACCGGCCAGGGCAACGGTGCGCGGGTGGACGAAGAGGTCCTCCGGCTCGGTCCAGAGGACCTGGCGGCGCAGCAGGTGCAGGGGGTCGGCCCGGACGGAGCGGACCGGTCCCACCACGATGACGGCGCGCCGGGCGGTGGGGATGGTGAACAGGTCCTCATGGACCTGTCCGGGCTTCATCCGGGGCAGGTGGAAGACCGCCGTGGTGCTGCCCACCGGCAGTTCCAGCGCGGCCGGCAGCAGCGGCCGGGCCGACGTGTTGGTGACGGCAATGCTGCCGACGGCGCTGTCCCCCACCGCCACCCGCGTGCGGGCAAGGTCCAGCACCACGCCGTAGGAGGACCTGCCGAGGATGAAGGCCACCGCGATCACGAACATGGCGAAGGCGGCAATGGACGCTGCCGTGGCTTCCTGCCAACCGAAGGCCTGGCCTGTGGCCCACAGCAGGATGGCAGCGGCCAGGACGGACCACCCCAGGATGCTGACCACGGACAGCACCGGCCAGGCGTACCTCAGCCAGGTGTCCCGGACAGCCCGCCCGGCGGGTGCCAGGGCGAGGAGGGCGGTGCTGCTGGCTTCGGACCATACGGCCGCGGGGTGCAGCCGGGTGGGGCGGCCGTTCCGGTGGAAGGGTTGCCGGAGACGCTCCGCGAGCCGGGTCAGCGGGGCGCCGCTGGACGTGCGGTCAGACATAGGGGTGTGCCTTCGTTGTTGCGCTGGAATGTCAGTGGTGGTGGCTGCGGCTTGAAGCCGCGGGCCCGGCGCCTCAGGCGTTGGTGCGCTGCTGCGGGGCGGCGACGTCGGCGAGGATCCTGGTCAGCACGGCCTCAGCGGTGGCGCCCGAGAATTCGGCTTCGGGGTCCATCACGAACCGGTGGGTCCACACCACGGGTGCCAGTTCCTTGATGTCATCCGGCAGCACAAAGTTCCGTCCCTGCGAGGCAGCCCAGACCTTGGCGGCCCGGACCATGGCCAGGGCGCCGCGGACGGAGACGCCGAGGCGCGTCTCCGGGGCACTGCGGGTTTCCTCGCAGAGCCGGGAGATGTACTCAAGCACGGCGGTGTCCACGTGCGCCGTGGCGGCGAGGTCGGCCATGTCCGCCACCGCCTGGGTGGTGATGACGGCAGACAGGTCCTTGG
Organism: Arthrobacter sp. StoSoilB19; assembly: GCF_019977275.1. Taxonomy (NCBI): domain Bacteria; kingdom Bacillati; phylum Actinomycetota; class Actinomycetes; order Micrococcales; family Micrococcaceae; genus Arthrobacter; species Arthrobacter sp. StoSoilB19. Next base: position 1,434,372 of record NZ_AP024650.1, on the reverse strand, counting down.
ACCGGTCCTTCAGGTTGTTTCCGCCCAGCAGCCGGACGGTGGAGGCGTGGTCAGGGTAGCCGATGGAGGTCTTGATCAGGAAGCGGTCCAGCTGGGCCTCGGGCAGGCGGTAGGTGCCTGCCTGCTCGATGGGGTTCTGGGTGGCCATCACCATGAACGGCCGCCCGGCCGAGTACGTCACGCCGTCCACGGTGACCCGGGATTCCTCCATGACCTCAAGCAGCGCGGACTGGGTCTTGGGCGAGGCACGGTTGATTTCGTCGGCCAGGACGATGTTGTTAAAGATCGGGCCCTTGTGGAACTCGAACTTCTGCGTCTTCTGGTCGTAGATGGTCACACCTGTCACGTCGGAGGGAAGCAGGTCAGGCGTGAACTGGATGCGGTTGTTGGAGCCCTGCACCGTGGCGGCGAGGGCCCGGGCCAGGGAGGTCTTCCCGGTGCCCGGAGCGTCCTCGAACAGGACGTGGCCCTCGGCCAGCATGGCGGTGAAGGTCAGCCGGATGACGTGTTCCTTGCCCAGCACCGCCTGCCCCACGTTGGCAACCAGCTTTTCGAATGTGTCGGCAAACCACTCGGCCTGCTCGATGGTCATGGTCATGAAATGTGCTTCCTTCTACTGGTCGAAATTCCCTGTTTGATGCTGGAGCTTGCTAGCGGTTCGGCATGCCGGCCGGCGGGTTGCAGCCCACGTTGGAGGTGTCGCAGCGGAGCCAGTTGCCCGCGGCCATTCCTTCGCTCAGGTGGTACCAGATGCCGCTGGGATTGTTCGAGGTCTTGTACCAGACCTGGTAGCGGTCAGCCCGGGAGTAAGCGCCTGCGTCGAGCCAAATCCCCTCACCCGTGCACTGTGATGGGTTGCCGGCAACGTAGCTGTCGGTGCCCTTGCGGGGCTCCGTGCAGCTGCGGACAGGGCTGGCCGTGACGTTCCAGGACGTGGGCGGCGGCGGGGTGTTGTCTGGACCGGAGGTTGAGGTTGCCGGTCCGCCAATCGCCCCGTCCACCACCGTTACGGCGCGGACGCGCAGCCTGTGGCTCTGGTTCCATCCACCGGCGCCGGCGTCATAGCTGGTCGCCTTGCCCACGTTCTGCCAGCCTCCGCCGTCCATGCTGACCTCATAGTGGTTAAGCGGACGGCCGTTGGTGCTGGGGTTATTCCAGGTCCAGTGCACCTGCCCGTCGCCCTTCGCCGATGTCGTGCCGTTCACGTTGGGGGCATTGGCCGGACCATAGGGGTTCCCCGTGCCGATGGCCTTCGCGTCGCCGGACATGTTGTTCTTCGTGGACGTTGCGATGATCGTGACAGTGATGTCCCTGCCGTTGGTCATGCCGCCAATGGTTCCGCCCCCGGCCTTGATGGCGCCGGTCTTGCCGTCGGCGTTGTAGGAGTAGGCAATCTCGGACGCCGTGGAGCCGTTGCGCTGGGCATCCGTCAGCGGCGTGAACGTAACCTCCAGCTGACCGCTGGTTCCGTTCTCCCGCACCGTCCCGCCGTTGACCTGTCCGGGTTTGCCGGCCGCCCGGATGGGGGCCGACTGCGCACTGGTGGCACTGGTACCGGCCTTGTTGGTGGCAGCCACCGTGAAGGTGTAGTTGGACTCGGAGTTGTCCACGGTGACGTTCTGCGAGGTGCCGGCAACCTGCTGGCTGGCCACCGCCGCGCCACCACGGAGGGTGGTCAGGGTGTAGGACGAGACAGGGTCGCCATTGTTGTTGGGCGCGGACCAGACCACCCGCAGCTGGCTCTGCGAGCCCACCGGAGTTGCCTGCGACACGCTTGGCGCGGCAGGGGTCGCGGGAACACCGGCCGGGACTTCGGCCGCCGAATACGGGCTCCACTCGGACGGGTCCTTGGCGTCGTTGCGGGCCAGGACGCGGACCTTGTACGACACCCCGTTCTGCAGTCCCTTCCACACATAGCTGACGGAGGTCAGGTTCTGGATCTGGGCGTTCTGGCCGGCCGGCGCCGGTGAGATCTCCAGGTCGTAGGACTTCACCGGGGAGCCCTTGCTGGCCGGTGCGGTCCAGTTGACGGCCAGTTGCTTGTCGCCGAATTTCAGGGATGGGGCCAACGGAGTATCCGGTTTGACGTCCGGCCGGACGTCCGCTGAGGCCGGCGACCGGTCCGACTCGCCAAATTCATTCGTGGCCGTGACCTGGAAGTGGTAAGTGGTGTTGTTGGTCAGCCCGTTCAGGGTGCAGGTGTTGGCGGGGCAGTCCTGCCGGAACCCGCCCTCCCCATACACCGTGTACTTGGTGATGGCGGAGCCCCGGTCCGCGGGGGCGGACCAGTTGAGCAGCGCGGTTTGGTCCCCAACACTCTGTGCCTGGGGCGTGGTGGGTGCTGCAGGTTTGTCCTTAACGGTCAGCCGGACCCGTGCCGTGGCATGCCGGGAGCTGTCCTGCGTCTTGTCCTCCACGGTGTACGCCACCACCAGGGTTCCGGTGAAGCCGGGAGCAGGCGTGACCGTCACCGAGTCGCCGTTGACGCCTACGTTGCCGCTGCCTGTTTCGGTATTGGCGGCGATGATCTTCAGCGGTGTTTCGGGGAACGGGTTGGCGTCGTTCGCCAGGACGTTGATGGTCACGGGCTTCCCGGCGGCGGCGTTGGGCTCCACGTCGTCATTGGCCACCGGCTTGGGCCGGTTGGAGGCTGTCACGGCGAGCGGGTACGTGGCCGTGGCTTCGAGGCCGCGGGAGTCCGTCGCCTTGACCTGCACGGCGCCCCTGGTCCCCGTGGCCGTCGAATCCGCCGCGGAAACCTTCAGGGTCCTGCCTTCGATGCGTGCACTGAAACCGCCGGGCGGGTCGCCCACCAGCTGGTACTTCATCTTTTCGACGTCGTCCCGGTCGGGATCGGAGGTCAGCTTTCCCAGGTCCGTGCTGGCCGTGTCGCCCTTGGGGACATCAACGTCCGCGCCGAGCAGCTCGGGCGGGTTGTTTTTGTTGGGGTCCGGCAGGACCTTGGTGCGGATGCTCAGGGTGGACTTCAGGCCGGCCGGATCATCAGGTCCGGTGCCGTCGGTCACCTCGAACGTGAGGGACCCCGGACCCACGTAGTCGGCGCCCGCCGTGTACTTCAGGCCGGTGCCGTCTCCCGTGACCGGATTCCCGCCGTCGGCACCGATGAGTTTGATCCGGTCCACCTGGGTCAGCCGCGGCGAGCGTCCCTCCCGTACCTTGACCCAGTCCTTCAGGTCGACGTCCACGGACTGCCCGGCCACCACTTCAAGGACCTCGTCCTTGGCCAGGGTGGGAACCTGCTGGCCCAGGCCCGGCACCCAGATGATGGCCGTTGACTGCTGGCCGTCCACGTCTTCCACGGTGTACGGGATGAGCTGGGGCTGTTCCGTAAGGTCCACCAGCATGTTGCCGTTGCCGCCAGGCCGCGCCGTGGTGGCCTCCGTGCTGATCTTCAGGTTCTCGCCCACCCCGTCGGGGTCCTCGTCGTTCTTGAGGACCGGCACATCAACGGCGGTCTTGCCCATGGCCTGGGCAGACGTCACCCTGTCATCCCGGGCAATCGGGGCTTTCAGGGGCACTTCGTTGTCAACCACCAAGCGGATGGTGGCCTGCGCCGTGGCATCCCGGTCGTCGGCGACGGTGTACCGCACATTGACGGTTCCGGCCTCGTTCGGGGCCAGGAGGATGATGCGGCCGCTGTTCCTGCTGACGGTGGCCTGCAGTGCCGGGTCGGCGTCGATGCCGTCGGTGAGGATGCGGATGCGGTCACCGTCGGGATCGGTATCGTTTGCCGTTGCGTCGACGGCGATCTGCCGGCCCGGGCGTACCCGGACCTCGTCATCCACCGGGGTGGGCTTCTGGTTAGACTCGCCGCGGGGTGCGATGCCCACCGTCACCGTGCCCGTGTTGATGGCGCCCTGGCGGTCCACCACTTTGTAGCGGAAGGTGTCTGTACCGGCGCCGTCACCTGCGGCGGTGAAGTCGATGAAGTTACTGCCCACCGTGGCGGTTCCCATGGCAGGGGTGCTGTCGATGCCGGTCAGCTGCACCGAGTCGCCGTCGGGGTCAATGCCGTCAAGGGGAACCGGAATCCGGACGGTGCCGGCCGCCACCACGCGGGCGGTCAGGTTGCGCGGCTGGGGGCGGGAGTTCTCCGCGCCCTCGAGCGGCAGGATGTGGATGGTGACGGCGGCTGCGCTCTTCTGGCCCTGCGGATCCACCGCGTTGTAGATGGCGCGCACGGTCTTGGGCTGGCTGCCGGCAATGAAGCGGAGCGTGTTCTCGGAGACGAAGCTCTTGCCGTCGGCGGGATCCACGGCCTGCGGCAGGACGGGGTCCACAGACAGTTCCTGGCCCTGCGGGTGGGTGTCGTTGTCCAGGACGGGGATGGTGACCACGTCGTTGACGCGGACATTGACTTCATCCGGTTTGGGTTGCGGCGCCTCCACCACGGCCGGCGCCGGGACGGGCACCACTGACACGCTGCCGGTGGCCGACTTCCTGCCGTTGGACATGGTGTATTCGAACAGTATGGGGTCCTTGGTCCCCAGGATGTCGGTGATCCGCAGGACGCTGTGGTTGATCACGCTGACGGACACAGTCGCGTTATCGGGGAGCTTGACGGACTGCAGCACCAGGACGCCGCCGGAGGGGTCGGAGTCGTTGGCCAGGGGGTCCAGCAGGACGCTGCCGCCGGTGGGCATCAGGGCCACGTCGTGGACCGCCACGGGGTCGCCGCCGTCGTTGCCGGATTCCACGTCGACGCGGATGAGGCCCTGGCTGCTTTGCGGGCCGTTGCTGGCAATGTAGGTGAGGTAGACCGGACCGGGGGTGGTGCTGCGGAAGGTGAAGGTGCCGCCGTCGGTGACGGGGCCGAGTTCGGCAGGGCCGTTGGCTTCCACCTGGGCCAGCCGGAGGGCACCACCGTTGGGATCGACGTCGTTCTTCAACGGGGAGATGACCAGGTCCTGGCCCACGACGGCGGTGACGTGGTCGGCGTTGACCACGGGTGCCAGGGCGCCGGGCGGCTGGACATTGACCACCACCTTGCCGGTGACAGTGGCGCGGCCGTCCCAGATGGTGACCTGGACGTTCTTCTTGCCGGCCGTGGCCCCGGAATCCTGGAAGGTGAGCAGGCCGTCGCGCCGTACCTTGACCTGGTCCTGGTCGTTGTCGGCCTTGGCATCCAACAGGACCAGGTCATCGCCGTCGGGATCGATCCAGTCGGTGAGGATGTTCTGGCTGACGGTCTTGCCCTGTTCCACCAGCATGGTGGTGTCTTCGCCGCGCTTGAACTTCGGCGGCTTGTTCTCATCGGGTCCTACGACGCTGAGCGTGACCTGGCCGGTGGCGGACAGGCCGCGGCCGTCGGAGGCGCTGTAGTTGAAAGTCTCCGTGCCGGGTTTGGCGTCCGCGGGCACGGTGATCTGGAACGCCGTGCCGCCGTAGATGCTTTCCAGGGTGCCGGACTTGGGCCCGGCCTCCCCGACCGCTGCGGTGAGCACGTCGCCGTCGGGGTCGGAGTCGTTGTCCAGGACGCTGAGGATGGTGGTGCGGCCCGGGCGGACGCCGACGGCGTCGGGCTTGGTTTCGGGCGGCCGGTTGGGTTTGGTGCGGTCCGGCAGGATGTTGATGGTGTTGTTGTCCGCCGACTCCTGGTCCTGGTCGTCGGACTGGTTCTTTGGTGGGATGACGTCGTCCCAGTTGTTGACCAGCTGCATGTTCTGGTTCACCAGCCACACGTTCCCGGAGTTCACATCATTCAGGACCACCAGGTCCCGGTTCACCCGGAAAACATACGACGGCGACGCACTCGCCCTGGGCACGTCAACCTTCTTATCGTCACCATCATTGACGCAATCCCGGACATACTTGTTCGCACCCGACCACGCCGCATGCACACACCCGCCCAACTGCACCGGAGCAGCGGGGACACCCTCGCCGTCGAACGCCACCACCATCGCCGCTCCCCCGTCAAGCGGCTGCTTCAGCAACGCCTTCCGCGTGGCCAGCGCCACAACATCACTGCCCGGCCCCGCCTGCTGCAACTTCGCATCCCTGGCATTCTCCAGCGCCAGCCGCTTGCCACCAGGCAGGAACAGGTTCCCCGCCGCGGCATCCAGCACCACCGGCCGGTCCCCCACCACCGTCATCTGCAGATCCCCGGCACCCTTAAGCCCATCCCACGTGCTGGACTCCGACGACGTCACCTCACCGTTGGCGTCAACACCCGTCACCGTCACAACACCGGTCTTAGGGTCCGCCGAATACACCCGGTCATCAGAACCCACCGCAGAGACGATGCCCGCCGAACCGACCATCACCGGCTCCGACGCTTCCTTATCAAAACCATTCACGGTGGACGGCGACACCGCCCACACCTTCCCCGATGCAGCATCCGTCACCGAAATCGTCCGGGTGCCGAAACTCACATCAGCTGCGCCCGGCAACTGCTTATCCCCACCGAGGCGCATATTCGCCGGCGACACCTGGTTCAACGTCGAACCGGTCTCGTCATCGACGAACACCTCGCCTGCATGCTGCAACACATCGAACGTTGTCGACGCCGGCGTCACCGCGCCGTCCAACACCCGCGACGGATAGTTCAACCGCCCCACCGCATTCCTGGACTTCGACACCACCCACACGCCGCCGTCATTCAACTCCACCTCAGTGGTCTTGAACCCCGGATACAACACAGCACCCGTCACCAGAACGGCCACAACGGCACCAAACGCAGTTCCGGTGACCAGTTTCTTGTGTCGCTTCTTCAGCCCAAGCTTCCCCAGCAGTGTTGTCACAGCGATTTTTCCCCTGTTGTAGCGCCGTCGTGCGGCAGCATCACAGGGCGGAGCACACCTGCCCCGCCCATATTTTTTGCCACCCCCAAAGGTGGCCGAGACCTGGCGAATAGCCGCAAAATGGACGGCCCGCGAAGGTACCAGCAGGCGTGGACCCTCCGCCAATCACCCTACCCGTTGCCTTTTAGGGCCGCGATGGGGAGCGCTCCCCACACGGCCTTCAGCGTCAACGAACGAACCGACTATAGCGTGATTAGCCACCGAGTGGACAAAATCTTTTTCCGGCCCCGGCCAGGGGGAAAAAGACGAGGGATTCCTAGTCCAGGACCAGGCCCTTGCCCCGGCCGCGGGTGAGGCGGACGGGATTGATCTCACCGAAGCCGCGGACATTTTCCGGGGCCTGGGGAATCATGATGAACCGCTCGTCGTGCTCCAGGGCGGAGGCCGTCATGGAGTCGACCAGAACCGTTCCGGGATCGGCAAGGGTGGTCAGCCGGGCGGCCAGGTTGACCGTGGGACCGTAGATGTCGCCCAGGCGGGACAGGATCCTGCCCCACACCATGGCCACCCGGGCTTCGGGAAGGATCTCGTCCTCGGTGAAGGCCTCGGCCAGCGCCAGGGAGATTTCGGCACCGGCCGCCGGAGTTTCGGCGATGTACAGGACTTCGTCGCCCACGGTCTTGACCAGACGGCCGCCGCCCACGGAGATGATTTCGGCGCACTTGTTTTCGAAGCGCTGGACCAGCCGGGCGAGGGTCTTTTCGTTCATCCGGCGGGACAGGCTGGTGTAGGAGACAAGGTCCGCGAAGCCAACCGCGCGGGCCAGGGGCAGCGGCGCGTCGTCCTCGTCGCCTTCACGGCCTTCCTCGCTGGCCTGCAGCCCGGCCTCGGCACGGACGGCGAGGCGCTGGACGCCGGCGTTGAGTTGGCGCCGCCATGAATACACCAGGACCTCTTCCAGCGCGTCCACCAGCGCGGGAAGTTCGTTGACCAGGCGCTTGCGGGCCACAGCATCGGTGACGCCCTGCTCGTGGACCATGTCCTCCACCAGGGCTTCGATCTGCCAGACCACCATGCGGTCCGTCATCTGCCCGATGGAGCGGGTCACCGAAATGGCTGCTTCTTCGGTCAGCTTGCCGGCGCGGACCAGGTCCACCACGGTGGACAGGGCGGCCTGGTCGCGTTCGGTGAAGGCAACGTCCTCGTCGCCGAAATTCGGAAACCCCAGTGCACGCCAGAGCTTGCGGGCAGAGAGCAGGGAGAGTCCGGCGCCGGCGGCAACTTCACGACGGCGGAGCTTCCGTTCCCCGCCCAGGAGGCGGGCTTCGAGGGCCTTCATGGCCAGGCGTTCGGCGGACATGGCGCCGGTGGGCGGGTGCCGGTCTGCATCCGGCATGGCCGCGGCCGGCGTGGAACCGGGTTCCGGCGCGGATCCGGGTTCCGGTGCGGCGTCGCCGGAAGGGGCCACCTGCACGGGCGCAGCGTCAGGATCAAGGGCGGCGGTGGCAGGGGCGGTGCTGTCGACGCGTTCCTGCTGGTCCTCATCGGTCATCCCGTCCACCTTCTCTCATGTCCTCCGGAAAAGCACCGGCAGGGTAATGCGTCGCGCCATCCGGCTGGGCGCTGTCGTCCGGCAGTTCCCCGATGGCGTCGAGGATAAAGTCGCGGAATTTGGCAACCTCAGGCACGTCGCGGAAAGTCACCACGCCCTGGTACCCGGTTTCCAAGGATATATTCCCCGAGCGCACCAATCGCTGCAGCAGCGATTCGTGGACCGTCAGGTTACGCACCGACGCCAGGTTCACCTGCTGGTCCCGCCGGTTAAGCAGCCCGTACCGCGCCACCATCCGTTGGCTGGTAAGCGTGTAGCGGGTGCCCTGCCAGCGGAGCAGGCGCGGCAGGCAGTAGCCCAGCCAAACAGCCGCAGCAGCGAGGACGCAGGCAGTGACAAGCCACGGCGTCCACTGGCGGCCAAAGGCTGGAGCCATGCGGGCTGCCCCGCCGCGGACGATCCAGGCACTGGCGTACGCCGCCAACGCCGGCGCCAGCACGAAGGCCACGGCTGCCCCGGCCAGCTTCCGGGGCTGCGGGCGGGTAGTGACGATGACCTGCTCCCCGGGAACCAGGATTCTACGCATAACCACCTTGGCCTGGCGCGTCCGGCGCCGTCCAGGGCCGCAGGTGCACCACGTCGCCGGCGGTCACCACGTGCTCCCGCGAGTCGCGGTCCACCACCAGCAGGGAGCCGTAATCGTCCAGGCGGGACGCGTGTCCAATGATCTCGTGGTCGCCGGGCAGCTGTGCGCGCACTTGCTTGCCCAGGGTGACCATCACGGCTTCCACCCTCTTGTGCAGCGACGGGCCACCGGCCATCCCGGCCGCAGGGTCGCCGTCGGCGTTGCAGAAACTGCGGTACAGGACCGCAAAGTGGGACAGGTAGCTTTTCAGCAGCGCGGTCCGGTCCGTGGTGCGGGCACCTTCCAGGGCCACGGAGGTGGCGGTGGGCACCGGAAGTTCGCTTTCGGTCAGGGTGACGTTCAGGCCGGTCCCCAGGATCACCGGGGGCACGTTGCCATCAACCATCGGCCCCAGCTGGGCGAGGATGCCGGCGATTTTCCTGCCCCGCACCAGGACGTCGTTGGGCCACTTGAGCTCGGCCGGAATCCCGGCCGTTTCCAGGAGCGTCTCACGCAGCGCCAGCGCTGCGATCAGGGACAACCAGGAGTAGCTCTGGGTGGGCAGGGGCCTGCCGTCCGCGTTGACCGGACGCAGCACCACGGACACGGACACGGAGCTCAGTGGCGGCGCTTCCCAGCGCCTGTCCAGGCGTCCCCTGGCGGCGGTCTGGTACTCGGCGGTCAGCACGGAGAGGTCAGGCCAGGCCGAAGGTTCCACCGTGACACCGCGCAGGAGGTCCGCGTTGGTGGAGCCCGTGGAGTCCACCACGTCGATCCGCGGTATTCCGGTGGCAGAGAGGAAACGCTGGTCGGCCAGGTCCCCTCGGTTCAGGGGGGTGCCCGGTGCGTGTGCGTCGTCCATACCCAAATCCTACCGAGCCTGGCCCGGTCCCACCGAGCCGTCTGCCGCCCCGGGAAGGACAACCCGGCCACGCCCGTACGGCCGCCTAGAGGAAGATGTCCGGAACCAGACGGTCTTCGGGTGCTCCCAGGCTGTAAGGACGGAAATCGGTCACCCCCGCTGCCGCCAGGACCTGCTCGTCCGTGTAGAAGTTGCCCGACGGCGGCCCGCCGGCGGCGAGGTTGCTGCCGGTCAGGATGGCGTGGGCGGCGTCCGCCATGATCTGCGGTCCACGCGCCGCCAGCACCATGGTTTCGCCGTGGGGCATGTTCCGGATGGCGGCGGTATCGATGAGGGTGCAGGGCCACAGGGAGTTGACCCTGATGCCGTCAGCCTTCAGTTCCTCCGCCAGCCCCAACGTGGTCAGGCTCATCCCGTATTTGGCCATGGTGTACGCAAGGTGCTTCCCCGCCCAGGAGGGGTGGAGGTTCAGCGGCGGCGAGAGCGTGAGGATGTGCCCCTGTTCCGACTTCCGGAGCGCCGGCAGCGCCAGCTTGGACAACAGGAAGGTGCCGCGGACGTTGATGTCCTGCATCAGGTCGTACTTTTTCATGTCCACTGCATCAGTGGTGGAAAGGTCGATGGCGGAGGCATTGTTGATGACGACGTCGATGCCGCCGAACCGCTCAACGGCTGCGGCCACGGCGCCGGCCACGTCTTCGTCCCTGCGCACATCGCCCACCAGCGGCAGCGCCTGGCCGCCGGCCTCCTCGAGCTGCGCAGCCGCCGTGTACACGGTGCCCGCCAGCTTGGGGTGCGGCTCCCCCGTTTTGGCCAGCAGCACGATATTGGCGCCGTCCCGCGCCGCCCTTGTGGCAATGGCCAGTCCGATTCCGCGGCTGCCGCCGGAGATGAGGATGGTCCTGCCCGCCAGGGAACCGGTGGCCCGGTAGGGGCTTTCGGGAGCATGCAAAGCATCATCGCTTGAAGTCATGGCAACACTGTAACCCAACTAAGTTACCGCCGAGTAACATTGAGGGGACGTTGCAGGAACGGCAGAAAATTGTAGGTTCCCTACAGCTGCGGGCGTCCAAAGCGTCACTAGACTTGCCAGCAGGGTTCGTCTTTTGTGTGGATGCTACTTAAAGCTCCAGACAGTACGGGCCCGCCAGCCAACAGAATTGACCTGCTACAGAGCCGGAGACACTTGATGAGCCACGATCTGACAACGACTGCGGGAAAGATTGCCGATTTCCGCGACCGCCAGGCGCGCGCCGAACAGCCCTCCGGCCCCGAAGCCATCGAAAAGCAGCATGCGCGCGGCAAGAACACGGCCCGCGAGCGCATCGCCCTGCTGCTGGACGAAGACTCGTTTGTAGAATTCGACGCCCTGGCCGTGCACCGCTCCACCGCCTTCGGCATGGAGAAGAAGAAACCCCTGGGCGATGGCCTGGTCTCCGGCTACGGCACCGTCGACGGCCGGCTGGTGGCGGTGTACAGCCAGGACTTCACTGTCTACGGCGGATCGCTGAGCCAGGTCAACGGCGAAAAAATCGTCAAGGTGCAGGAGTTCGCGCTCCGCAACGGCTGCCCCGTCGTCGGCATCCTGGACGGCGGCGGCGCCCGCATCCAGGAAGGCGTGGCCTCGCTGGCCATGTTCGCGGACATCTTCCGCAACAACGTCCACGCCAGCGGCGTGGTGCCGCAGATCTCCCTGATCATGGGGCCGTCCGCCGGCGGCGCCGCCTACTCCCCGGCCCTCACCGACTACGTGGTGATGGTGGACAAGACCTCGCACATGTTCATTACCGGCCCCGACGTCATCAAGACCGTCACCGGCGAGGATGTGGACATGGAAACCCTGGGCGGCGCCCGGCAGCACAATGCCACCACCGGAACGTCCGCCTACCTGGCCTCGGATGAGACCGACGCCATCGAGTTCGTGCGCGAACTGCTGGACTTCCTGCCTTCCAACAACCTCTCCGAGGCACCGGTGCTGGGGCACCAGCAGGAGTTGGAGGTCGACGACGACGACATCGCCCTGGACACGCTGGTTCCGGATTCCGCCAACCAGCCCTACGACATGCGCGCCGTCGTCGAACAGATCGTGGACGACGGGCACTTCCTGGAGATGCAGGCCCTGTACGCCCCCAACGTGATGATCGGCTACGGCCGGGTGGAGGGCCACACCGTGGGCATCGTGGCCAACCAGCCGCTGCAGTTCGCCGGCACCCTGGACATCGCGGCGTCAGAGAAGGCCGCCCGGTTCGTGCGGCACTGCGACGCCTTCAACATCCCCATCATCACCCTGGTGGACGTCCCCGGGTTCCTCCCCGGCAAGGACCAGGAATTCCAGGGCATCATCCGCCGCGGCGCCAAACTCCTCTACGCCTACGCCGAGGCCACTGTTCCAAAGCTCACCGTCATCACCCGCAAGGCCTACGGCGGCGCCTACATCGTGATGGGTTCCAAGAAGCTCGGCGCCGACCTGAACCTGGCATGGCCCACGGCCCAGATCGGTGTGATGGGCGCCCAGGGCGCGGTGAACATCCTCTACCGGCGCGACCTCGCCGCGGTCGCCCAGGACGGCGGCGACGTTGAGGCCCGCCGCGCCGAGGTGATCCGCCAGTACGAGGAAGAACTCCTCAACCCGTACCAGGCAGCCGAACTGGGTTACGTGGACGCCGTCATCGCCCCCTCCGATACCCGGATCCAAATCATCAAGGGACTGCGTGCCCTGCGCGACAAGCGCGCCAGCCTCCCCGCCAAGAAGCATGGGAACATCCCGCTGTGATGGCCACCGAAAATACCGGGACCGGGCCGGCCGCCGAAGCGCTTGCCGCTCCGCTGCTCTCTGTGGTCAAAGGACAGCCGAACGCCGAGGAACTGGCCGCACTGACCGCCGTCGTCCTCTCCCTTGGCGGCGCCGAACCTGCACGTGCGGACAAACCGACCGTTCGGCACTGGGTGCGCCGGCAGCAGCTCAAGCTCGAACCCACGCCCGGTCCCGGCGCCTGGAAACGAAGCCGCGGCTGAGTCCCGGGCGTGGATCCCCGGCGGCGTGGGCCCAGGCCTCGGCGCAGTCCGGGCGATAGTCTCGTCATGTGACTACAGACACTGCACCCGCCGCGCGCCCGCACACCCGGATCGACGCCGTCGCGGACAACTACACGGACACCCTCATCAGGCTCAACCCGACCTTCGCCACCACCCTTGGCCTGCCGGGACATGAAACGGAGTACCAGGATTTCTCCCCCGCCGGCATTGCCGGATTCGCGGAGGCGGCGCGGGAGGCCCTGGTTGCCCTGGAGGGCCTGGAACCGGAAGACGACGTGGACGCCGTCACCCTGGACGCCATGCGGGAACGGCTCGGCCTGCAACTGCTGATCCACGCCTCCGGCTGGGAATACGCGGACCTGAACAACATCGCCTCCCCGGCCCAGGACATCAGGGCCATCTTCGACCTCATGCCCACCGGCACCGAACAGGACTGGGAGCACATCGCCGGGCGCGCCCACAACGTGCCGGCCGCCATCAGCGGCTACACCGAATCCCTGCGCATGGCCAGGGACTCCGGCCGGGTGGCCGCTGCCCGCCAGGTGCGGACCGTCATCGAACAGGTGACCAAGTACGCCGCCCCGGACGGCTTCTTCGCCAAACTGGCCGCAGAGGCCACCACGGCTGACGGGCCACTGCCCGCTGCGCTGCAAACTATGCTCGACGCCGGTGCTGACGCCGCCCGGGGTGCCTACGCCCGGCTGGCAGAATTCCTGCGCACCGAACTGCTCCCCGCCGCGCCTGAGAAGGACGCCGTGGGCAGGGCCCGCTACGCCCTGGCCTCCCGCTCCTTCCTGGGGGCGGAAGTGGACCTGGAAGAAACGTACGCCTGGGGCGTCGAGGAACTGGACCGCCTCATCGCGGAACAGGAGCGCGTTGCGGACACCATCAAGGCAGGCGCCACCATCGCCGAAGCCAAGGACATCCTCAACAACGACCCCTCCCGGCAACTGAAAGGCACCGAGGCGCTCCGGGAATGGATGCAGGGCCTCTCCGACAAAGCCGTTGCCGAACTCGCCGGAGTGCACTTCGACATCCCCGACGTCATGAAGAAACTCGAGTGCCGGATCGCTCCCACCGACGAGGGCGGCATCTACTACACCGGCCCGTCCGACGACTTCAGCCGCCCCGGCCGCATGTGGTGGTCCGTCCCCGCCGGCGAGGACACGTTCACCACCTGGGCTGAAACCACCACCGTCTACCACGAGGGCGTCCCGGGCCACCACCTCCAGGTGGCCACCGCAACCTACCGCCGCGAGCTGCTGAACAAATGGCGCCGGAACGTCTGCTGGACCTCCGGCCACGGCGAAGGCTGGGCACTCTACGCGGAAAAGCTCATGCAGGAACTGGGCTACCTCAACGATCCCGGCGACCACATGGGCATGCTGGACATGCAGCGCATGCGCGCCGCCCGCGTGGTCTTCGACATCGGCGTGCACCTCGAACTCGAGATGCCCCAACGCTGGGGATCCGGCACCTGGACCGCGGACAAGGGCTACGGCTTCCTCAAGGAAAACCTCCCCATCAGCGAAGGCCAACTCAACTTCGAGTTCACCCGCTACCTCGGCTGGCCGGGCCAGGCCCCCTCCTACAAAGTGGGCCAGCGCCTCTGGGAACAGATCCGCGCCGAACTTGAGGCCCGGCCCGGGTTCGACCTCAAGGAGTTCCACACCAAGGCCCTCAACATCGGCTCCGTTGGACTCGACACGCTCCGCCGGGCGCTGCTCTCGTAGTCTCCCCCTTTGGGGACGGAGGGCAACAGGAGACATTAAGCACACCCGGGGCGGGAATAAGTAACATAGGCCGCCGTCTGCCTTGTGTTTGCTCGGTTTGCCGGCTTCCTGCGTGGGCGTGGGCGCGTAATATTTCTCAATGTTCGTTCGTCGTGGTATGCGGGGTGGCTCTAGCGTAGTCGGGTGAGCACTCAGACAAGCACCCCGTCCCCCGCAGGGAAGACCGGATTCCAGCTGCCCAGGTGGGCGGGCTCGTTCGGCTTCCAGATCATCGCCGCCCTCATCGTGGGCCTTGGCCTCGGCCTGCTGGCCAAGTACACCGGCAGTACCAAGGCCAACCCCAACGCCCTCGGCGCCACCCTGCAGACCATCGGCTCAAGCTATGTGTCCCTGCTGCAGACCGCCGTGGTCCCGCTGATCTTTACCGCCGTCGTCAGCTCCATCTCCAACCTGCGCCAGGTGTCCAACGCCGCCAGGCTGGCCTGGAACACGCTCCTGTGGTTCGCCATTACGTCCCTGATCGCCGTGCTGATCGGCATCGGCCTGGGCGTGCTGCTGCAGCCCGGCGCCAACACCGGCATCAGCGGGGAAGCCAAGTACACCGGCAAGTCCGGTGACTGGTGGGCCTTCCTGGTGGGCCTCTTCCCCAAGAACTTCCTGGGCCTGGGTGCCAGCTCCACGGTCGGCGATTCCGGCGCCGTCACCACCTCGGTCAGCTTCAACGTCCTTCAGATCCTCGTGATCGCCATCGCCGTGGGCGTCGCCGCGCTCAAGGTGGGCAAGGCTGCGGAGCCGTTCCTCAACCTCAACGCCTCAGCCCTTGCCGTGATCCAGAAGGTCCTGTGGTGGATCATCCGCATCGCGCCGCTGGGCACCGTTGGCCTCATCGGCAACGCCGTGGCCGTCTACGGCTGGGACACCATCGGCTCGCTTGGCAAGTTCACCGTGGCCATCTACGCCGGCCTGGTCCTGGTGCTGTTCGTCGTTTACCCCATCCTGGTCCGCAGCCACGGACTGTCCATCAAGCAGTACTTCTCCGGCGTGTGGCCCGCCGTTCAGCTGGCCTTCGTGTCCCGCTCGTCCGTGGGAACCCTGCCGCTGACGCAGCGCGTCACCGAACGCAGTCTGGGCGTCCCCCGCGCCTACGCCTCCTTCGCCGTGCCGCTGGGCGCCACCACCAAGATGGACGGCTGCGCAGCCATCTACCCCGCGATCTCGGCAATCTTCGTGGCCCAGTTCTTCGGCATCCAGCTGGACTTCAGCCAGTACCTGCTGATCGCACTGGTTTCCGTCCTCGGTTCCGCCGCAACCGCCGGCACCACCGGCGCCGTGGTGATGCTCACCCTGACGCTCTCCACGCTGGGACTGCCGCTGGCCGGCGTCGGACTCCTCCTGGCCATTGATCCCATCCTGGACATGGGGCGCACCGCTGTGAACGTGGCCGGCCAGGCCCTGGTTCCCACCATCGTGGCCAAGCGCCAGGGCATCCTGGACGAATCGCTGTACAACGCACCCCGCAACGGGACCCCGTTCGTGGATGACAGCGACGCCGATGCTGCCGCCGGCGAAACCGCTACCGACGGCACCAGCGCCGACACCGCACCCCGCGAACTGCAGGATGCAAAGGCGTAAGGCACAGCAGCAAGGAAAGGCGTCCCCGGGAGATTCTCCCGGGGACGCCTTTTTGCAATCAGGGCTGCGCGTATCGCTCAACAACAGTGATGGTCAGTGCCAGCCACCTCCGATTACCCCGTTCTGGATGGCTTTCGTCACGGCGTCGGCTTCAGCCTGGGTCAGCTTTCCATCCGCTACAGCCTTGTCCAGGCGGGACTTGAGTCCGGCTGCATGTTCGGCCTCTTCCTCGCTGCGGATCTCCTGCAGCGCTGCGGTCACCTTCGCTTCATCGATGCCCAGCGATGCAGCAAGGGACGTGGCGAGTGCAGCCTCGCGGGCGGCAGGATCCGGCTTCTGGCCCTCGGCCGGCGGCGTGGTGGGCTTGTTGGCTTCGCGGAAGGCCTTCAAGGCGTCGGCCACCTTGGCTTCATCAACGCCCAGCTTCGCTGCCAGCGCCGAGGCCTGCTCCATCCCATGGCCGCCGCGGCCGCCGTGCCTGCCCATGCCATCGGGGGCGCTGCCGGTAGTTCCGTCAGCGGCAGCACTGGAACCCGCGCTGGGTGTGGGAGTGGGCGTCGTGGTGGCGGATGCCATGCCGGCCACGCCGATTCCGGCACCAAGCGCCAGCGCTGCGGCCGTCAGGCCCACGGTCATCTTCTTCGTGCGTCTCATGTCGCGTCTCCTGATTCGCCGTCAACTGACGGCTCCTGGTGATTCGCCTCGGGCGAGGCATACCAAGCATCCGGCGCAAGGATCAGGAAGGGCTGTCGGGAAGCTATGGTTCTCCTGTGAATTTAAGTTGCATTGAGTGCAAACTTGCACGTAGTGTAAGCGCGTGACATCACCCGTTGCCCCGCCGGACGAACCCGCCGCACCTTCCCGGCGCGAGCTGAACAAGGCCGCCACCCGCCAGGCGATCACCGACGCCGCACTGGAACTCCTGCGCTCCAAAGGCCCCGGAAACTTCACGGTGGAAGACATCGCCGACGCCGCGGGGATCTCGCGCCGCACCTTCTTCAACTACTTCAGCAGCACCGACGCCGCCCTGGCCTCCATCGTCCATGGCTTCCTGGACAACGCGATTCAGCAGTTGCGCCTCCGCCCGGCGGACGAGCCCATGCTGGAATCCGCCCAGGCCGCGCTGATGGCCCTTGCCGACCCCAAGGCCGTGGCGCCGCTGGCGGAACTGTTCACGCTGACCCAGCAGAGCCCGCTGATGTCGCACCCGGAACTCGAGGCGTGGGACCACTGCCGGGCGCAGGTCTTCACCGTCGCCCGCGAACGCCTCGCCGGCACCCCCGGCGCCCAGGACGAGCTTTATGTCCACGCCCTGGCCGGCTCGATCATCTCCTGCGGGAAGGCCGCCATGGAGGTGTGGTTCAGCCGCCGCGGTCCGGACCTGACACCCGCATCCCTGGCCGAGCTCCGGCAGTTGCTCATCGATGCCATGGCCCTGCTGGCCACCGGCTTCAACACCCCCGCTCCACCATCCGCCACCCGTTCCTCCTGATCAGATCGGTTCACCCGCATGGCACTGCTCCTCTACCGCCTCGGCAAGTTCTCCTACCGCCGGCGCTGGCTTGTCATCTCCCTGTGGCTCGCCGTGCTGGTGGCCGTGGGCGGCTCGGCCGCGGCATTCCACGGCACCCTGTCCAACAACTTCCAGATTCCCGGGACCGAAACCCAGCGGATTGCGGACAAGCTCAAGCAGGAGCTGCCCTCGGCCTCCGGCGGCAGCGCCACGATCGTTTTCGAAGCCCCGGACGGCGGCTTCACGGCCCAAAGCCGGACGGCCGTGACGGAGGCGCTGAAGAAGCTCCAGACCCTCCCCGAGGTGCGTGGCACGGTGGACCCGTTCGCCACCCAGGCACAGGTGGACCAGGCCGGCAAGGCCATCACCGACGGCGAACAGCAATTGGCGGCCGGGCAGGCACAGCTGGACGCCTCCCGGGCCCAGCTTGAAGCCGGCAAGGCGCGGCTGGCGGCAGCCGAGCAGCAGCTCACCGCCGCCGGGGCGCCGGCAGCACTGATTGAAGCCCAGCTTGGCCAGCAGAAGGCAGCGCTGGCCCAGGGCCAGGCCAAGCTGGACGCCGGCGCCCAGGAACTGGCGGCCAACAAGGCCAAGCTGGAACAGGGCAAACGGCAGGCCCAGGCAGCATCAGCCATCCGCTTCGTGTCCGCGGACAACAAGGCCGCCGTGGCACAGGTGCAGTTCAAGACCTCCATCAACGGGCTGGCCCCGGCCGTGCGCAAGCAGGTGCAGGAGATCGCCCACGAGACCTCCGCGGCAGGCGTCACGGCGCTGGCCAGCAAGGAAATCACCGAGGACATTTCGGCACTGTTCGGCACCGCGGAAATCGTCGGCATCGCCGTTGCGGCGCTGGTCCTCATCCTCATGCTGGGCACGCTGATCGCCGCCGGGCTGCCCCTGCTGATGGCCATCATCGGCGTCGGCGTGGGCGTCGGCATCACGTTCGCCCTTTCCGGCCTGTTCGACATGAGCTCCATCTCGCCCATGCTGGCCCTGATGCTTGGCCTCGCCGTCGGCATCGACTACTCGCTGTTCATCGTCAACCGGCACCGCACCCAGCTCCTTGCCGGCATGGATGCGGAGGAGTCTGTTGCCCGGGCCAACGGCACGTCCGGCAACGCCGTGGTCTTCGCCGGCCTGACCGTGATCATCGCCCTTGCCGCCCTGGTGGTCCCCGGGCTGCCCTTCCTCGCCGTCATGGGCCTTGCGGCAGCGGGAACCGTGGCCGTTGCGGTGCTCGTGGCCATCACCCTGACCCCTGCCATGCTGTCCCTGATCGGACGGCGCATCATCTCCCGGCGGGCCTGGGCCAAAGCCGAAGCCCACAACGCCGAACCGGACCACGAAACGGCCGACCTCGCCGCCGATAAGGAACGCAGCACCCGCGGGTGGGGCGGCCTGGTCACCCGGCACCCGTGGGTGGCACTGATCGCGGGCATCCTCCTGCTGGGCACCCTTGCGCTGCCCGCCACCCAGCTGCAGCTGGCCCTGCCGGACGGAGGCTCCGAACCCGTGGAGTCAGAGGCCTACCAGGCCTACGACCTCACCGCCCGCAGCTTCGGCGAAGGTGTCACCGGACCCATCGTGGCCGTCGGCGAGTTCCCCGCGGACCTGGACGAAGCCCAGGCCCGGAAGCTGCAGTACGACATCGCGGACAAGCTCCGTGCCGTGGACAATGTGGTGGCAGCCGTGCCCGTCGCCCTCAGCGAGGACCGCCGGACCGCCGTGTTCCAGGTCATCCCCAAGGAGGGCCCGGCCAGCGCCACCACCGTCAAGGTGGTCTCCGAGCTCCGCGGCCTCAACGGGGAGATCCAGTCCGACTACGGCGTGGCCATGGGACTGACCGGGCAGACCGCCGGCAACGTGGACGTCTCCACCAAGCTTGGTGACGCCCTGCCGCCCTACCTGGCCATCGTCGTCGGACTTTCCCTGATCCTGCTGCTGCTGGTGTTCCGGTCCATCGTGGTCCCGCTGCTGGCCACGGGCGGCTTCCTGCTGTCCCTGTCCGCCGCCTTCGGTGCCGTGGTGGCGGTATACCAGTGGGGCTGGCTGGGGAACATCTTCGACGTGGCCAACCCCGGCGCCGTGCTCAGCTTCCTGCCCATCATCCTGATCGGCGTGCTGTTCGGCCTGGCCATGGACTACCAGGTGTTCATCGCCTCCGGCATGCGCGAGGCATACATGCACGGATCGTCCGCCAAGGAAGCGGTCCGGGTGGGCTTCCGGCACGCGGCCGCCGTAGTCACCGCGGCCGCGATCATCATGGTCAGCGTGTTCTCCGGCTTCATCTTCAGCCACCTCACCATGGTCCGGCCGCTGGGCTTTGCCATGGCCTTCGGCGTACTGTTCGACGCCTTCGTGGTCCGCATGACCATCGTCCCGGCCGTGATGTACCTGCTGGGCGCCAGGTCCTGGTGGCTGCCGCGGTGGCTGGACAGGATCCTGCCGGACGTGGACGTGGAGGGCGCCAAGCTCAACAGGGGCCAGGCAGCACCCGCCTCCGGCGAGCTGGTCCACTAGGCTGAAGCCGTGCTCCATCTGATTCTCGCCTCCCAGTCCCCCGCCCGCACCAAGCTCCTGGCCGAGGCCGGCATCCGGCACACCGTGCTGGTCTCCGACGTCGACGAGGCCGCCGTGCAGGCGCGGTACGGCGTCACGGACCCGCACGACACCGCGCTGCTGCTGGCCCGCGCCAAGGCCGAGGCCGTGGCGGCGCTGCCGGAAGCGGACGGCGCCCTGGTGCTGGGCTGCGACTCGGTCTTTGAATTCGACGGCGAGGCGCACGGCAAGCCCTACACCGCCGACGTCGCCCGCGAGCGGATGCTCCGGATGAGCGGCAGCGCGGGAGTGCTGCACACGGGCCACTGGCTGGTGGACTGCAGGGACACGGACGACGACGGCGGCAGCGGCCGCGGCTCGGGCGCCACGGTGGGGGCGGTCGCCTCAGCCGAGGTTTCCTTCCTGGAGATGGACCCGGCAGAGATCGACGCCTACATCGCCACCGGAGAACCGCTCCACTGCGCGGGCTCCTTCACCATCGACGGCCTGGGCGGCGCCTTCATCCGGAAGGTCGACGGCGACCCGCACGCCGTCGTCGGCCTTTCCGTCTCCACCCTGCGCGGGCTGCTCGCGTCCGCCAACGTGCGCATTACGGACCTCTGGCCCCGGCGGTAAATCGCCCGGTTTCCACACTCCTTGTAGCTTCCCTACAAAGGACGGCCGGTTTACACGCGGATTCCGCAAGTAATATCGGCGGAACCTCCAAAAGCGCGCTAGGCTCCCTGAAGGAAAGAAGGAGACGCCTTGTCAGCAAATTTGGAGCAGTCCGCAGGTACTACACAGCCGAGCCTCACAAAGGTGCTGATCGCCAACCGCGGCGAAATCGCCGTGCGCATCATCCGGGCGGCCCGGGACGAGGGCATTGCCTCCGTGGCCGTCTATGCAGATCCGGACCGGGACGCGCTGCACGTCCGGCTGGCTGACGAGGCGTACGCCCTGGGTGGCACCACCGCGGCGGAGTCCTACCTGGTGATGGACAAGATCATTGACGCCGCCCGCCAGTCCGGCGCCGACGCCATCCACCCCGGCTACGGCTTCCTGGCCGAAAATGCCCAGTTCGCTGCACGGGTGATCGAGGCCGGCATCACCTGGATCGGCCCCTCCCCGGAGGCAATCTCCGCCTTGGGCGACAAGGTCCAGGCCCGGCACATCGCCGAAAAGGTGGGCGCCCCGCTGGTTCCGGGCACCGCCGACCCCGTTGAGTCCGCGGACGAAGTCCTGGACTTCGTGGACCGCCACGGCCTGCCCGTGGCCATCAAGGCTGCCTTCGGCGGCGGCGGACGCGGCATCAAGGTGGCCCGCACCCGGGAAGAAATCCCGGAGCTGTACGAATCCGCCGTCCGTGAGGCCACCGCAGCCTTCGGCCGCGGCGAATGCTTCATCGAGCGCTTCCTGGACGCCCCACGGCACGTGGAAACCCAGTGCCTGGCCGACGCCTACGGCAACGTGGTGGTGGTGTCCACCCGCGACTGCTCCCTGCAGCGGCGCAACCAGAAGCTCGTGGAGGAAGCCCCGGCACCGTTCCTCACCGAGGACCAGAACCGGCGCCTCTACGAATCCTCCAAGGCCATCCTGAAGGAGGCCGGCTACCTCGGCGCCGGAACCTGCGAATTCCTGGTAGGCCAGGACGGCACCATCTCCTTCCTCGAAGTAAACACCCGCCTCCAGGTGGAGCACTGCGTGTCCGAGGAAGTCACCGGCATCGACCTGGTGCGCGAACAGTTCCGGCTGGCCAGGGGCGAGGAACTGGGCTACGGCGATCCCGAGGTCCGCGGACACTCCATCGAATTCCGCATCACCGGCGAGGATCCGGGCCGCAACTTCCTGCCGGCCCCCGGCACGGTCCGCGTCCTGAAGAACCCCACCGGTCCCGGCGTGCGCGTGGACTCGGGCGTGGAACAGGGCGACGTGATCAGCGGGAACTTCGACTCCATGCTGTCAAAGCTGATCATCACCGGCGCCACCCGGCCGCAGGCCCTCCAGCGTGCCCGCCGCGCCCTGGAGGAGATGGTGGTGGAGGGCATCCCCACCGTCATCCCGTTCGACCTCGCAGTTGTGTCGGACCCCGCTTTCGCCCCGGCCGAGGGCCCGTTCAAGGTCCACACCCGGTGGATCGAAACCGAATTCAGCAACAACCTTCCCGCCTGGACGCCGGATGCCCCAACCGATGCAGACGGCTCCGCAGAAGACCGCCAGCGCGTCGTGGTCGAGGTGGGCGGCAAGCGGCTGGAGGTGGTCCTCCCCGCATCCCTGGGCACGCCGGGCACTGCAGCAGGCGCCGCCGCCAAGCCGGGCAAGTCCAAGAAGCGGTCCCGCTCCGCCGGTCCCGCGGCTGCCACCGGCAACGCCCTGACCTCCCCCATGCAGGGCACCATCGTGAAGGTGGCCGTGGCGCACGGGGACGTTGTGTCCGAAGGTGACCTGGTGGTGGTCCTCGAGGCCATGAAGATGGAGCAGCCCCTCACCGCACACCGGTCCGGGACCATCACCGGCCTGACGGCAACGGCGGGCGAAACGGTGTCCGCGGGCGCCATCATCGCCACCATCGAAGACTAGAAAGCAGTCCCGGCAGCCATGCTCGCACCCAGCTTCCAGGAAGAAGTGGACCGCTACCACCAGGCGGTTCCCGAAATCACCCGGGGCAACCCGGCCCCCATCAAGGAGCTCTACTCCCGCCTTGACGACGTCACCCTGGCCAATCCCTTCGGCGGCATAGCGCGCGGCTGGGCCCAGGTGGAGGCCCGGCTTGACCAGGCGGCGCGGCAGTTCCGCGACGGCGAGATGCTGGGCTTCGACACCGTCACCTCCTACACCGCCCGCGACACCGCCTACCTGGTGGAGACCGAGCACTTCCGGGCACGGCTGGACGCGGCGGCCGCCACCGAGGAATTCGCGCTTCGCGTGACCAGTATCTTCCGGCGCGAGGAAGGCTACTGGAAGCTGGTGCACCGCCACGCCGACCCCGCAGCCCGGCCACAGTCCCGCCGGTCGCTGACCCAGCCCGCCGGCTGAGCCGGTGCTGGCAGGGGGCGCCGCCAGGATGCAGACTTAGCTCATGCTGCCTTTCCTGCTCCTCGCCTCCCGCCCGGAAGACGCTGCCGCGGAGGAGGAATATGCCGCCTACCTGAGGTACGGCGGGCTTGAGGAACGGGAGCTGCGCCGGGTCAGGCTCGAGGCCGCTCCCCTGCCCGCGCTGGATCTTGCGGATTATTCCGGCGTCATCGTGGGCGGCAGCCCGTTCACGTCCAGCGATCCGCCGGAGCAGAAGAGCCCGGTCCAGCACCGGGTGGAGCGGGAGTTGTCCGGCCTCCTGGACCAGCTGGTGGCCCGCGACTTTCCCTTCCTGGGCGCCTGCTACGGGGTGGGGACGCTGGGCCGCCACCAGGGCGCGGTCATCGACAGGACCTACGGCGAGCCGCTGGGCGCCGTGGAAATCGAGCTGACGGATGCCGGGCTGCAGGATCCCCTGCTGCAGGGCATGCCCCGGACCTTCACGGCCCTGACCGGCCATAAGGAAGCGGTCAGTTCCCTGCCACCGCACGCGGTGCTGCTGGCGCGCTCAGCCACCTGCCCCGTGCACATGTTCCGGGTCAAGACCAACCTTTATGCCACCCAGTTCCATCCCGAACTGGACACCGACGGGCTGGTGACCCGGATCGACATCTACCGGCACGCCGGCTACTTTCCGCCCGAATCCGCCGAGGAGCTGATGGCGGCCGCACGCCAATTCACGGTCACCGAGCCCATGGCCGTGCTGAAGAACTTCGTGGCGCGCTACGCACGGTGAGCATGAAAATGCCCGGCGGGCCGGATGGCCGCGCCGGGCATTTTCGGCACCCGAAGCGTCAGGCCACGTTGTTCTCGTAGTCCAGGTCGCGGGTTTCGCGGGTAAGGAACAGCGCAATCAGGGTGAGCACGGCCATGGCCGTCAGGTAGACACCCACCAGGACAGGGCTGCCCTTGGCCGCTTCCCACAGGGCCACGGCGATGAACGGTGCCACCGCAGCGCCCAGGATGCTGGAGAAGTTGTAGCTGATCGCCGAGCCGGTGTAGCGGACGTTCGTGGGGAACAGCTCCGGCAGCAGCGCTCCCATGGGCCCGAAGGTGAGGCCCATGAGGGAGAACCCGAGGATCAGCAGGCCCATGGTGCCCACAAAGCCGCCGCTGAACAGCGGAACAAACAGCAGGCCGAACACGAAGATGCCCGCGGTGACGGCGAGGAGCATCTTGCGCCGGCCGTACTTTTCGGCAAGGGGTCCGGAGACCAGGGTGAAGATGCCGAAGAAGACGACGCCGGCAATCAGCATCCAGAGGAAGTCGTTGCGGGTGTAGCCGAGGCCTGGAACGAACGCGGCAGCAGCGGCGTCAGACATGGGCTTTCCGGCCTTTTCGGCCGCGGCCTTGGCACCTTCGAGGGTTGGCTTGGTGCCGTAGGTAAGGGTGAACGTGGTCATCAGGTAGAAGAGCACGTACGTGGCCAGCATGATGAAGGTGCCCAGGATCAGCTGGCGCCAGCTGGTCTTGAAGACGCGGCCAAGCGGCAGCTTGGCCACCTCCTTGGATTCCAGCACCTTGGTGAAGGCGGGGGTTTCGATCAGCTTGAGCCGTACGTACAGGCCCAGGATCACCATGACGGCGCTGAGCAGGAACGGGACGCGCCAGCCCCACGCCTGGAAAGCTTCCGGCGTCAGGGTGTAGCTCGCAACCAGGAAGATGACGTTGGCGATGATGAAGCCGATCGGGGCGCCCAGCTGCGGGAAGGTGCCGTAGATGGCCCGCTTGTTGGCAGGGGCGTTCTCGGTGGCCAGCAGCGCGGCCCCGCTCCACTCCCCGCCGAGCGCAAGGCCCTGGGCGAAGCGCATGACCACCAGCAGGGCCGGTGCCCAGAATTCCCAGCCCGGAACCAGCGCGGTGGGGAGGCAGCCGATGAGGAAGGTGGCAATACCCATGGTCAACAGCGACGCCACCAGCGTGCCCTTGCGGCCGAACTTGTCGCCGAAGTGCCCGAAGACGATGGAGCCGAGCGGCCGGGCGATGAATGCCACGCCAAAAACGGCGAAGGAGCTCAGCAGCTGGGTGGTTTCGTTCGCGCCCGGGAAGAAGAGCTTCGGGAAAACGAGCACGGCGGCAGTGGCATAGACGTAGAAGTCGTAGAACTCCACTGTGGTGCCGATCAGGCTGGCCACGATGACGCGGCCGCGGGAGTTCACCGGCTGGTGCGAACCAGGCACCGTGGTGGTATCGGTGGATGACATAGGTAAACGCTTTCGTGAGACCGGCCGGGCACAGGCAGGGCTGCCCTCCCGGCTCGAATAGTTAGAGTTCGATCTTACTTCGCCACGTCCAGTCAATGGACGAAACGTCCACCATTCGGACGTGTGTTGCATGTCTCACAATGCGGTCCCGCAGGCCGCCTCACGCCGCCGGGCCGGACCGGATAGGCAAAAGTCACAGCGCGTTAACAAACATCGACCGTCCGTGAAACGCGCCGTCCCTACCTTTGAGGAACAACATCCCCCTGAAGGAGGTAACCCGTGACTGTTGACCGCACCGTCGATGCCGGCGTACAGCCCGGCTCTACCCGCACCACAGACACCCCTGCCCTTGAATTCCGCCCCGGCCGCTGGATCGCCAACTGGGATGCCGAGAACAAGGAGCAGTGGGAAACCGCCGGCCGCGCCATCGCCCGCCGCAACCTGAACTGGTCCATCTTCGCCGAGTTCCTCGGCTTCGTTGTCTGGCAGCTGTGGTCCATTGTGGTGGTCCAGCTGCCGGCCGCCGGCTTCACATTCTCCACCTCGGAGATCTTCTGGCTCATCTCCATGCCCAGCCTCGTGGGCGCCACCCTCCGCATCCCGTACACCTTCATGGTTCCCCGGTTCGGCGGACGCAACTGGACCATCGTGTCCGCCCTGCTGCTCCTGATCCCCTCCACCGGCCTGGCGCTGTGTGTCTCCAACCCGGAGACGCCCTTCGGCGTCATGCTGCTCGTGGCCGCACTGGCCGGCTTCGGCGGCGGCAACTTCGCCAGCTCCATGGCGAACATCACTTTCTTCTACCCGGCCAGGGAAAAGGGCTGGGCGCTGGGCCTGAACGCCGCAGGCGGGAACCTGGGCGCCGCCGTCGCACAGCTTGCCGTTCCCATCGTGATCACCCTGCTGGCCGCCGGCACCGTCAACCTTCCCATGGCCGGCTGGATGTGGGTTCCCTTCATCCTTCTCGCAGCGTTCGGCGCCTTCAAGTACATGAACAACCTCACCAGCGCCAAGGGTGACGTGGCCGGCTCGGTCGCTGCGCTCAAGGAACCGCACCTGTGGATCATGGCTCTGCTGTACATCGGCACCTTCGGCTCATTCATCGGCTTCGCCGGTGTGTTCCCCAAGCTGATCAAGGACTACTTCCCCGCGTTCTCCTCCATCGGAGTAGGCACCGTGGCCCTGTCCCTTGCATTCCTGGGCCCCCTGGTGGGCTCGCTGGCCCGCCCGTACGGCGGACGCATGGCGGACCGCATGGGCGGGGCCCGGATGACGGTCACAGCCTTCGCTTCCATGGCCGTCATCACCCTCACCATGATCTGGACCCTGCCGCTGAAGAACTTCTGGCTCTTCCTGGTCCTCTTCCTGATGCTGTTCACCGCCAGCGGCTTTGGAAACGGCGCCACCTACCGGATGATCCCCGTCATCTTCGCCACCTCCAGCCGGGCCGCACGCAACGGCGCCAGCTCCGTGGCAACCCAGCGCCTGGCGTCCTCGGCACTCGGGCTGATCTCAGCGATCGGCGCCTACGGCGGCTTCGTCATCCCCCAGGTCCTGAACGCTTCCAGCACCGCCAGTGGCTCCTACACCCCGGCCTTCTACGGATTCGTTGCCGCCTACGTGGTGATGCTGCTGGTCTGCTGGACCTGCTACATCCGCAACGCCGGCCGGAACGCGATGGGACACGTCTAACATGACCAAAAGCGCCGACACGCACTGCCCCTACTGCGCCCTGCAGTGCGCCATGACGCTCACGTCCCCTGCGGACCTGGCCCCGGCTGCCCAGCCGGGGCCAGGCCCCGTGCCTGCACCGAATCCCGCGCCCGCACTGGAGGTTGCAGGCCGGGACTTCCCCACCAACCGCGGCGGCCTCTGCCGCAAAGGGTGGACCTCCCCCACGCTCCTGAACCACGCGGGCCGGATCACCGAGCCGCTGCTGAAGGGACCCGACGGCGTCCACCGGCCCATCGGCTGGGACCAGGCCCTGGACCTCGCCGCCCAGGCAGTGAAGGACGCCCGCGCACGCCACGGCGCGGACGCCGTCGGCGTCTTCGGCGGCGGCGGACTCACCAATGAGAAGGCCTACCAGCTGGGCAAGTTCGCCCGGCTGGCCCTGGGCACCTCACGCATCGACTACAACGGCAGGTTCTGCATGTCATCCGCCGCGGCCGCCGGAATGCGGGCGTTCGGCGTGGACCGCGGCCTGCCCTTCCCGCTCGAAGCCCTGGACACCGCCAGCACCATCCTGATGCTGGGGTCAAACGTTGCCGAGACCATGCCCCCGTTCGTACAGCACCTGCGCGGAGCCCGCGACGCCGGCGGGCTGGTGGTGGTTGACCCCCGCCGCTCCGCCACGGCAGCCTTTACGGCCGACGGCGGCGGCCTGCACCTCCAGCCGCTGCCGGGCACCGACCTTACCCTGCTGCTGGGCCTCTCCCACGTGGTCATCCACGAGAACCTGGTGGACACCGCCTACATCGAAGAGCGCACCTCGGGCTACAGCGCCGTAGTCCGCAGCGTCAACGCCTTCTGGCCCGAACGCGTCCAGTCGCTGACCGGCGTCCCCGCGGAACTGATCCGGCAAACCGCCCGCATGCTCGCTGCCGGGGCGCAGGAAGGCGGAAGCTACATCCTCACCGGACGCGGCGTGGAACAGCACGTGGACGGCACCGACACCGCAACCGCGGCCATCAACCTCAGCCTCCTCCTGGGCCTGCCGGGCTCCGCCCGCAGCGGGTACGGGACCCTTACCGGCCAGGGCAATGGCCAGGGCGGCCGCGAGCACGGCCAGAAGGCGGACCAGCTCCCGGGCTACCGCAAGATCACCGACCCGGCTGCCCGCGCACACGTCGCGGCCGTCTGGGGCGTTCCGGAGGAGACCATCCCCGGACCCGGCCTGCCCGCCGTGCAGCTGCTGAAGTCACTGGGAAAGCCCGACGGCGTCCGGTGCCTTTTTGTGCATGCCTCCAACATCGCGGTGGCAGCTCCCGACGCCAACGCCGTCATCGAAGGGTTGCGGAGCCTGGACTTCCTGGTGGTCTGCGACTTCTTCATGTCCGAAACCGCCGCGGAGGCGGACCTTATCCTTCCCGTGCTGCAGTGGGCGGAGGAGGAGGGGACATTGACCAACCTGGAGGGCCGCGTCCTGCGCCGCCGCCGTGCCATCTCACCTCCGGCTGGTGCCCGGAGCGAGCTGTGGATCATGGCCCGCCTCGCCGAGCGGCTGGACGCCCCGTCCACCTACAGCGAGGATCCGGAGACGGTCTTCGAGGAACTGCGGCGTGCCTCCGCCGGGGGCCTGGCAGACTACTCGGGCATTGACTACGCCATGCTGGACCGCGGGGAGGCCGCCTACTGGCCCTACCCGGCCGGCAGCAGCGGAACGCCGCGGCTGTTCGCCAGCCGCTTCGCCCACTCCGACGGCAAGGCCGTGATGGTCCCGGTGGTGCCGCGCCGCCGTCGTATTTCTGCCGGCGATGGCGGGACCTCCGGAGACCCCGCCGGCAAAGCCATGACCCTCATCACCGGTCGGCTCCTGGAGCATTACCAGTCAGGGGCCCAGACGCGGCGGGTGGCCGAACTCGTCGCCGCACAGCCCGAGGCGAGGGTGCAGATCCACCCCTCGGCGGCAGCCGCCATGGGCATCGCCGCCGGATCGCTGGTCTCCGTGGCGAACGTTCGCGGCGAGGTGGTGTGCCATGCGGAGCTGAGCACAGCCATCCGCCCGGAAACAGTGTTCCTGCCCTTCCACTTCCCCGGCTCCGAAAGCGCCAACCGCCTCACCGAAGCCGCCACTGATCCCATCTCCGGGATGCCCGAATTCAAATTCAACACCGTATGGGTCCGGCCCGTGGCCGCACCCGATTCCGCCCGCATGCTGCAAACGACGGAGGCCTCATGAGCGAGCAGATTGTCATCGTGGGATTCGGCCCCGTGGCCGCCAGGCTGGTGGACGAGCTCCTGCCGGCCGTGCGCGCAGGGCAGGTCCAGGTCACCGTGCTCGGTGAGGAACCCGAGGCAGCCTACAACCGCGTCCTGGTGGCCGACCTCGGCGTCGGCCGGACCACCGCTGACGCACTGGCCCTTGCCGATGCCGCCGAGCTGGCCGCGGACGGCGTGGACGTCCGCCTGGGCGTGCGGGTCAAGCGCGTGGACAGGCCACGGCAGCAGGTCCTGCTTGCTGAAGGAGCACCCGTGCACTACGACCGGCTGGTGTTCGCCACCGGATCCCGGCCTGTCATTCCCAACCTCACCGGCATCAACCCGGATCCTTCCTCCCCCGTGCTTCCCGCCGGCGTCACCGCGCTGCGGGACCTTCGCGACGCCGCTGTCCTGCGGCAGGCGGTGGACGGCGGCAAGCGCGTAGTGGTCCTGGGCGGCGGCGTCCTGGGCCTGGAAACGGCGCTGGCCGCCGCGGAGGAAGGCGCCACCGTCACGGTGGTCCACAACGGCCCGCACCCCCTGGGGCGCAGCATCGACCGTGCCGGCGGGGCCGTCCTCGCTGCAGGGCTGCGGCGCTGCGGGGTCCGGGTGGCAGGCAACGCCCGTTCCACCGGCGTTGAGCACAACGCGCCCGACGGCGGTTTCTCGGCTTTGCTGCTGGACGACGGGCAGGCGATTGACGGGGACCTCCTGGTCATTTCATGCGGGGTGCGTCCCCGGACGGAGCTGGCCGACGGCTGCGGGCTGGCCACCGGCACCGGGATCCTGGTGGACCACACGCTGCGGGCGCACCACGAACCGCATATCTTTGCCATCGGCGACTGCGCGGAGGTCCACTGCCCCGACCCGGGCTGCGCCGCATGCCGGAACGCCACGGGGCCCTCCGGCCTGGTGGGCCCTGGCTGGCGGCAGGCCGAGTGGCTGGCGGGCTACCTGACCCTGCTGTCCTCCGGTGGGGTGGAGGAGGCGGAACTGCTGTCCGCGCTCCCGCCGGAACAGCCCGGCGTCGTGGTGCTGAAGGCCCGCGGCCTGAACATGGCTGTGGCCGGGAACAACGACGCGGATCCGTGGGACGAGGAAGCGCTCACGGCGGGCGCGGCCAACGGCAGGGCCCGCCTGCAGGTGGCCCAGTGGGCTGATCCTGAGCACGGCCGGTACGTCAAGATGACCACCCGAGGCGGAGTGCTCGAAGGCCTGGTGGCGGTGGGCATGCCCCGCACGGCGGCCGAGCTGGTGGGACTCTTCGAACGCGGCGCCGAACTGCCTGCGGACCGGTCGCTCCTCCTCCGCCTGGACGGGCCGGACCAGCTGCCGGGCGCAGCCGCGGACCCGGCCGGGACCGTGTGCCGGTGCGCCGGAGTCAGCGGGAACACCATCACGGGCGCCGTGGCCGACGGCTGCTCCACGGTGGCGGACGTTTCCAAGGCCACCCGGGCGGGCACAGGATGCGGTGGCTGCCATGAGGACATCAAGGGCCTCATTGAACGGCATTTCCGGGCGGTGCCGGCAGCCTGAGTGGCGTGTTGTGGTTGCTTTTCACACCCCGAACAATCGTCCCGTGACCAGGTAGATCCCGTAGATGCCCGCGGCCAGGAGGACACCCAGATAGGACAGCACGAGCCTCGTGTCGCGCAGGTAGCACTTGGATTTCATCAGGCCGCGCCGCCGCGCTTTCCAGTATCCGATGAACCCGATGGCTGCAAACACGGACAGCGCCACGGGCCCTGCCAGCCACCCCAGCAGGGCAACCGTGGCGAAGATGCACAGGCGCAACGGGTCAAAAGGTGGTGCTTCGGCGTTGTCAGGGCCGGAACCCGGAGGGGCAGAGGGCACTGCAGGCATGACGCCGTGCTTGGCGCCCAGAAGCTCTGAGGGCAACGGGCCGGCGGCGATCCGCCGGGCGTGTGACGCGGAGTCCATCATTCCTCCCTAGACGTGACGCATCGGAATCAGCCGTGCACCAGTGGCCGTGCTCATGCGTTGCCTCGCCAGCGAGGGCCAGGCCTGCACTGCGCAGAACGGCGCGCATTGATGCGCGCCGGCGTCGCTCTTGGTTCCCACGTGCACGCAGCATTGGGTGAGCCGTTCCTCGATCATCGTGGAGATGTCCATGAAAGGTTTGACCATGATGCGCGTTACCCGTTCCGCGAGGAGCCTGCGGAGGCGTTGCTGCTGCCCCGGGAGTTTGCCCGCCGCCAGGGTGGTAAGCGTGCCGATGCCAAGATCGCACTGGGTGCAGACGTTCTTCCAAAGGTCCATCGTGCGGGGGTGGGACAGGGACGCCTGTTCGCTCAACAGGTCAAGCAGCGAGGTTTTCATCAGGTTCCGCAGCTCCAGCGGGATGGCGCTGTCGGCGATCCGGTTCGCAAGGCTGTCCGGGTTAAGCTCGAGCCAAGTGAGCAGCTGATCATGCCCAATCAATGCTGCCAGGGACCTCCAGACGCCGGCGTCGTCCTTCAGCATGTAACCCACTGAGGCGCAGTGCGGGTGGGAGCAGGGCAACGCTGTCAGGTCGTGCCAGGACACCACGCCGTTGGTCTGCCCGGCCAATCTTTCAAGGACGCCTGTGTGGGTGAGCCGGTCCATGGCATCGATGCCGTGTCCGCGTCCGGAACCGAAGACGGGCTGCAGCGCCACCCCTCCGATAAAGGGAGTCTCCAGGGCACGCATCACCACGGCACCGACTTCACCGTCGTTGACGCCCAGGGATGCTGTCATGGTCAGCGTGGTGAAAACGCCTGCATCCGACAAGCGCGAAATTGCCGCGTCCTTGAAGCGGGTAAGGTCTTCGCCGCGGTGGTGGATCGACGATTCCCTGGATGGACCGTCGTACTGGAGGTACACCTCCACCCTGTCCCGGTGCTGTTCCAGCAGGGCAAGCAGGTGGTCATCGGTGGCAATGAGCATGCCGTTGCTGTTCACCATGATCCTGACGATTGGCCGGGAAACGAGTTCATCCAGCAGTTCGGCAAGATATGGGTACAGCGTTGGTTCACCGCCGGAGAGCATCAGCACATCAAGGCGGTTGTTTTCCCGGGCCAGGCGGGTGTCAACATTGTCAAGCACCTCCCTCAATGGTGCGACTCCCTGCAGTTGTGGGCCGGATGCGGTGAAGCAGGTGGGGCAGCGCAGGTTGCAGTGCTCAATAATGTCCTGCAGCAGGATGCAGGTGTGTTGCGTTTGCATGGCTGGAAGCCCAAAGGCATATGCCTCAGGGACAGGGCGGAAATTGTCGGTCTGGTCAGGGATGTGCTGCTTGGTGGGCGCCTGCCACTTCTCCAGGTAGCGGAGGATTTCCGGAGACTCGTCGTACAGGGTGCGGACCAGCCCATGGTCCGGGCAGCCCCGTTCGAGCCACACGCGGCCGTCACGAATGAGCAGCGTCCCTGCCAGCCGGCGGACCTGGCTCAGTGGAGGGTTGGTTTCGTGGCATTTGGGGCAGAAAGCGGTCACATAGCGGTGGATCCTGTCACCGCGCAGCGGCTGTCCCGGACCGGGCAACTGTTGAGACTTCATGAATCGGCGCCCCTTCTCAAACTCCGGATTGCACCAGGGCACCCACGCAAAGTCCCCCGCCGAGTAACGTAAATATGCCGAGCCCGATCAGCAGCCCGGCCCCGGTGCGCGCGGTGCGGGGACTGACGGCAAGAACAACAGCCAGCCCCAGATAGACGGCGATCGGGACGAAGGCTGCCGGCCCGGCGAAGATGCTGGTTGCCCATGCATTCGGTGGTGCGATGTTCGGTGCTCCAATGCCTACTGTTGCCCAAAGGTAGAGGATGTACAGCGCCACAGCCCCGTAGACGACTCCAGACCCCAGATAGCCGCCCCGCGGTTCCGGCTGCTGCCCACGCCGTTGCTCCTCCGGCGGAACCCCTTGACCGTCATTCATGTCAGGCCCGGACCTGGGCAAGGAACGCGACGCAAAGGCCGCCACCCAGCAGGGTGAAGACTCCCAAACCGATAAGCAGCCCTGCACCCAACCGGGCCGTCGAGCGCCTGATGGCCAGAGCGATGGATACCGCCAAATAAACGGCAATGGGGATAAACGGGGATGGCACGGCCAGGAAGGTGGCTGACCAGGCATACGGTCCCCGAGCCATCGTCCCCAGTACATAGACGGCGTAAAGGGCCAGCGCCCCAAAGACGATGCCGGCCGCCAGGGAACCGCCGGCAGGTGATTGCGGCGGCAGGTTGCCCTGGTCCGGGGGCTGCGGCGGGATGTCCGGAGCGTCACTCATGCTGCGGTTCCTTCCATCTCGCGGCGGAGCGGCGAGCCGAAAACACGCCGGACCCGCCACACCAGGAGGGGCAAAACCGCCAGCAGGAACCATTGGGGCCGGCTCATCCCCAGCCACAGCACCTCATTGCCCCGGACAAACTCGACCAGGAACCTGAACACGGCGTAGGCGCTGACGAAACAGATAAAGAGGTCGCCGGGGTGGGGCAGGCGGTCCCGGAAACGCCACATCACGGCGAAAGCGGCCGCGTGAAAGAAGATCTCGTAGACGAAAGACGGATGAAGCCCCACCCCGGCCGGCGCCCCGATCAGCGCGGCCTGGGCCGGGGTGAGAAGGATTCCCCACGCTCCCCCGGTTGGCGTGCCGGGGAGCTCTGTCAGAAGGCAGCCGATGCGCCCGATGATGAGGGCCAGGGCTACAGCAGGGGCCAGCAGATCCCCCGTCGGCTGCCGGTAACCGGTCAACCGTTTGGCCAGGAGCACGCCGCCCCAGGCCCCCACAAGCCCGGCCAGGATGCTGCGGTCGCCGTTGCCCCACCAGTCAGCAAGTGAAACCTGGCGTGAGATATCCCAGGTAAGCAACCTGGAACCGATGGCCCCGAAGGCAACGGCAAAACCGGCTATCGGCCACAACCGCGGATCCGTCAGCCCGCGGCGGCGCTTCTCATATGCGTAGAAGAGCAGGGCTGCGAGAATTCCCAGCCCGACGAACCCGGCATGCACCAGCCCGTTTCCCGCGAAGGGAAGCCCAATCATGAGCAGAGTGTAACAACGGGTTGCCCAGCGAATGCGGGCCCTTCGGCCCTTACATGTGGACGTGCAGGCGGCGGGCGGCTTCGGAGATGGATCCGGTCAGCGACGGGTACACCGTGAAGGTGCTGGCGACGTCGTCAACGTGCAGCTTCTGCTTGACCGCGATGGAGATCGGGAAGATCAGCTCCGAGGCGTTCGGCCCCACCACCACGCCACCGATCACCGTGCCGGAACCCTTCCGCGCAAAGATCTTGACGAACCCGTCCTTGGCGTTGCGCATCTTGGCGCGGGCGTTGCTGCGCAGGGAGAGCTTGACGACGTCGGCCTGGTACTTGCCGGACTCGATCTCGGCTTCGGATACGCCAACGTTGGCGATTTCGGGCGAGGTGAAGATGTTGGATGCCACTTGGTGGAGCTTGAGCGGGGTCACGCCGTCGCCCATGAAGTGCGCCACCGCGATGCGGCCCTGCATGGCGGCCACGGAGGCCAGCGGCAGGACGCCCGTGCAGTCACCGGCGGCGTAGACGTTCGGGGCCGTCGTGCGGGAGACGCCGTCCACCTTGATGTGGCCGCTCTCGCTGACGGCGACGCCGGCCTCCTCGAGGCCCAGGCCTGCCGTATTGGGGATGGACCCCAGGCAGAGCAGGCAGTGGCTGCCGGTCACCGTGGAGCCGTCGGAAAGGGTCACCACCACGCCCTTGTCGGTGCGTTCCACTGTCTGGGCACGGGAACGGGACAAAACCCGGACCCCGCGGCGTTCGAAGACTTCCTCCAGGACCACGGCGGCGTCAACGTCGGAGCCGGGCAGCACGCGGTCGCGGCTGGACACCAGGGTGACCTTGGAACCAAGGCCGTTGTAGGCGGAGGCAAACTCCGCGCCGGTAACGCCGGACCCCACCACGATGAGCTCCTCGGGCAGCTCGTCCAGGTTGTAGATCTGCGTCCAGTTCAGGATCCGCTCACCGTCGGGGCGGGCGGTCTCCAGCTCGCGCGGGTGTGCGCCCACGGCCAGCAGGATGGTGTCCGCCTCTACAGTCTCGGTGCCGTCCACCGTCATGACCTCGATGGTGTGGGTGTCCAGCAGCCGGCCGGAACCCGCAATAATCCGCACGCCCAGCTTTTCCAGGCCGTCCCGGATGTCCTGGGACTGGTTGCGGGCAAGGTTGAGGAGGCGGTCGTTGATGTGCTTGAGGTCTGCTCGCATCACCGGCACGAAGTCGCCGCCGTCGACGTCGAACTTCACTCCCAGCTCGCCGGCCTCTGCCACGCGGGTCATCAGGTCGGCCGTGGCAATGAGGGTCTTGGACGGAACCACATCGGTCAGCACGGCGGATCCACCCAGGCCCGCGCGTTCGATGATGGTGACCGTCGCCCCGAGCGAGGCGGCCACCATGGCAGCTTCGTATCCACCGGGACCACCTCCCAGGATTGCGATCCGGGGGGAGCTGAAATCTGGATGCGTAGTCACAGTCATCCATTCTCGCCCATTTGCCGCTGACCACCAAGAAAACAGGGCGCTCTCCGGGCCGGCCGTGACGGGGGCAACACGGGCGGCACGATAACTTGTACTGGTGAGTACAACAGACTTCCTGAACACGGACCCGTTTGCCGCCGCACGCGCCGCAGCGGACTACATCGCCGAAGAGACAGGCGTGGACCGGCACGACACTGCCTTGGTCCTCGGCTCCGGGTGGGGCGAGGCCGCCGACCTCATCGGCGAGACCACCGCCACCGTGTCGGCCGAAGAAGTCCCCGGCTTCCATGCCCCCGCCGTGGAAGGCCACGTGGGCACCATCCGCTCCATACTGACGCCCTCGGGAAAGCGCGCCCTGGTCCTGGGCGCCCGCACGCACTACTACGAGGGCAAGGGCGTCAGGGCAGTGGTCCACGGAATCCGGACCGCGGCGGCCGCCGGGTGCAGCACCCTGGTCCTCACCAACGGCTGCGGCGGACTCAACGAGGACTGGGCCCCCGGCACCCCGGTGCTGATCAAGGACCACATCAACCTCACCGCGTCCTCACCGCTGGAAGGCGCCACCTTCGTGGACCTTACCGACCTGTACTCGCCGCGCATCCGCGGGCTGGCCCGCGAGGTGGACCCCACCCTGGACGAGGGCGTGTATGCACAGTTCCCCGGCCCGCACTACGAAACACCGGCCGAGGTGCAGTACGCCAAGCGGATCGGTGCCGATCTGATCGGCATGTCCACGGCGCTGGAAGCCATCGCCGGGCGGCACTC
Source organism: Arthrobacter sp. StoSoilB19 (assembly GCF_019977275.1). NCBI lineage: Bacteria > Bacillati > Actinomycetota > Actinomycetes > Micrococcales > Micrococcaceae > Arthrobacter > Arthrobacter sp. StoSoilB19. Next base: position 1,397,670 of record NZ_AP024650.1, on the reverse strand, counting down.
CGGGATGGAAGTGTTCGGAATTTCGCTGGTCACCAACCTCGCGGCCGGGATCAGCCCCCAGCCGCTCAGCCACCAGGAAGTCATCGAATCCGGCCAGGCAGCCGGCCCGCGCATCTCCAGGCTGCTGGCCGATATCATCGCCCGGCTCTAACGGATCAGGCGCCCAGGGTGCGTCACGGGCACGGGCAATGACGATAGCGTTAGGCCCATGACGTCTTCCGATGCCGAACTTCGCCTGCTCACCGAAGCCCGCGAATGGGCTGCCCAAGACCCGGATCCCGCAACGAAGGCGCTGCTCCTTGAGCTTGTCCGCCTTGTTGAGGACGGCGATCCCGCGGCCCGGCAGGAACTGGAAGACAGCTTCCGCGGCACGCTCCAGTTCGGCACGGCAGGGCTGCGCGCCGCCCTTGGCCCGGGGCCGAACCGGATGAACCGGGTGGTGGTGCGCCGCGCCGCAGCGGGACTCGCGGCCTTCCTGGGGGACGCCGCAGCCAAGGCCGCTCCGGGCACCCGCCCGCGCGCCGTCGTCGGGTATGACGCCCGGCATAACTCGGATGTCTTCGCGGCCGAAACCGCGGCAATCTTCACCGGGGCCGGCATCGAAGCCTTCCTGCTCCCGGCGCCCCTCCCCACTCCCCTGCTGGCGTACGCCGTCCGCGCCCTGGACTGCGACGGCGGCGTCATGGTCACCGCCAGCCACAACCCGCCCCAGGACAACGGGTACAAGGTGTACCTGGGACGGCATGCCGTGCCGGCAGACGGCGACGGCGCCCAGATCGTGGCGCCCTACGACGCGGAAATCGCTGGCCGGATCAGCGCCGTGGGGCCGCTGGAATCCATCACGCTGGCAGAGGGCGGCTGGACCGTCCTGGACGGTTCGCTGGCAGCCGGGTATGAGCGGGCGACGGCGGCACTGGCCATGGCGGACCGCTTCCCCGCCCGGGACCTGCGGATAGTCCTCACCCCGCTGCACGGCGTCGGCGGCGGGACTGCGCTGGACGTCCTGGAAGCGGCAGGTTTCAAAGATGTCACCGTGGTGGCTGAACAGGCCGAACCGGACCCGGATTTTCCCACCGTAAGTTTCCCCAACCCGGAGGAACCCGGCGCCCTGGACCTGGCCCTCGAGGCGGCCGCGCAGCTGGACGCCGACCTCGTGATCGCCAATGATCCCGACGCCGACAGGGCAGCCGTGGCGGCAAAGGATCCCGATACGGGCGCCTGGCGGATGCTCCGGGGCGACGAAGTGGGTTCCCTGCTGGGCGCCCACATGGTGGCCCGGCTCGCGGACGGCACCGCCGGCGCGGACGCTGACGGCCGGGGCGTCTTCGCCAATTCGATCGTTTCCTCACGGCTGCTGGCCCGCATCGCCGCCGCGGCCGGCTTCGCCCATGAGGAAACACTGACCGGGTTCAAGTGGATCTCCCGGGTTCCCGGGCTTGTCTACGGCTACGAGGAGGCGCTGGGGTACTGCGTTGCCCCGGAGCTGGTGAAGGACAAGGACGGCATTTCCGCCGCCGTCCTGATCGCCGAACTCGCGGCAGCGGCCAAGGCCGCAGGCAAGACGGTCTTCGACACCCTGGATGAGCTGTACCTCCAGCACGGCCTGCACGCCAGCGACCAGCTAAGCATCAGGGTTGCGGACCTGGGACTCCTGGACGCCATGATGAACCGCCTGCGGGTTTCGCCGCCGGAATCGTTCGGACAGTCCGCTGTGGAGGTCTTCACGGACCTGGCTGAAGGCAGCGCGCACCTGCCGCCCACCGAAGGGCTGCTCTACATCACCCGAAACCTGACCCGTGTCATCATCCGGCCCAGCGGCACCGAGCCCAAGCTCAAGTGCTACCTCGAGGTGATCCACCAGGTGGGGTCCGCCGCGGAACTGCCGGCAGCGCGCCAGGCCGCGCGTGCCTCGCTGGACGAGGTCCTGCACGACGTCAGCGAAGCGCTGGGCCTGTAGGAACTGCCGGTTAAACACCAAAGGGCGCCTGGGCCACTGAAGGCCCGGCGCCCCATAAGGGGTGCGGGTGTTACAGCTGCACCTCGACGATGCCGTCGGTGACCCGGGTGCTGAATGCTGCCAGGCGCAGGCCCGGTGTGGTGAAGCATTCGCCGGTCTCAAGGTCGTAGACCTCCTTGTGCAGGGGGGAGGCGATGGTGGGCCGCGTCCCCTTTGAGCCCAGGATGCCGCGCGCCATGACGTGGGCTCCGGTGGCCGGGTCCTCGTGTGCCACGGCGAAGACTTCACTGGGGCCGGTGCGGAACAGCGCCACCTGCCGGCCTGCCACCAGTGCGGCCTCGCCCCAGGCTGGTTCGAGGTCCTCCACCGCGCAGACACGGTGCCAGCCGGTGTGGAATCCAGCGATGTCAGATTCGGCGGCGAGCGCCCCAAGTTCCAGTGTTGCCGTCATGTCCGGCTCCTTTCCCTGTGCCTGTTGTCCTTGCACGGCTGCTTTTGCGGCCGTTTCCAACGCTAGGGTCCGGGTGTTTCAACGGGGTGCGGTGAATGTGTCCGGCGCGTAAAAGAGACCTAACCCGCCCGGAAATGCGCTCGTGATGCAGAAGTTAAGTTGGCGAAACAAATGGGAAACTGAAGCGAAACTGCGTCTCCCTAGTCTGGATGGACAGCTCGTCAGAGAAGGCTGCAGGAAAACTGCCTGCGGCCCATGCGAAAGGCCCATCAGTGACCGAACAGACTTCAAGCACAGAGACTCCGCGCCGCATCGTCGTCGCCGGCGGCGGCCCCGCGGCCCACCGTTTTGCGGACGCAATGCATGCCCGCGGCCTCGATGGCTGGCATGTCACGGTCCTCACCGAGGAAGTCCACCTCCCCTATGACCGGGTGGCGCTGTCCAAAGCCCTCACCGACAACGACGTCGACCTGACGCTCGGCACGGCGTCCATGTGGGACCACGCCGGCCTGGACCTGAAGACCGGCGAGCGCGTCGTAAAGATCAACGCCGAAGCGAAGACGGTGGAAACCGCCGCCGGCAACAGCTACCCCTACGACGAACTCGTGGTCGCCACCGGCTCGAATGCGGCCCGCCTGCCCATCCCCGGCGCGGAGCACACGCACGTCTACCGCACGCTTGAAGACGTCTGGGCCATCAACAAGGCCATCGCGGAGCTCACGGAGAAGCTCGGCCGCAAGGTCAACGCCGTCACTATCGGCGGCGGGCTCCTGGGCCTCGAGTCAGCTGCCGGCACCGAGCAGCTCGGCGCCAACCCGATCGTCATCGACGGTTCCCAGTGGCTGATGGCCACCCAGCTCGACGAGGGCGCGGGCCAGGCCATGGGCAGGCTCATCAAATCCAAGGGTTTCGAAGTCCACGGCGGGGTCTTTCCCTCGGAGGTACTTTCCGACGACGACGGCCAGGTCACCGGGGTGCTGATGGCCGACGGCCGCGTCATCGACGCCGACATCGTGATCGTCGCCATCGGCGTCCGTCCCCGCGATGAACTCTTCCGCGCCGCCGAGGGCGAGGAACAGGTATTCAGCCTGGGTCCCCGCGGCGGCGTGGTCATCAACGACTACTGCGAAACCGAAGTGCCCGGCATCTGGGCCATCGGTGAAGTGGCCAACTACGGCGGCATGTGCCTGGGCCTGGTGGCGCCGGCCAACACCATGGCGGAGATCGTGGCCGACCGGCTGCACGGTGGGGATGCCACCTTCCCGGGCTTCGACACCGCCACCAAGCTCAAGCTGTCCGGTGTGGACGTGGCCAGCTTCGGTGACGCGTTCGCCAAGACCGAGCACGCCCTGGAAATCGTCTATGCCGACCCGGCCCGCGGCGTCTACCAGAAGATCGTGACCACGGATGACGCCAAGACCCTCCTGGGCGGCATCTTCGTCGGCGATGCCTCCCCTTACATGAGCCTGCGCCCGCTCCTGGGCCGCGAGCTCCCGGCCGAACCGGGCGCCTTCCTGAGCGCGGCCGGCGGTGGCGAGGCGCCGGAGACCGAACTGCCGGATGACGCCACGCTGTGCTCCTGCAACAACGTCACGGCCGGAACCATCCGTGACACCATCAACGCCTGCGGCGCCTGCGAGGGCAACGCCCCGGTCCAGGAACTGGGCGAGTTGAAGGGCTGCACCCGGGCCGGCACCCAGTGCGGCTCCTGCGTCCCCATGCTGAAGAAGCTGCTGGAAACCGAGCTGACCAAGTCCGGTGTGGAGGTCTCCAAGGCCCTCTGCGAGCATATCGAACTGTCCCGCCAGGAACTGTTCGACGCCATCCGCGTCCTGGGGCTGACCTCCTTCGAAGAGATCATGGCCAAGTACGGCACCGGCGCCGGCTGCGACATCTGCAAGCCGACGATCGCCAACATCCTGGCCAGCCAGAACAGCGCCTACGTCCTGGACGCCGGCCGCGGCACCCTGCAGGACACCAACGACCGCGCCCTGGCTAACATGCAGAAGGACGGCACCTACTCGGTGGTCCCCCGCATCGCCGGCGGTGAGATCACCCCCAAGAAGCTGGGCGTCATTGCGGCCGTGGCCGAGAAGTACGGCCTGTACACCAAGATCACCGGCGGCCAGCGCATCGACATGTTCGGCGCCCGGCTGGAGCAGCTGCCGGAGATCTGGAAGGAACTGGTGGACGCCGGCTTCGAGTCCGGCCAGGCCTACGGCAAGAGCCTGCGGACCGTGAAGTCCTGCGTCGGTTCCACCTGGTGCCGCTTCGGCGTCCAGGATTCGGTGGCCATGGCCATCAAGCTGGAACTGCGCTACCGCGGCCTGCGCAGCCCGCACAAGCTCAAGATGGGTGTTTCCGGCTGTGCCCGCGAATGCGCAGAGGCGCGCGGCAAGGACGTGGGCGTGATCGCCACGGCCGACGGCTGGAACCTGTACGTGGGCGGCAACGGCGGAGCCACCCCGGCCCACGCCCAGCTCCTGGCCAAGGACCTGGACGACGAAACCCTGATCAAGTACATCGACCGCTACTTCATGTACTACATCCGCACCGCGGACCGCCTGCAGCGCACGGCCCGCTGGCAGGAGGAGCTCGACGGCGGCATCAAGCACGTTGAGGACGTGGTGGTGAAGGACACCCTGGGCATCGCCGAGGACCTTGAGGCCGCCATGGCCAAGCACGTGGACACGTACGTGGATGAATGGGCAGACACCCTCAAGGACCCCGAACGCCTGCGCCGGTTCCGCTCCTTCGTCAATGCCCCCGACCAGAAGGACGACTCCATCACCTTCGTCCCGGACGAGCGCGGCCAGATGCGCCCCGCCACTCCGGAGGAAAAAGGCAAGGTCCTGATCGGGGCTTCCATCCCGGTCCGCTCCGCCACCACGGAAACCCCTGGAAACGAGGCATAGCCATGCAGCTCAGTATCGACCTCACCGGCCGGAACGTCCTGGTGGCCGGCGCCCCCGACGCCGCGCGGCAGGCGGTGCGGCGGTACCAAGCCGCGGGCGCCGTCGTGCACCGCCTTGGCAGCCCCGAAGAGGCGCGGCTCGTCCACCTGCCGGAGCGGCTGTTCCTGGTCGCCGCCGTCGAGGACGGACAGCCCGGCTGGGACGCCTTCCTGGACCGCTGCCGGAAGACCGGCATCCCGGTCGCGGCCGAGCCTGCTGCGGGACCCGCCGGACACGTCACCCTGGTGGGCGGCGGCCCCGGCACGAGCGACCTGCTCACCGTGGCGGCGGTCAAGGCACTCCGCGATGCCGACGTCGTGTTCTACGACCGACTGGCGCCGTACCAGGAACTGCCGCGGCTGACCTCCGCGGAACTCGTGGATGTCGGAAAGAAGCCTGGCCACCACAAGGTCAGCCAGTCTGACATCGAAAAGCTGATGGTGGAAAGTGCCCTTGCCGGCAACAACGTGGTCCGCCTCAAGGGCGGGGACCCCTACGTCTTTGGCCGCGGCGGCGAGGAAGTTGCCGCCTGCGTGGCAGCTGGCGTCAAAGTGCACGTCATCTCCGGCGTCACCAGCGCCATCTCGGTCCCGGCCGCAGCAGGCATCCCGGTGACCCACCGCGAAGTCAGCCACATGTTCACCGTGGTCTCCGGGCACGCGCCGCTGACGGAGAAGGAGCACCACCACCTGGCCGGTCTGGGCGGCACCATTGTGGTGCTCATGGGCATCGGCACCCTCCACCAGCTGGCGGCAGGCCTGCGCCGCGCCGGGATGCGCCCGGACATGCCCATGGCCGTGGTGGAGCGGGGCTACCGGCCCGGCCAGCGCACCACCATCGCTGACCTCGGCACCATCACCTCCGCCGCTGCCGGCTGCAGCAACCCGGCAGTGCTGGTCATCGGCGAGGTGGTGCGGGTGGCTGAAGCGAACCGTGACCACGCCGGTGCCGCCGCAGACCTGGACAGGCTGGCGGCCTCGCTGCTGGGATCATGAAAGGATTGACCCCCATGACTGCACTTGCACCGGCTGAACCGGCCCAGGCCGCACCGACGACGCAGGCCGAAGAAGCCACCGATGCCGCGGAGTCGCCCTTGGAAGGGTTCCGCATCGGCGTCACCTCGGACCGGCGGTCGCGCGACCTGATCGAGGCCCTGGAGCGCCGGGGTGCCGAAGTGCTGCATGCGCCGGCGCTGAAGATCGCCCCCGTCCAGGAGGACATGCGCCTCATCGAGGACACGCGGGCCATCATCGCCGCCAAGCCGGACCTGTGCATCGCCACCACCGCCTACGGCATGCGCCGGTGGTGCGAGGCCGCTGACTCCTTCGGGATCGGCGACGAACTGCTGGAAACGCTGGGAAACTGCCGCATGTTCGTCCGGGGGCCCAAAGCCCGCGGTGCCGTGCGCGCGGCCGGCCTTGCCGACGTCGGCATCAGCAGCGACGAAACCACCGCCACGCTGGTGGACATGCTGCTCACCGAAGGCGTCCGGGGCAAGACCGTCGCCATGCAGCTGCACGGCTACACCGACGTCCGCCAGATTGAACGCCTGCGGATGTCCGGCGCCACGGTCCTCACCGTCACGCCCTACCGGTGGGTTAAGCCCGACGGCGAGGACAGGCTGCCGCGCCTGATCGAGGCCGCCTGCAGCGGGAACCTGGACGTCCTGACCTTCACCAGCGCCCCAGCCGTGGACGCGATGTGGAGCACCGCCCACGAAATGGGCCTGTACAAGCAGCTGGTGGAAAGCCTGAAGCTGAACGTCACCACCGCGGTGGTGGGTCCCGTGACGGCACAGCCACTCCTGGACGCGGGCGTGACGCCGCTCATCCCGGAACGTTTCCGCATGGGGGCCCTCATCCGGCTGGTGTGCGAGCATCTGGCCCTGAACCATGTCCGGCGGCTGGACACCCGCTCCGGGAACATCGAGCTTCGCGGCCGCAGCCTGCGGATCGACGGCCAGGCGGTGGAACTGGCACCCGCTCCCCTGCTGCTCCTGCGCGCCCTGCTGGGTGCCGGCGGCGCTGTCCTGTCCCGTGAATCCCTCTCCGACCTGCTGGAACTCCGGGGTTCCGTGCACGCACTGGATATGACGGTCAGCAGGCTGCGTTCGTCACTGCCGGACGGAAAGCTCATTGAAACGGTAGTCAAGCGCGGGTACCGGATCCGCGTCTAAGGAACGCCTGTGCCGGCCACTTGTGCGCCGGGAGGGGCGGATTGTGTCCGCCGGCCGGTGAATGAGAGGTGGGTCACGCGTTCTGTTACCGGCCGGTAAATACTGGCGAACACGGGCCCGGTAAACAGCAATGGGTGGGTAACACAACCGAAAAAGCAGGCCCCTACGCTGGGTTCCATCATGAAGTTCCGGCCGGTTCCCGGCCGCCAGCGAAAGGGCCAGCACATGTCCGCTCCGGCACCCTCAACGTCCACCTCCGCCGCAACCCGCATCGTCATCGCCGGCGCCGGCCCCGCCGCCCAGGCCCTGGTGGCCCAACTGGACCGGGCACGGTTCGCCGGCACCATCACCGTGCTGAGCAACCGCGATGACACCCCGGCGGAACTGCTGGAGCTGGCCATGCTCCCCCAGGTCTCCGTCCGCTTTGGCCAGCCGGCCAGCCACATCGATGCTGCCAAGCGCACCGTGGCAACCGCCGACGGCATGGAATTCGCCTACGACCAGCTGGTCATCGCCACCGGCTCGGCTCCCGTGGCCAACCCGGTGGACGGCGCCGCGCAGTGCCTGAGTTACTCCACCATCGACGACGCCCCGCGCATTGCGGACGGAGTGCAGGAAGTCACCCGCGAGCTGGGCCGCCGCCCCGTGGGGATCCTGGTGGGCACCGGGGCAGCGGCAGGGCAGGCCGAAGCGGTACTCCGGGCCAAGGGGGTGCGGCCAATCCGCACCACCGCCCGGCCCGCGGCCATCATCCCCGCCGTCGTTTCCGGAGGGGCCGGTTCCCCCCTCGCCGCCTCCGCCGTGGTCTTTGAAGACGGCAGCAGCATGACCGGCGACCTGGTGGTCCTGGCCGAGGAGCGGGTATCCCGGGACGGCCTCGCCGCCAGCGCGGGCCTGCGGACGGCCGCCGGCGGCGGCATCGAGATCAGCAGGGACTTCCGGACGTCCGTGCCGGGGATCTGGGCGATCGGCGACGCAGCAGCGTTCGACGGCGTGCGCCTGGGGCTGCTGGTGGCCGCCGCGTCGGCGGCAGGTGCCTGTGCCACCCAGTTGCTGACTGCCGCGGCTGCAGCGCCGGTCCTTCAGGCTGCCGCCTGAGCGGCCGCCACCGGCGCCGTGCGCTGTGACAAGATGGTTCCCGAAACCGAGTCAACGCCGGGCCCACAAGGCCCTTCGAGAGGACCATCATGAGCAACGAAGCCACCGTTCACGCAGGAACCGCTGATCCGGCCGGGACCGCGAACATCGCCTCCTACATCGACCACACGCTGCTCAAGCCCGAAGCCTCGGAAGCTGACGTGCTGAAGGTCTGCGCGGAGGCAGCCGAGTACCGGTTCAAGTCGGTCTGCGTCAACCCCATCTGGGTCAAGACCGTCACCAAGGCGCTCAAGGGCTCCGGCGTCCTCACCTGTTCCGTGGTGGGCTTTCCGCTGGGGGCCACCCCTACAGACGTGAAGTCGTTCGAGGCCCGCGGCGCCGTGCTGGACGGCGCGGACGAGGTGGACATGGTGATCAACATTGCCGCCGCGAGGGCCGGTGACCAGGGCGCCTTGACCGAGGACATCGCCGCGGTGGCCGAGACGGTGCACGCCGGCGGCGCCATCCTGAAAGTCATCATCGAAACAGCCCTGCTCACGGATGAGCAGAAGGTGCTGGCATGCCGGGCGGCCGTTGAGGCCGGGGCGGACTTCGTGAAAACCTCCACGGGCTTCAACGGTGGCGGCGCCACCGTTGAAGACGTGGCCCTGATGCGCCGCGCGGTGGGCCCTGACCTGGGGGTCAAGGCCTCCGGCGGCGTACGGTCCCTGGCCGACGCGCAGGCTATGATTGCAGCAGGTGCAACACGAATTGGTGCCAGCTCCGGGATTGCCATCGTCAAGGGTGAACAGGGTTCAACCGCTTACTGACCGGACCCGGAAGCGGCCGCAGACCAAGCCCCGCGGGGCCGAGGAGGAACATATGTCCAGCCAGATCAACGCGTCCAGCCGGGACTCGGCGTCGAACCAGGACTCCGTCCGGACCCCGCAGAACGAGAACAACCTCGCCACCAGCGTCATCCTGTTCGCGGTCTGCTTCGTGCTGTTCCTGGGCGCCATCTACTCGCTGTCCTTCCTCAGCCTGGGCAACCCGTGGCCCATGGCCGCCTGCCTGGCCCTGTTTGCGCTGGCCTTCTGGATCCCGCAGACCATCCTGGGCCGGTCCGACTCTGCGGGCGAGCACTAACACCCACTCCATACAGCAAACAACGGACCGGCGGACTTTTCCGCCGGTCCGTTGCTGTTTCCCGCTGAAGGGTGTTGCCTGCTAGAACCAGAGCCTGATCCAGGCGCCCGCGGCAGCCGCCGCACGGCCCCAGTGCTGTTGGGCGATGGCCCAGCCGGCCATCGACATGCCCACCATGGCGTACGCGCTGACCGGGATCAGCACCAGCCACTCCCGCTTGGAACCGGCACGCCCCAGCAGGGGAAGGGACAGGGCGCCGTTGGCCCGCCAGACGTTCCGCAGCAGGGGCAGCCGGCGCAGTATTTTCGGCGGCCGGACCACCAGCGGCCACAGCAGCGGCACTCCTCCGGTGGTGATGAGGTCGCCCACGATGTGCACCACCACCCCGATCAGCATCGAGGTGGGCAGCCAGGTCCACTGCCCCGGCGCGTATACCGTGACCAGGCCCGCCATGACCAGCGCGAAGATCCAGTTGGAGATAAAGCCGCTTTTGGGAAAGAGCTTCAGCGCCTTCGCCGCAATGTTGATCAGGAACATGCACAGCAGCCCGGCCCCCACGGACAGGCGGCCCCAGCCCGTGTCCAGGTGCACCTGCGATGCCAGGCCGGCGAGGAAGACAAAAACCGCGGCACCAAGGATGGAGTGCGTTCCCTGCCGGTGGCCCCCGCTGGCGTTCTCGATGCCGCGCGCAATCACGTTGGACAGCGGCGGCAGCGAGTGGGCCACCGTGCTTGCCCGGTGGTCCCAGTCGCACACCAGTGCCGTGCCCGCGGTGGCCATGCCGCCGATGAGGATGCCCGTGGGATCCAGCGGGTACCAACCCAGGGTGTAGGGGCCGGTGGACGCAACAGCTACCCACGCCGCGGCTCCAGACGCGGCGTGGTGTCCTCCCATCACGTACTAGCCGCTGACTGCCGGGGCGGCGAGCGGGGCGTCGGAAAAGATATTCCGGATCACGCCGTTGGCCCATTCCAGGATCTCGGCGTCCTGCAGGTCCCGGCCGCCGATCCGTGCCGTCTTGGGCTTGGGGATGAGGACGGCGTCGAGTGCGGGTTTGGACTGCGATCCGGGGTACATCCGGTTCAGGCGCATGATCTTGGATTCCGGGAGCGAGGCCGGGGAGAACTTGATGAAGTTGCCCTGCAGAGCGACGTCGGACAGGCCGGCTTCGCGCGCACCAACACGGAAGCGTGCCACCGCCACCAGGTTCTGGGCGGGCAGCGGAAGTTCACCGTAGCGGTCAACGAGCTCGGCCTGGACCTCGTCGATGGCCTCATTGGTGATGGCCGCTGCGAGCTTCCGGTAGGCCTCCAGGCGCAGCCGTTCGCCGGGGACATAGTCGTGCGGCAGGTGGGCGTTGACCGGCAGCTCGATCTTCATCTCCGCGGCCTTTTCTTCGGCCTCGCCCCGGTAGTCCGCCACGGCCTCGCCCACCAGCCGGATGTACAGGTCAAAGCCCACTCCCTGGATGTGGCCGGACTGTTCGCCGCCCAGCAGGTTGCCGGCACCGCGGATTTCCAGGTCCTTCATGGCCAGCTGCATGCCGGCGCCCAGTTCGTTGTGCGCGGCCACGGCCTTGAGCCGTTCCAGCGCCACCTCGCCCAGCGGCTTCTCTGACGGATACAGGAAGTAGGCGTAGGCGCGTTCACGGCCACGGCCCACGCGGCCGCGGAGCTGGTGCAGCTGGGACAGGCCGTACTTGTCCGCGCCGTCCACGATCAACGTGTTGGCGTTGGAGATGTCCAGGCCTGTCTCGATGATGGTGGTGCACACCAGCACGTCGAAGCGCCGCTCCCAGAAGTCAACGATGATCTGTTCCAGGCGGCTCTCGGACATCTTGCCGTGCGCCACCTCCACCCGTGCCTCGGGCACCAGCTCGCGGATCCTGGCGGCCGTCCGCTCGATAGTGGACACCCGGTTGTGGACCAGGAACACCTGGCCTTCACGCATCAGCTCGCGGCGGATGGCGGCCGAGGTCTGCTTGTCCGTGTACGGGCCCACGTAGGTCAGCACGGGGTGCCGTTCCTCCGGCGGGGTGGCCAGGGTGGAGGTTTCCCGGATGCCGGTGAGGGACATCTCCAGGGTGCGGGGAATCGGGGTGGCACTCATGGCCAGGACGTCCACGTTGGTGCGCATCTTCTTCAGCGCTTCCTTGTGCTCCACGCCGAACCGCTGTTCCTCGTCCACGATCACCAGGCCCAGGTCCTTGAACTCAAAGTCCTTGGCCAACAGCCGGTGCGTGCCGATCACCACGTCCACGGCACCGCTCTTCACACCCTCCGCCGTCTCCTTCGCTTCCTTGGCGCTCTGGAACCGGGACAACGGCTTCACCCGCAGCGGGAAGCCGGAGAAGCGTTCGGTGAAGGTCTCGTAGTGCTGCTGGGCCAGCAGGGTGGTGGGCACCAGCACCGCCACCTGTTTGCCGTCCTGCACCGCCTTGAAGGCAGCGCGCACCGCGATCTCGGTCTTGCCGTAGCCCACGTCGCCGGACACCAGCCGGTCCATGGGAATCTCCCGCTCCATGTCCGCCTTGACCTCGTTGATGGTGGTCAGCTGGTCCGGCGTCTCCACGTACGGGAAGGCCTCCTCCAGTTCGCGCTGCCAGGGCGTGTCGGGTCCAAACGCGTGGCCACGGGAGGCCATGCGGGCAGAGTACAGCCGGATCAGTTCGCCGGCGATCTCCTTGACGGCTTTGCGGGCCTTGGACTTGGTGCTGGCCCAGTCAGCGCCGCCCATCTTGCTCAGCACGGGGGTGTCGCCGCCCACGTAGCGGGTCACCTGGTCCAGCTGGTCCGTGGGGACGAACAGCCGGTCGCCGGGTGCGCCGCGCTTGGCCGGCGCGTACTCCAGCACCAGGTATTCCCGGACGCCGTCGCCGCCGCCGGCCACCTTGCGCTGGATGAGTTCCACGAACCGGCCAATGCCGTGCTGTTCATGGACCACGTGGTCCCCCGCCACCAGTTGCAGGGGATCGACGGCGTTGCGCCGCTTGGAGGGCATCCTCCGCATGTCCTTGGTGGACCCGGCGGAGGTCCGTCCCAGCAGGTCGGCTTCGGTGAGCAGGCCCAGTTTGAGACCGTCCAGGACAAAACCACGGCCGACGGCGGCAGTAGTCACCTCGATGATGCCCGGCTGGGGTTCGTGGTCCAGGCTGTCCACCCGGGCACAGGGAATGTCGTTCTCATGGAACAGCTCGGCCAGGCGCTGGGCCGGCCCGGGCCCTTCCGTGGCCACCACGATCCGCCACTGGTCGCGGACGTGCGAACCGATGAACTCCATCATTTCCGCCACGTCGCCCTGGTAGCCCCGCGGCTCCCGGGCATGCAGGTTCAGCACGTCGATCTCGGGCAGCAGCTCCGCGTCCTGCGCCAGTGACGTAATCGACCACCAGGACACGCCGTGCTCCAGCGAGGAGGTGCGCGTTTCCGCCAGGGACCGGAAGCTGGCAGAGTGCAGCGCCGCACTCGCCTGCGAGCTGAGGTCCAAAGGTGCCGCACCGCCGTCGGACGCGGTGGACCATGCCGCTTCGAGGAACTCCTCGTTGGTGGCGGCAAGGTCGTGGGCGCGGGTGCGCACCTTCTCCGGCTCGATCAGCACGGCGATGGAGTCGGCAGGCAGCTGGTCAACGAACGGAACCATCGCATCCACCAGCACCGGCGCCAGGGATTCCATGCCCTCCACGGCGATTCCGCCGGCGATCTTCTCCAGCATGTCCGCGGCGGCCGGAAGCTGGGACTTCAGCGTGGCGGCGCGGGACATGACGGACGGGGTGATGAGGATTTCCCGGCACGGCGGGGCATGCAGTTCGGTGGGATGGTGGACGCCCGGGGCGGACAGCGAGCGCTGGTCGGCCACGGCAAACCAGCGCATCTGGTCCACTTCGTCCCCGAAGAACTCCACCCTGATGGGGTGGTCCTCGGTGGGCGGGAAAACGTCGATGATGCCGCCGCGGACGGCGAACTCACCGCGGTGCGTCACCATGTCCACACGGGCGTACGCGGCGTCGGCAAGGCTCTTCACGACGTCGGAGAACGGCACCTCCTGGCCCACCTTCAGCGTGACGGGAACCAGGTCGCCCAGGCCCGCCACCACCGGCTGGACCACGGCGCGGACCGGCGCGACGACGACGCGGAGCCGGCCCGCCGTCGAGCCTTCCGGGTGCGCTGGATTTTCCGGATGGGCCAGGCGGCGCAGCACGGACAAGCGGCGGCCTACGGTGTCCGAGCGCGGCGACAGCCGCTCGTGCGGGAGGGTCTCCCAACTGGGGAACTCGGCCACCGAATCCGCGGGCAGGTAGGCGCGCAGGGCCGCAGTGAGGTCCTCCGCCTCCCGGCCGGTGGCAGTGACGGCCAGCACCACGCCCGGCTCCATACCGCCCGCCTGTTCCGCCTTGGCCGCCAGCCCGTCAGCCATCTCCGCGAGCAGCACCGGACGAAGTCCCGGAGGAGCGCTGATCTGGTAGTCCTGTCCGCGGATGGCGAATCCCCGGGCAGCCTCGGCGCGGACCCGGGCGAACGTCTGGTCCGGCGCCAGGGCACGGCGCAGCCCGTCCAGCGACGGGGCGGCACTGGTCTTGGCGGGCCGGGCCGTGCCTGTCCTGGACGTGCCCGTGCTGGATGTGCCTGTGCTGGATGTGCCGGCGGCGGACTGGCCGGGAAGACTCATGGCAGAAGCTCCTGTGGTGTTCATCGAGGGTCGCAGGCAACGCGAAAACCCGAAATTCGCTGCGAATCCCGGGTACTCCCAGCCTACCGCGCAGGAACGACATGGCAGCGCGGCGCCCACAGGCCTAGGCTGGCAGGGCCGGACAGTTGCCCGTTCGGAGCCCCTTAGTTCGGAGCCATTTTGTTGGGAGCCCTGTTGTTCGGAGCCGCGGCCCGTCCGGACGGGCCGCGGCTCCGAACAACAAAGGACGAAGCCAGGCCGGCACGAGCAGGGGCCAGGACCATACAGGAGCCAGCATGACTGCAATGAGCGCCCAGCCAGCACCAAAGACTGTCCTTGTCACCGGGGCCACCGGTTACATCGGCGGCCGCCTGGTGCCCCGGCTTTTGGAAGCAGGCCACACCGTCAAGGTGCTGGTCCGCTCGCCGGACAAGATCGCCGGCGTGCCCTGGCGGGACAAAGTGGACGTGGTGGAAAGCAGCCTGGACGACGGCGACGCCCTCCGCGACGCCCTGGCCGGCGTCGAGGTCTTCTACTACCTGGTGCATTCGATGGCCGCCGGCGCGGGATTCGAAGCCAAGGAAAAGGCCATGGCCAGGACGGCCGCGGATGCTGCAGCGGCCGCGGGGGTCCGCCGGATCGTCTACCTTGGCGGCCTGCACCCCCAGGGGGTGGAGCTGTCCACCCACATGCGGTCACGGGAGGCGGTGGGCAAGGTCTTCCTGGACAGCCCGGTGGACGCCGTGGTGTTCCAGGCAGGCGTGGTGATCGGCTCCGGCTCCGCCTCCTTCGAGATGATCCGGCACCTCTCCGAAACACTGCCCCTGATGCCGGCGCCCAGCTGGGTGCGCAACAGGATCGAAGCCATCGCCGTGCGTGATGTCCTCTACTACCTGGTGTCCGCAGCGTCGCTGGAGGGCCCCATCAACCGCACCTTCGACATCGGCTGCCGGCAGGTGCTGACCTACGCGGGGATGATGCAGGAGTACGCCGCCGAAGCGGGCCTGCCCTACCGGGTGGTGCTGGCGCTGCCGGTACCGGCACCCAAGCTGGCAGGCATGTGGGTGGCCCTGACAACACCCATCCCGCTCTCCATGGCCGTGCCGCTGGTCCAGTCCCTGCAGCATGACGCGGTGGCCAACGAGCACGACATCGACCAGTACATTCCCCAGCCCGACGGCGGCCTGACCCCCTACCGCAAGGCGGTGGCCCTGGCGCTGGGAAAGGAGCGGGACGGCCAGGTGGAGACCACCTGGGCCAACGCCGGTGCCGACTCCGATCCGCTTCCCAGCGACCCCGATTGGTCGGGGCACAAGGTCTACATCGACGAGCGGACCTTCCACGGCGATGTGGACCCGGCCCACGTCTGGACGATCATCGAGGGCATCGGCGGGCGCAACGGCTGGTATTCCCTGCCCCTGGCCTGGCAGGTCCGCGGCTGGCTGGACAAACTGACCGGCGGCGCAGGCCTGCTGCGTGGCCGGCGGCACCCGCACACCCTGGCCATCGGCGAAGTGGTGGACTGGTGGCGGGTGGAGCAGATCGACCGGGGCAGGCTCCTGCGGCTGCGGGCCGAGATGCGGGCGCCGGGACGGGCCTGGCTGGAGCTTTCCGTGGAGCCCGACGGCGCGGGCAGCCGCTACCGGCAGCGCGCCATCTTCTTCCCCAAGGGATTGAGCGGACGGCTCTATTGGCTCGCCGTGCTTCCGTTCCACAGCCTGATCTTCCCGGCCATGGCCCGGAACATCACCGCTGCCGCCCAGAAACTTGCCGATGCGGAGCCCTCGCCGGTCACCCCGTAGGATGTTGGAGGCGTAAATCCTTTCCCCAAATCCCAGGAGGACCCATGGCGCTGAGCGCAACCACAACCCTTCCGCACTCCGTTGACAGCGTTGCTGCTGTGCTGGTGAACGAAGATTTCCAGCGCCACGTCAGCCAACTGGTAGGCGGCACCCTGGAGTCCTTCAGCGTGGACGGTGACATCGCAGGGGCCTTCAACGCCACCTCGGTGCGTACCCTCCCCACCACCCGCCTGCCCGAGATTGCCCGCAAGTTCGTGGGTGAGCACCTGAAGGTGACGCAGGTTGAAAACTGGGAGGCCCCGGCCGCCGACGGCTCCCGCCAGAGCAACATTTCGCTGAAGATCGCCGGCGCCCCGGTGGATGTCACGGCCGTCCAGCGCCTGGTGGCCGATGCCGGTGGAACCCGGGTGGAGCTCGAGGGCGCCGTTAAGTCCTCTGTTCCGTTCCTGGGCGGCAAGATCGCCGACGCCGCCGAACCCATGGTGGCCAAAGCCCTGAACCTGCAGGCCGCACAGGCTCAGGCCTGGCTGGAAAGCCACTAACCCATGCAGCTTCCCGTCCTCGCAGCGCTGGTCCTCATCGTCGCCGGCGTCTGGTCCCTGGTGGTCTGGCCGCAGTTCCTGCGCCGCGTGATGAAGGATCCCCGCGCCCGCGATGCGGCAGGAAAGGCCACCAAATTCCTGACCGTGCACGTGGTGCTGGTGAGCATCTCCATAGTGCTGGGACTCGCCACAGCGGTGATCGGCGTTCTCGGCCTGCTGGGCTGAACCAGCCGTTCCACGGCGCGGAAACAGCCCGGACCTTACTCCTGTTGGAGCAAGGTCCGGGCTGTTTCCGTCTGGCCTGGGTTGCCTGGCCTAGGCTGCCTGGTTAAGCGCGTCCTCCGCAGCAACCCAGGAGATCATGGCGCACTTGACCCGGGCTGCGTAGCGTGCCACTCCTTCGAACGCTGCCGCATCCCCAAGCAGCTCAGGATCAGCATGGACCTTCCCACGGGACCTCAGCACCTCCCGGAAGCTGTCGATAATTTCGTGCAGTTCAGCCACGGTCATGCCTTCGGCGAGGTCGCTGAGGACGGACGCCGAGGCCATGGAAATGGAGCAGCCGGCGCCGTCCCACGCCACCTGTGCCACTTTCCCGTCCTGGACGGCGAGCCGGAGTGTGACTTCGTCGCCGCATACGGGGTTGAGCTGGTGCGACTGCCCGGTGGAGGTGCCTTGGGGCGCTTCGGTCGCGGCGAGCCCGCTGCCGTGGCGGGCCTTCGAATGGTCCAGGATGATCTGCTGGTACAGCTGGTCAAGGCTCATGGTGTCACCTTTCGTCTTCTCCGCTATGCGCGGAAGTAGGCCCGGACGCCGGCAACGGCTTCAAGGAAGCGGTCCACGTCGTCCGTGGTGTTGTAGAGGTAGGCGCTGGCCCGGGTCGTGGCGGTCAGTCCAAGCCTGCGGTGCAGCGGCTGGGCGCAGTGGTGTCCCACGCGGACGGCGATTCCCCGGGAGTCCAGGAACTGTCCCACGTCATGGGCGTGGACGCCTTCGACGTCGAACGCGGCAAGGCCGATCCGTTCCTTTCCGGCTGCCGGGCCCAGGACCCGGACGCCGGGAATGGATTCCAGCCCCGCCACCATGCGCTGGCCCAGTGCGGCCTCCCACGCATGGATCCGGGCCAGCCCGGTTTCCGTCAGGTAGTTCGCTGCGGCCGCCATGGCTACCGCCTGGGAGATGCGCTGGGTGCCCGCTTCGAAGCGCTGGGGCGCAGGGAGGTACTCGGCCCGCTCCATGGTGACGGTAGTGATCATTGACCCGCCGGTCAGGAACGGCGGGAGGATGTCCAGCAGCTCCTGCCGCCCGTACAGCACGCCAATCCCCG
This sequence comes from Arthrobacter sp. StoSoilB19, assembly GCF_019977275.1. Classification (NCBI taxonomy): domain Bacteria; kingdom Bacillati; phylum Actinomycetota; class Actinomycetes; order Micrococcales; family Micrococcaceae; genus Arthrobacter; species Arthrobacter sp. StoSoilB19. The sequence goes on along the minus strand of NZ_AP024650.1, from coordinate 1,379,573 downwards.
TGGGGGCGAGCATCTTGTGGCCGGAGAAGACCGCGAAGTCCACGCCGAGTTCCTTGACGTTCAAGGGCAGGTGGGGAGCCGACTGGCAGGCGTCCAGGACAACCAAGGCGCCGGCCGCATGCCCGAGGGCCGTCAGTTCCGCTACCGGGTTGATGATTCCCAGGACGTTGGAAGCGTGGGTGAAGGCCAGGACTTTGGTACGCGGGCCGATAATCCCGGCGGCCTGGTCCATGCGAAGGCTGCCGTCATCTCCGATGGGGATGTACCGGAGGGTGGCTCCTGTGCGGAATGCCAGCTCCTGCCATGGAATCAGGTTGGCATGGTGTTCCATCTCGGTCACCACGATGTCATCCCCGGGCCCCAGGGACAGCTCCCCGAGCCGCTGGTCGCCGCGGCCCTGGGCAGCCCACAGTCCGGCATTGGACAGCGCGTAGGAGAGGAGGTTCAGTCCCTCCGTCGCGTTCGAGGTCCAGATGGTTTCCTCGTAGTCCGCACCGATGAAGTCGGCGATGGTCTGGCGGGCGTCCTCGAAGACTTCGGTGGCCTCAACCGCAAGATGGTGGGCGCCCCGGTGCACGGCAGCGTTGCGCTGCTCATAGAATTCCTGCTCGGCTTCGATGACGCTCACGGGGTTCTGGGATGTGGCCCCGGAGTCGAGGTAGACCAGCGGCTGTCCGTTCACCAGTTGATTGAGGACCGGGAAGTCATTGCGGATGCGCAGCACCTCGGCGTTGTCCATGACAGGTACGGCACGTTCCAGTGTGGCTGGCGTTGATACTACGGCCAAAACGAACTCCTTGGGCTGCCCATGTCTGACAACCCAATTGTCCCACACACGGCTGTGGCGGCCGCCCGGAAGGGGCGGCCGCCACCGCTGCCCCGGGCTTCGGCCGAGGGAGTAAAGGGCCGGCGACGGCTGGGGGGAGAGTCTCGGTCTCAGAAGACTCTGACGTCGCCGGCCCCGCCTTGACCCGGTCCCTGGGGACCGGAAGTTGAGAGGGCCTCACTGTCCTGATTGGCTGCTCTGCGGCTTCCGGCCTGCCGCTTTGCTTTGCCTCCTTAAGTAAATCCCGTGGGGCCCTTACGTACACGAGTAGGGTGTACTCGAATCCAGGCGGGTGCACTACCGGGTTGGCGCTCCTGCGCACCCTCCGGGCGGGATGGTTGGCGGGCTTGGGTACGACGGCGGCCCGGCGGTGCTTCCCGGGTGGAAACACCGTGGGCAGCGGGTGGCCGGGGCCAGGGATTTCGACGTCGGGCGGTCAGCAGGGATTCCGATGCCCGACTGGCAGCACGGAGGCACGGCAGGGCCGGTTTGGGAGGCCAGGCCTACTTTGGCAGGGCCGCTTCCAGCTCATCGCGGCTGCGGACGCCGAGCTTGACGTAGGTGCGGTAGAGGTGGCCCTCCACGGTCCGGACGGAGACCATGAGCCGCTGTGCGATCTCGCGGTCGGTCAGGCCCTGCACGGCCAGCTCCACGATGTCCTGTTCGCGCCTGGTGAGGCGAACGGTGGGCGCCGCGGCGATGAAGCGTCCTTCACGGAACCGCTCGCCCAGTTCATGGTCGCACTTTTCGCGCTGGGCCACGGCCTGGCGTGAGCGCCGGCGTTCACCGGCCTGCTCCAGCACCGTGCTGGCACGGGCATAGGCTTCGCGGGCCAGGTTGACAAAGCCTGCCTCCTCCAGCGAGGCAGCTGTTGCCATGAGGGTGTCGCCGTCGGCATTTTCCCAGGCGGTGGCCAGCGTCAGAAGAGCTTCTGCCCACCGGCCTTCCACGTCCCGGGCCGCCGCCTGCACCATGGGCACCACCGAGGGGTCGCCCAGGTCCCAGCACATGGCCAGGACCTGGAGCAGGTTTCCCTTCCGTGCGGAGGCCTGGGTGGTGGTCATCAACGTCTGCAGTGCGGCCAATCCCTTGCCGTCGCGGGCCAGGTATTCGGCGGCAGCGGCCATGTAGGCCTCTGCCAAAAGATCATGCGCCGGCCAGCCGGCGTCGGCGTCCTTGTGATCCTGTTCAAGGCGCTGTGCCTGTTCCGTGTCGCCCAGCCGGGCCGCGGCGTAGAAGCCGAGGGCCGTGCCGAACCGGTACAGCTGCAGCGGGTCGTTGAGCCTCAGCGCCTCAACAGCGGGCAGCAGGACCTGATAAGCGCGTTCCATCCTCCCCTGCCGCAGCAGCGAATACCCCCGCAGCAGCTGGAGGCTTCCGTTGAAGGTGGCCGCGCCAAGCGTGTGTCCGGCCGCGTAATGGTCGATCTCGCGCTCCGCCGGCTCCCATTCACCCATGGCCAGGTAGTCGGAGACGAGCCTTCCCAGCACGAACTCAGGGAAGAAGAACAGGCTGCCTTCGAGCGGGGGAAGTTCCGAGGCTGCCAGCAGTGCGGCCTCCAGCCCCTGCACGGGGCGTCCCGCCGAGCCGAGGGCGTGGGAGAGAAGGCCCTCAGCCAAGGCGCGGAGCGGTTCTCCGGCTTCTGCCGGGGGGCGCTTCCGCATCGTGTCCACTTCGTCGTTCAGCGCCGGGAAGTTCACCTCGGCACCGAGGTGGAGCAGGTGCAGGAGCCCTTCCTGCCAGCTCCTTTCGCCGTCGCTGGAGAGCGGGACGTTCTTTTCGACGTCGTCCGCGATCATCCCCAGGGGATGGCCGATGGCCAGGTGGGCCGAAACCCGGAGCAGCAGGACGGCCGGTCCCTGGGGATCATCGGCCAGCCGGAGCCAGCACTCGTCAAGGAGTGCCGCGGCCCCGGTATAGGCGCCCTCGTTATACAGGGCCCGCGCCTGGATGGCCTGGGCCAGCGGGACCATGGCGGGGTCGTGGATACGGGACGCAATGGACCGTGCACTGTCGTTGCGGAACCGCAGCAAGGCTTCCTTGGCCGCGGCCAGCATCTCGTCGTCGCTGACCCTGACGCCGCACTCCAGGGCCCACTCCACTGCCCGCAACCGGCCCTCGCCGCGCAACTGGGTGGGATCCTGGTGGGCCCTGACCTTCTCCAGCAGCTGGAGGCTGCGGGAGACCGACACGGTGTTCCGGATGGCGCCGGCGAAGAGTCCGTTCCAGATGGAAAGCTCCGCCGGGATGCCGGGGGCTTCGACGATGATCTGCTGGTCCAGCAGGGACCGGACCACGGCTGCCCCGCTGATGTCTTCGATGACCTTCCTGCCCACCGGCCCGGCAAGGGCAATGAGCTTCAGTGCTTCCTGCTCTTCGGTCCGGCGCCGGAGATGGTCTTTGGCCACCACGCCTGCGAGGCGGTCCCCATCCGCGGGCAGCGGGCCCAGCAGCATCCAAATTCCGTTGCGCTTGGCGAGGACGCCGGCCTCGGCGGAGTCGTGCAGCAGGGCGTCGAGGATCCGGGGATTGCCGCTTGATGCGTTCCAGATGGAGTCCACCGTTGCAGCCGGCACGGTCCCGTCGAGGACGTGGTCCAGGACTTCTTCAATCTGTTCACGGTTGAGGGGCCGGAGGTCCACGCGTTCGGCCAGGCCGTCGTACCAGAGCTGGTCGAGCGGCTGTGGGAGACCCGGCCGTGGCCGGGCGGCAGCGAGCACCGTTGCCCATCCGGCTGAAATCACCTCGGCCAGCACCCCCGCGGAAGCATCATCGAGGTGGTGGGCATCGTCCACCGCCAGCAGGACCGCTCCCCCGCTGCCGGCCTTGAGCTTCTCAAAGTAGGACCACATGGAACGCAGCACCGCGACCGGCGAGACGGACTCCTCGGCGGTGAGTTCCCCCGTATAGGGTGTCAGGACTCCGAATGGCACTCCGGCCAGGGCCGAACTGGCGTGGATGCGCAGGATTTTCATGTTTCCGGCCAGGCGCTCGGTCACGGCGTCAGTGACGGCCGACTTTCCGATGCCCGGGCCGGCCATGATGAAGACGGCCCGGTGGGTTCCGTTCCGGACCATGGTGCAGATGCGGTCCACCGGCTCGCGGCGGCCGGTCAGGAGCCGGTGTGCAGTCGCCGGCTTGTGGCCATTAGACGAGTCCAGTCAGATCACCCCTTGAAGTTACGCCAAGCTTGGTGAAGACCTGGTACAGGTGGCCTTCCACGGTGCGCACGGAAACACCCATTTCCATGGCGATGTCACGGTTCGAGACGCCGCGGCCGGCCATGCGGGCAATCTGCCGTTCCCGGCTGGTCAGCAGCGGGCTTCCGCTGCTGGGAACAATGGGAAGGTTGGCCACGGTGGCAGCCAGGATGTCCAGCCGGGCCTGCGCAGTCCTCGCCGAAAGGGCATCCCCGTCCTGCCGGGCAAAGTCCACTGCCAGCGCCATGCACCTGGCCTCGACCGCATCGAGTTCGAGCGTGGCTGCAATTTCACCGCCGGCAAGGAGGGTTTTGGCATCCTTTGTCCTGCTGCCGACTGCGATCAGCCGCGAGACATCGGCCAGCGGTCCCTGCCGGCGGCCTGCGATCTCCTCCAGGAGGCGGAAGTCGGCGTCGCTGCCGTTCACCGTTGCTGCCAGCAGGTAGATGCCGGCCACTGTGTGCCTGCCCGCCTCCAGGTTCCGGCGGGCCCCTTGTTTCAGCGCTGCCACTGCCTCGGAGTCGCCCAGCCAGCGCCCCGCCACGAGCGAACAAAAATCGATTATGCTCTCCGTGGCAAATCCTGCCTTGCCCGGCGCCCTTTGCAGTTTGGTGAGGTACTTGCGGGCGAACGCGGCGTTGCCGGTCTGGGCGTACGCCAAAGCCGTGGCTGCGTAGGCGGTACGCAGTGCGGCCTGGACAGGCTGCAACTCCAGCTGGGCGGCGGCCGAGATCAAAGGCTCCAGGGCGGTCTCGCCGCGCCCGGAAAAGACAAAGGCCACGCCGGCTGCGAGTTCGGTGGCGGCGCTGCGGTATGGAAGCCGGTGGGGCTGGCCCGTGCTGAATGGGCTGAGGAGGTCGATGCAGCGGCGCCACTGGCCAGCCATCAGTGCGACGAAGTAGGCCTCCCTGGCGTAGCGCTCGCGCAGGCCCACGACGTGCGAGGCGTCCGTGAGCTGGCCGCCGAGCTTTCGCATGAGGCCCAGCGCGTCCATCTCGCGCCCGGTCATGGCCAGCGCGCCCATCAGGATGATCGCGCACTGGAGCCGGAACCCGGTGTCCGGATTGCCTGCGGGATCGGCAGCCCGCTCGAGCGCCGGGATCATGGCGGCGTAATCGCCGGCATGGGCCTGGTATTCGAATTCACTCAACGAGATACGGTTTGCCGCCACCGCTGCCGCTGCCGGCCAGGAGGAGTTGTTGTCCGCTTTCCCGAGCCGTTCCCGCGCCGCGGCGAGCAGTTCCCGGACTTTGCCCGCACGCTCCGGAATGCAGAGCATGACCCGCGCTTTGGCGGCCACCACTTCGGCGTACTCCAGGGGATCCAAAGCCTCGAGTTCAGGCTGGGAGATGCCATCCAGGGCGGAAAGCGCCTGGACCGGCATGTCCAGCTGCAGGTACGCCGCAGCCTTTTGCCGCTGCGCCGATGCCCACCCGGCGTCGGTCCTCTGCACCATCTCCGCGTACGTCAGGGCAAAACGGGGGTCGAAGAGCTGGACTGCGGCCTGGGCGGCCGCGAGTGCCAACTGCGGGCTCAGCTCGGCCTCGCACTCATGGGTCCACGCGGCGAAAGACATCAATTCTTCCACCGTCATGGCTGCCGGGTCCGGCTCCTGGCCGCCCAGCAGGACGCTGCGCAGCTCCCGCCGGCGGGAAATGCTCAGCCAGGTCCGGACTACGTCACCGATGTACTTCTCCCGCAGCGACACCCAGCGGTGCTCGGAGTCGTCGATCTCCAGCAGGCCGCCGTCTTCCATGTCCGCAACCACGTCCGCGCCATAGATGGCGGTAAGGGCGGCCAGTTCCACCCGCCGGGCACAGGAAAGCATTTCGATGACGTCCCGGGTTTCGGGTGTCTCCCGCGACCAGCGGGACCGGACGATGTCGTCAAGGCTGGCGGCGCCGTCGAGCACCACTTTGTCCCGCAGCGTCCAGACCGAATCGGACAGGACCAGGTTTCCGGAGAGCTGCTGTTCGGTGACCAGCGCTTTGAGCAGCAAGGGATTTCCACCCACCATCTGGTGGTAGGTGGTCACCAGGGAAGAGGCGACGCGGTGGCCCAGCAGGGAAAGGAGCACCTGCCGGGTTTGGAGTTCGTTGAGGTTGTTGAGCCGCACTTCCGTGAGCTTCCGCTCCGTCAGCAGCCAGTGGAAGTCTGCCGGCAGGTCGCTGGCGTTGGGGGCCACAGCGATGATCTTTGCCGTGCCGGTCAGCAGGACATTCAACAGCACCCCCGCACTCATGTCGTCGATGCAGGCCGACGTGTCCAAAGTGATGACGCAGGGCCTGCCGGCGGCGTCGCTGCGGATCAGGGAGGTTATGCCACGGAGGATGGCGGTGGGCGAGCCCATGTAGGCCTGCGGGAGCCGGGCCAGCAGGAAGGAGAGGCAGCCGTACGGGGTGCTGGGACCGGAGGGGCCGCTCCGGAGTTGCAGCGACCAGACATCGGGACCCAGGTCCGCAACGGCAGCGCGCGCCAGGGAGGACTTGCCCACGCCTCTGGCTCCGGTGATGACAACGCCCAGGGAGTTTTCGCTGGTCAGTGCGGTGCGGACAGCATCCAGGTTGGCGCTTCGTGCAGGCATGGACCATTGCTGGCCCTCCGGCGCCGCGGAGGTTGGTGTGGGCAGCCTGTCACCCTGAGGTGTTGACCCACGTCCCCAGCTGAGTGGCTCGATTGACATGAACTTTTCCCCTACATCCTGCAATAGCGGGATGTAGCCCCATTGCTCCCCCGCATAGGAAGAAGAGTACCCCCTGCCACAGACAAGGAAACAGGGTCAAAAGGAACTTTTACGATTCCAGCTGTTGTGATCCCGATTTGGCCGGGTGGAACCTCTGCTGGGCAGCCGTCAATCCATCGCGCAACAGGGACTCGACGGCGTCGGCGGCATCGTCCAGCAGGAAGGGCAGTTCCTTGTGTTCCGCGGTGCCGAAATCACGCAGCACGTAATCGGCTGTGTCCATCCTGCCAGGCGGCCTTCCCACCCCCACGCGGACCCTGAGGTAGTCCTTGGTACCCAGGGCCTTGGAGATGTCCCGCAACCCGTTATGGCCGCCCTCGCCGCCGCCGAGCTTGAGCTTGACGGTGTTGAACGGAATATCGATCTCGTCATGGACAGCCACCACGTGGTCTGCGGGGATCCCGTAGAAATTGGCCAGGGCGGAGACCGGGCCGCCTGAAACATTCATGTAGCTCATCGGTTTCGCAAGGACCACGCGCGGGCCGCCGATCCCCAACCGGCCTTCAAGGACCTGCGCGCGGGCTTTGTGGGTCTTGAATCCGGCGCCGATGCGGCCGGCCAGTTCATCGAGCACCATCTGGCCTACGTTGTGCCTGTTGCCTTGGTACTGGGCGCCTGGGTTGCCGAGGCCAACGATCAGCCAGGTATCTGTCATGGAGTCAATCCTATTGGGGGCGGTTACGCGGAAATGGAACGGCGGTGTGCGGACATGACAGTGGCCGGACCCGTGGGGGTCCGGCCACTGTCGTGAATTGCGGAGAAATTACTCTGCTGCGGCTTCTTCTGCTGCGGGAGCTTCTGCTGCTTCGCCGGCAGCTTCGGTTTCTGCTTCCTCGGCGATTTCGATGGCTTCGGAGATGTTCACCACGAGGGCTTCGGGGTCGGTCAGCAGGGCGGAACCCTTGGGCAGGACCAGGTCGGAAGCGTGGATGTGCTCGCCGGCGGCGCGGCCTTCGATGCTGACGACGACGGACTCGGGCAGGTGGGTTGCCTCGGCCTCGAGGGACACAACCGTCAGTTCCAGGTTGTGGACGGTGCCGGGAGCGGTTTCGCCTTCGACGTGGACCGGAACGTCAACCGTGACCTTCTCGCCCTGGCGGACGGTCAGGAGGTCGATGTGCTCGATGATCTGCTTTACGGGATCGCGCTGGACGTCCTTGACCAGGGCCAGGTGGCCCTCGCCGTTGATGTCCAGGGACAGCAGGGCGTTGGCGGTGCGGACGGCCAGGGTGGTGGCCTTTGCCGGCAGGGTGACGTGGATGGGCTCTGCGCCGTGGCCGTAGATGACGGCGGGGATCAGGTTGTTCATCCGGGCGCGGCGGGCGTAGCCCTTGCCGAATTCGGTGCGCAGTTCTGCTGCGAGCTTCTGCTCAGACATGGATATCTCCTTGAAGACTAAACGGTGTTCAGCAAGGGCGGAGGTCTGGTGTGACCTTCAACGCCGGGCGCCGGAGGGCGGCCCTTCAAGAAGGCAGTCCTTCAACCGAAGGACTGATCAGACCCAGTCGATAACGGAGGCTATGCCCTCCCTCGCCAAGGTATCGCTGACCAGCTTACCAGCGCCGGGGCCGTTTCCTGAAAACGTCCCCGGCCTGGTGCGGGGCTATGCCTTGCCGTCGAAGAGGCTGGTGACCGAGCCGTCGTCGAACACTTCGCGGATGGCCCTGGCGATCAGCGGTGCGATGGAGAGCACTGTCAGCTGCGGGAAGCGCTGGGAGGACGTCAGCGGGAGGGTGTTGGTGACCACCACTTCGCGTGCGCCGGACTCGGAGAGACGGCGTGCGGCCGGATCCGAGAAGACGGCGTGCGTGGCGGCGATGATGACATCCTTGGCGCCGGCGTTCTTCAGGACCGTGACGGCGCCGGAGATGGTTCCGCCGGTGTCGATCATGTCGTCGATCAGGACGCAGGTGCGTCCCTCGATCTGGCCCACCACGGTCTTGGAGACAGCCTGGTTGGGGACGGTGAGGTCACGGCTCTTGTGGACAAAGGCCAGGGGCGCGCCACCCAGGCGCTCAGCCCACTGTTCCGCGACCCGGACCCGTCCGGTGTCCGGGGAGACAACGGTGATGTTGTCGGCAGCGACACGGGTGCGGATGTAGTCGGCCAGGAGCGGAATGGCCATCAGGTGGTCAACCGGCCCGTCGAAGAAGCCCTGGATCTGGGAAGTGTGCAGGTCCACACTCATGATGCGGTCCGCGCCGGCGGTCTTGTAGAGGTCGGCAACGAGGCGGGCGGAGATGGGCTCGCGGCCACGGCCCTTCTTGTCCTGCCGGGCATAGGGGTAGAACGGCGAAACCACGGTGATCCGCTTGGCGGAGGCCCGCTTCAGCGAATCGATCATGATCAGCTGTTCCATGAGGTGGTTGTTCAGCGGTGCGGGGTGCGCCTGGATCACGAACGCGTCGGTGCCGCGTACGCTCTCGCCGGCCCGGACATAGATCTCGCCGTTGGCGAAATCGTAGGCATCAACGGGAAGGAGGTCAGTGCCGAGTTCCTTGGCGATCTCCCGGGCAAGCTCCGGATGGGCCCGCCCAGTGGCGAGCACCAGCTTCTTCTCGCCGTGCGCCGTAATTTCACTCATGGTTACTTGCCCTCTTCTGTAGATGCCGGGGTACTTGAGGAGTCATTGATGGCCGCCTGGGCCAGTTCAGCGGAGCGGGTTCCCGGGCGGTGCGCGGGGACCCAGCCTTCGGCGTTGCGCTGGGCGGCAACGCTGAGCACCAGCGCGCCCGCCGGCACGTCCTTGCGGATCACCGCGCCGGCGCCGCTGTAGGCGCCGTCCCCCACGGTGACCGGGGCAACAAAGACGGTGTTGGAGCCTGTACGGACGCCCGAGCCGATGACCGTGCGGTGCTTCTTCTCGCCGTCGTAATTGGCCGTGATGTTTCCACAGCCGATGTTGGTGTCCTCGCCGATTTCGGCGTCGCCTGCATAGCCCAGGTGGGACAGCTTGGAGCCGCGGCCGATGGTGACGTTCTTGGTTTCGTAGAAGGCACCGATCTTGCCCTTTTCACCAAGCACGGTGCCGGGGCGAAGGTACGTGAAGGGGCCGACGGCGGCGCGCGGGCCGATCACGGAGCCGGAACCGTGGGTGCGGATCACCGTGGCACCCTCGCCGACGGTGACGTCGGTCAGGGTGGTGTCAGGGCCGACGACGGCGTCCCGCGCCACGGAGGTGGCGCCGTGCAGCTGGGTGTTGGGCAGGAGGCGGACATCCTCGTCCAGGGTGACGGAGGAATCGATCCAGGTGGTGGCCGGGTCGACGACGGTGACGCCGGCCCGCATCCAGGCTTCCACCGTGCGCCGGTTCAGCTCGGCGCCGAGCGCGGCAAGCTGGACGCGGTCGTTGGCGCCCTCCACCTGCCACCGGTCCGCAGTCACGACGGCCGCGACCCGGCCGCCTGATTCGCGGGTCAGCCCCAGTACGTCGGTGAGGTATTTCTCCCCCTGCACGTTGTCAGTGGTGACCTTCCCCAGTGCCCCGCGGAGCACCGCGGCGTCAAAGGCGTAGATCCCGGAGTTGACCTCCCGGATCAGCCGCTCTGCCTCGGTGGCGTCCTTGTGTTCGCGGATGCCGGTAACGGAGCCGTCTTCGCCGCGGAGGATGCGGCCGTAGCCGGTGGCGTCGTCAAGGACTGCCGTGAGGACGGTGACGGCGTTGCCGTCGCGTTCGTGGGTGGCGACGAGTTCGGTGAGCAGTTCCCCGGACAGGAGGGGCACGTCACCGTAGGTGACCACGACGGTGCCTGACAGTTCCTGTTCGGCGTCCAGCGCCTGCAGCGCGGCCTCCACGGCGCGGCCGGTGCCGGGGATGTCGTCCTGGTCCACGATGACGGCCTGCGGATCCAGTGCTGCGACGTGTCCCTCCACCAGGTCCCGTTCGTGGCGCACCACAATGGCGAGCCGTTGCGGGTTGATGCTGCGGGCGGCGCGGAGGGCGTGGCCCACCATGGACAGGCCGCCGATCTCGTGGAGGATCTTCGGTGTACGCGACTTCATCCGGGTACCGGCGCCTGCTGCCAGGACGATTACAGCGGCCGGGCCGGTATTCTCGGGGATCACGTAACGGGTTCTCCTTGCTTGGTTGTGCTTGCGCTTTGCGGCAGCCGGCGGGCCAGCCCGCCGGGCACCGGGTGCCATCCTCATGATCGCTCCTTGCGCAGCAGTTCCGCCCATAGGATTCGAACCTATACTCCACGGCTCCAAAGGCCGGGGTGCTGCCGTTACACCAGAGCGGACCGTGCCGAAAGACTCGAGGCCCGGGCACAAGTCCCTATTTTGCCATGGGTTCAGGCCACCGCGCGACACGGGGCGTTGGGTCCTGCCGGTCCCGCGGAATCCCGTCCCCGGCGGTGAGGCATGATGGGAAGGTGAGCAACAACCTTCCGCGGACGCGGATGACTGGCCTGCAGCGCCGGAGCCAGCTGATCGACGTCGGGCGCGGCCTTTTCGCCGTCCGCGGCCTGGACGGGACCACCATCGAGGAAATCGCCGCCTGCGCAGGAGTGTCCAAGCCGGTCATCTACGAACACTTCGGGTCCAAGGAAGGCCTGTACACCGAGGTGGTGGACGGTGAATTCCACATTCTCCTGGACTCGATCAACGCGGCCCTCACCGAGGAAGCCAAACCCCGCGTCCTCGTCGAACGCGCCGCGCTGGCACTGCTCACCTACATCGAGGAACGCACCGAAGGGTTCAGGATCCTCATGCGCGATGCTCCCCCGTCCCAGCCGGAGGGCGCCTTCTCCACCCTCCTCTCGCACGTGACCGCGCGCGTGGAACACATCCTCTCCGACGAATTCTCCCGCCGCGGCTTCAGCGGCGAGGACGGTGCCATGTACGCCCAGATGCTTGTGGGCATGGTGGCCATGACCGGCCAGTGGTGGCAGGACAGCCGCCAGCCGGACAAGCACACGGTCGCCGCGCACCTGGTCAACCTGGCCTGGAACGGCCTGACCGGCCTCAAAAAGGAGCCGGAACTGCAGTCTGAACTCTAGGCCTCGCCGTGGTTGCGTCCGCGGCGAAGGGGGTTATCCTCTGCATGCTGGCTCGTTCCTCGCCTCTGACGCATGCTGCCGGATAACCCCCTCCCCGCTTGTGAGGGTCAGTCGCCCAGGAGTTCCGAGGCCTCGAGCCACTCCATTTCCAGGGCATCTTTTTCGTCGGCCAGGTCCTTGAGCTGCTTGTTCTGTTCGGCCAGGGCGTCGAAATCGGACTTCTCCGTGCTTTTGACCATGTCGTCGTGAAGCTTCTTTTCCTGCTGGTCCAGCTTCTTGATCTGCCGTTCGATCCTGTTGAGGGCCTTGCGGGCGTCCCGCTTCTCCGCCTCGGACGGGCCGGTCCCGGTGGCCGGCGCCTGGCCCGCGCTGGTGACAGGGTTTCCACCGCCGGTGACGGTGGAACCGGCGAGGGCGGCTTCGCGCAACTCGAGGTACTGGTCCACGCCGCCGGGGAGGCCGCGGAGCTTGCCGTCGCCCAGCAGCGCCATCTGGTGGTCGGTGACGCGTTCGAGCAGGTAGCGGTCGTGGCTGACCACCACCAGCGTGCCGGGCCAGCCGTCCAGGACGTCCTCGACGGCGGCGAGGGTGTCGGTGTCAAGGTCGTTGGTGGGCTCATCGAGCATCAGCACGTTGGGTTCACCCACCAGCAGCCGGAGCAGCTGCAGGCGGCGCCGCTCACCGCCGGACAGGTCCCTGACCGGTGTCCACTGCTTCTCGTTGGTGAAGCCGAGCTGCTCCACGAGCTGCCCTGCGCTGAATTCCTTGCCGCCGACGTTGAAGGAACGCTTCTCCCGCTCGATGACCTCGATCACGCGCAGGTCCGAGACGTCGTCGAGCTCCTTGACCTCCTGGGTGAGCACAGCAGTGACCACCGTTTTGCCCCGCTTCAGCTTGCCCGCATCGGGTGTGATCTCGCCGTTGAGCAGCTTCAGGAGGGTGGTTTTTCCGGCACCGTTGACGCCCACCAGGCCCAGGCGCTCCCCCGGAGCCAGGCGAAGGGTGATGTTGTCGAAAAGCTTCCGGCCGTCGTCGGCGCCCTGGAAGTTGAGGGACACGTTCTCCAGGTCCAGCACGTCCTTGCCCTGGCGCGCCGTGGCCATCTTGCTCAACGCCATGGAGTCGCGCGGGGCGGGAACGTCCTCAATGAGCGCGTTGGCGGCCTCAATCCGGAACTTCGGCTTGGCCGTGCGGGCCGGGGCGCCCCGGCGCAGCCAGGCGAGCTCTTTCTTGACCAGCTGCTGGCGTTTGCCCTCCACCACGGACGCCATGCGGTCGCGCTCCGCGCGGGCCAGGACGTAGGCCGCGTAGCCGCCTTCGAAGGGGTCCACGATCCCGTCGTGCACCTCCCAGGTCTTGGTGCAGACTTCGTCCAGGAACCAGCGGTCGTGGGTCACCACCAGGAAGGCGCCCTGGTTGGGCCGCCAGCGCGTCTTCAGGTGCCGGGAAAGCCAGGCCACGCCCTCGACGTCGAGGTGGTTGGTGGGCTCATCCAGCATGATGACGTCGTGGTCCTCGATGAGCAGTTTGGCGAGGGCCACCCGCCGTTTCTGGCCGCCGGAGAGGGCGTGGACGTTGGCATGCCAGTCGACGTCGGACACCAGGCCGCCCATGATCTCGCGGATCTGCGGGTTGCGGGCCCATTCGTAGTCGGCCTGGTCACCCACGATGGCGGCACCCACCGTCAGGTCGCCGTCGAGCACGTCGCTCTGGTCCAGGTACCCCACATTGACGTCGCCGCGTTTGGTGACGCGGCCGGAGTCCGGGGTGGAGCGCAGCGCCAGCAGACGCATGAGCGTGGACTTGCCATCACCGTTGCGGCCCACCATGCCGATCCGGTCCCCCTCCTCCAGTCCCAGGGTGATGCCGTCCAGGACGGTGCGGGTTGCGTAGGAAACCGTGAGGTTCTCGCCGCCAAGAAGGTGTGCCAAAGGGAACTGCTTTCTGCTGCCGGACTGGAAGTCTTAATTAAAGGAGGATGTCGGAGATGATGCGCGCGCCGGGGACCGGGCCGTGGACGGGAAGGGCTGTCAGGCCGTAGCGCCGCAGGTCCTCCGCCAGCGCCTCCGCAGCAACGGAATCATCAGCCAGCAAAGCCACGGTGGGGCCGGAACCCGAAACGATTCCGGCAATGGCCCCATGGGATTCGCCGATTCCCAGCGTATCGCGCAGCGCCGGCGACAACTCAATGGAAGCCCGTTGCAGATCGTTGACCAGCACCCGGCTCAAGGATTCGGCATCCCCGCCCCGCAGCGCCGTCAGGATTTGTGGATCCACTCCGGTGGGCTCACTGGCCTCCACCCCTTCGGCCTCACGCAGCCGGTCCAGCGTCCGGTACACCTCGGGAGTGGACAGGCCGTAGTCGGCCACCACCAGCACCCAGTGGGTCTGCGCCTTGGCCAGCGCCGGAGAGAGTTCATCGCCCAGGCCAAGGCCGACGGCGGTCCCGCCCAGGAGCGAGAAGGGGACGTCGGCGCCGAGTTCGGACGCCAGGTGCGCCAGTTCCTCCCGTGACAGCCCGCTGTTCCAGAGTGCGTCACAGGCCAGGAGCGTGGCGGCGGCATCGGCGGATCCGCCGCCCATCCCGCCGGCCACCGGGACCCGCTTGGTGATCTCCAGGTGCACCCCCGTGGCGTGTTCGGAGACGTCAGCCATGATGGCAGCCGCCTTATGGGCAAGGTTGTTGCTGTCCAGGGGAATATCGACCGCGTCGAGGTCCAGGGTGCTTTCGGGGCTGAGGCTGATGGTAATCCCGGGCTCGGCGGTGCTGGTCGCCGCCACTTCCTCGTAGAGGGACACCGCGAGGTAGACGCTGGCCACGGAATGGTAGCCGTCCGGCCGGAGCGGACCGACGGCCAGGGAAACATTGACTTTGCCGGGCGCCTTGACGCGGACCGTCCTGGCGGCGAACTGCCCCCTGCCTGCCTTGTCCAGTCCCGCGCTCACGGCCGGTTTTCCCGGGCTTCGGCGATCCTGGCGAACGCGGCGATGTCGATGACCTCGCCGCGTGCGGTGGGGTCGACGCCGGCTGCGAGCAGGCAGCGCTCGGCCTCCGGGGCTCCCCCGGCCCAGCCCGCCAGGGCGGCCCGGAGCGTCTTGCGGCGCTGCGCGAACGCGGCATCCACCACGGCAAACACCTGCTCGCGGGTGGCGGTGGTGGCGGGCGGTTCGCGGCGGGTAAAGGCCACCAGCCCGGAATGGATCTTCGGTGCCGGCCAGAAAACGTTCATGCCGATCACGCCGGCCTTGCGCATCTGGCTGTACCAGGCGGCCTTAACGGACGGCACCCCGTAGGTCTTGGATCCCGGGCCGGCTGCCAGCCGGTCAGCCACCTCGTCCTGCACCATCACCAGGCCGTGCCGCAGGCTTGGGAAATACTGCAGGAGGTGCAGCACCACCGGAACCGCCACGTTGTAGGGCAGGTTGGCCACCAGTGCTGTCGGCTCGACAGGCAGCTCGGTGACCTTCATCGCATCGGCATGCACCAGGTGGAAGGAGTTGGCGGCGGCCGGCCGCCATTCCTGCACGGTTTCGGGCAGCTTCGCGGCAAGGACAGGATCAATTTCGACGGCGACAACTGCCGCCGCGGCGTCGAGCAGGCCCAGCGTGAGGGACCCCAGCCCCGGGCCCACCTCAAGCACCGTTTCATCCGGTCCCACGCCCGCCGCGGCGACAATGCGCCGGATGGTGTTGCCATCGATGACAAAGTTCTGCCCAAGGGTCTTGGTGGGCCTGATCCCGATTTCCTCTGCCAGCCGGCGTATGTCGGAGGCACCGAACAACGGTGCGGGCACGGCGGGGATCGGTTCAGTCACCTAGGTATCCTATCCCGCGCGGCACGTCCGCCCTGCCGGGTTAACGGCCGTGGCCGGGCCCGGGTACCCCGGGCCCGGCCACGGCCATTGACTCTGCGCTTATGTCCGGTAGATCAGCTGGTTGCTGCCCAGCCGCAGCCCCAGGGCGACAGGCCGCGCTGCGCGTAGACGCGGTTGGCGATGTCGATCTGCTGCGCCTTGGTGGCGAGGCTGGCGTTAGGGGCGTAGGCGCCGCCGCCGGCTCCGATCCAGGTGCGGATGTCGAACTGGAGGCCGCCGTAGTAGCCGTTGCCGCTGTTGATGCTCCAGTTTCCACTGGATTCGCACTGGGCAATCTTGTCCCACATGGCCTCGTTCATCATGGCCGGTGCAGCTGCGCCGGTGTTGGCGCCGGCAGCGGCCGCAGGTGCGGCCTGGGGTGCAGGCTTGGCCTTGGTGCCAACGGTGACTTTCTCGGTGACCGGCTGCACGGCCACCTTCTCGGACACCAGCGTGCGGGACGCTTCCCGTCCGTCCACGAGTACCAGCTTGAAAGTGCGTTCCAGCTTTCCGGCGGCGCCCGCCTGGGTCACTTCCTTTTCACCCTTGAGCATGTCTGCGCTTTCGGCGGTAACGGTCTCGAAGGGCACGTCTTCACTGGTGACCGTGGTCTGGCTGGTGTCCACCCGGGACACCTTGATGACCATGTTGTTCACCACGTTGGCGTTGGCCGGCTGCGAGGTGCGGTCGTTGGCGGCGAGGGTCACGCCGGAATCCTCCAGCACCTTGCCAACGGTGGGGGCCGTGGTGGTGGCGGTGTTCACTTTGCCGTCAGCCACAATGCTGACGGTCTTGGGCGTGGAGATCGAGACGTAGGAACCTGCCAGCGAAAGGGTGGCATCCTTGGGCGCTGAAACGGACGAGGCACTGGCGACGCCGAGTTCTGTCACCAGGTCTTCGACATCCTGGGCGGTGGTGTTCACCGTCTTTTCAGCCCCGTCAAGGCTGACTTTGACTTCCTTGGCCTGGTTGATGTTGATGACGGTGCCGTTCTGGACCGTCGCGTCGAGGGAAGGCGACACGCGGTCGCCGGGCTTCAGTTCCAGGTTGGCACTCTTGACCACCTGTTCCACTGTTCCGCCAAAGGACTGCACGGACGACGCTTTGCCGTCCACGTTGAGCGTGACTGTTTTGTTATTGCCCACGAAGGCTACGAGACCTGCGACCAGGCCGCAAAGCACCAGCAGCTGGGCGCCAACTTTGATATAGCTGAACTTGCCGTCCGATGTGAAGAACTTGATCACGATTGCCCGTAACTCTCGGTCCATCCGGGCACGGGGAAACGCGCAATAAAATGCCCGGAGCAACCTTGAAAAGGACAGTCCGGGCACCGGTGCGCCGCCACACTCCGCGCAGCGGCATGGCCGGATACTGGACAAGCCGGGCCGGCTGCGAATGAAGTGAAATTACCCGTTGGCCTTCCCCGACCCCGGCTAATAGTTTCCCACTGTAACCGTAGCGTTATAAAGTGGCCAACATTTTTGCATACCAGATATGCATTTGGCAGCCGGCAGGGGAAGGAGTGTCAGGCCCAGGATCCGTATGCCCGTACGGTATTTTCGCTGATTGCGCTGCACAGGCCGGCCAGGTCGGAGCCTGTCAATTCTGCCATGGCCCGCACGGTGTACGGGACCGTGTAGCTCGCGTTGGGACGCCCCCTGTGCGGGTGCGGGGTCAGGAATGGAGCGTCCGTTTCCACCATGATGAGCTGCCGGTCCGCGACGGCGAGCGCGGCGCGCAGATTCGTGGCGTTCCTGAACGTCAGCGTGCCGGCAAAGGACATCCACCAGCCCTGGTCGTTACAGGTTTTGGCCAGGTCCTCGCCACCGGAGAAGCAATGGAACACCACCCTGTCCGGCGCGCCCTCTTCCTGAAGGACGCGCACCACGTCGCTGTGCGCGTCCCGGTCATGGATCTGGAGGGTGAGGTCCAGGCGTTTGGCAATGTCGATATGCCGCCGGAACGAGTACTCCTGGTGCCGCAGCCCCTCTCCCTCGGTGCGGTAGAAGTCCAGTCCGGTTTCGCCGATGGCCCGGATCCGGGGATGCCCCGCCAGGCGTTCGATTTCGGCAAGGGCCGCTTCCAGTTCACCGCGGGCAGCATAATGCGGCGCGTCATTGGGGTGCAGGGCCACGGCGCCCAGGAGCCGTTCGTCCCGGTCCACCGCCTCCACCGTGAACCGTGAGGATTCGAGGTCGCAGCCCACCTGCACGGCGCCCTGGACTCCCACGGCCGCCGCTGCATCCAGCGCAGCCTTGATCCCCACCGGCCCCTTTCCGTCCGGGAAGTCCAGGTGGGTGTGGTTGTCCATGACTGGTACCGGCAGGGGCTCCGGCGCGGGCGGAAAATCCTTCCGGCGGCCGGCGGCCTGGTCCGGAGTCTCCTCGTCTGCAGGTACCCGGTAAGCGGCGGGAATTGACGAATTGCACATCCACCCAGACTATCGGCCGAAAGGTACCCCCATATTTGCCGGAACTCTCTGTCAGGCACGGCAGTTGTGTTAGTAGTCTGGAACGAACACACGCGCACGCCCACCAAGGGGCGAAGGCAGGCTTGCTGTCCCGTCCAGGTGAAACCCGGGCTGAAAGGTTGCCGATGGAACCCCACCGACGCACTGCCAACAATGGAAGCGCACCGAACCTTAACCTGGCCGGCGTCGCTGATTCCGTCAGCCACCTGAACGGGCACCGGCCTGCGGCCATGGACCCGGTGTCCTTCCACGCCGCGGCGCAGCGCATCCTCACCACGGTCAATACCGTCATCGACGGCAAGTCCGATGCCGCCAAGCTGGCGCTCACCGTACTCCTCGCACAAGGCCACCTGCTGCTCGAGGACGTGCCCGGCGTCGGGAAAACCCTGCTCGCAAAGACCCTCGCCCGGACCATCGACTGCACGGTCAACCGCATCCAGTTCACCCCGGACCTGCTGCCCTCGGATGTCACCGGGGTGTCCATCTACAACCAGGCCTCAAGGCTGTTCGAGTTCCGGCCGGGTGCGGTCTTCGCCAACATCGTCATCGGTGATGAAATCAACCGCGCATCCGCCAAGACGCAGTCCGCCCTGCTGGAGTGCATGGAGGAGCATCAGGTCACCGTGGACGGCACGTCCTACAAGCTCGATGAGCCGTTCATGGTGGTCGCAACCCAGAACCCCATTGAAATGGAAGGCACCTATCCGCTGCCGGAGGCCCAGCGGGACCGGTTCATGGCCCGGATTTCCATGGGCTACCCGGACAAGGCCGCAGAGATCGAGATGCTCGAAACCCACCAGGCGGTCTCGCCGCTGGCCAATGTCTCCCCCGTGGTCACCGCGTCCGACGTCGCGGCCATGACCGCAACTGTCCAGCAGGTCTATGTCTCAGACGCCGTGAAGGAATATACGGTGGCAGTGGGCAGGGCCACCAGGGAAAGCCCGCTGCTGCGGCTCGGCGCCAGTCCCCGTTCCATGCTGCAGCTGCTGCGTGCCGCCAAGGCCACAGCCGCCCTGGAGGGCCGCGACTTCGTCCTGCCGGACGACGTGCGGGACGTGGCCGAGGCCGTCCTGGCGCACCGCATCATCCTGGACCGGAAGGCGGCGGGCGCAGGCGAGACACCCCACAGCGTCCTGCGGGGCATCCTGTCCAGGCTGCCCGTGCCACAGGCCCAGCCGGGGCAGCCCAACCGGGCCGCGGCCGCCGCCGGCAGCAGGAACCGCTAGGCACGGACCATGGCCCTGCTGGATAAGCTTCCGCGGCACCTGTTCACCAGGCGCGGCTGGGGCATGCTCGCAGCCGGGGCCTTCACGCTGGCCGCGGCCCAGGTCATGGGGCGCCGGGACCTCCTGACACTTGCCATCTTGCTGCTGGTCCTGCCGCTCGTCTCCCTTGCCGGCGTCAGGCTGGTCAAGCCGCGCTTCCGCGTCTACCGCGAATTCAATCCCTCCCCTGTGGAAACCTCCGCCCCGGCGACGGTCCACCTTGCCGTGGCCAGGACGGGCCCGGGCAGCGGACGGGTTGCCATGGAGGAGCGGCTGCCGGCGCACTTCGGCCACGCGCCGTCCTTCCGGTTCCCGTCCCGTTCGGCCACCGGCGGCACAAGCCGCTACGAATACCACCTCACGTCCAGGTACCGGGGGCAGTTCAGGATCGGCCCGGTCACGGCCGAGTTCACCGACCCTTTCGGCCTCTCCCTGCACCGGCAGGCGATTGACGACGGCGACATCCTCACCGTGACGCCGGCAGCCGTCGTCCTGCCTGCCGCCGGGCTGGCGGGAGCGCGGGGGAACGACGGCGTCACCGCCACCCGTGTCCGGGCAAACCCGAGCGACGACGACATCATGACCCGGGAATACCGCCACGGTGACCCGATGCGACGGGTCCATTGGCCTGCCACGGCACGGCATGGGTCCTTGATGGTCAGGCAGGAGGAGTCCGTGACCACGCCGGAAGCCACCATCATCCTGGACCATCGGGCCAGTGCGTTCGGCGGGGGCTCCGGCACGTCGATGCCGGGCCTGCCCGTGCCGGAGGGGCATGCGCCGGCCACCAGCGACACCTTCGAGTGGGCTGTTGTTGCCACCATGTCCGTCAGCGCACACCTTGCCGAGCGCAACTACAGCCTTCGGGCGCTGGACACGGGCGGGGAACCGGCGTTCCTCCACTCCCCCTCGTCCCCGGAACCGGCGGTGGAAGAATTCAGCGGATCATCCGGCCTGCAGTCCATTGCCGAAAGCCTTGCCGCCATCCACCTGTCCGGGGCGCCCCACCCCCGCCGGGAAAGCACTCACCGGGACAGCACTCGCGGGGACGATGTGCAGCGGGGCGTCATGCAGCGGGGTGTCATGGCCAGGAACGCGCCGCGCCCGGGCGCCCCGAAAGTGCGGACACAGGGAAGCCCGGAGCAGGGACTGCCGGCCTTTGACGACCACTTGATGGACAAGCTGTCCGCCCATCGGATGCGCGGGCCACTGATCGCTGTCCTGGGTCGCATCACCAGGGAGGAAGCCGCAGCATTGGCCCCTGCCGCTTCGTACGGCACCAACGCGTTCGCCATCCTGGCCGTGGAACGTCCCATGGAGTCCCAGGATGTCCTGGAGGTGCTGCGGCAGGGCGGCTGGCGGGCGGTGGCCGTGGCGCCCGCGACGCAGCTTGCCGCCGCGTGGCGCCAGTTCGACCAGGACCCGGCCCTGCCGGTGGTTACGGCGGCAGAGGTCCGGCGGGGAGCAGGGGTGGCCACATGACCATGGCGCCGGCCCGGCCAACGGGTGCGGGCCACGAGGCACAGGCACAGCATGAAGTGCCTGCGGGACGCCTGCGCGCCGGCGCCTACCCGTGGGCCATGGGGGGATCCATCACCGTGGCCGTCTGCGGCGCTGCCCTGTCCTTGAACGGTGTCCTGCGGGGCTGGAACTGGTACTGGCCGGTGATGACCACCGTGCTGGTGGTGGCATTCACGCTTGCCGCGCTGCGTTCCGTCCGGGCCCAGCCCCTGCTGGTCACCGCAGGCGGATTCGTGGCACTGGGCGCCGTCCTGACGTTGACGTTCTTCCGCGGCTCCAGTTTCCTGTGGGTGGTCCCTACAGGTGCCACGCTCCCGGACCTGGACCGGCTGATCCGGCGGGCCAGCGAGACTGTCCTGGCAGAGACTGCACCCGTGGCGCCCAACGCCGGGATCGTCATGGTGGTCTGTGCCGTGCTTGGCCTGGCGGTCATCCTGGTCGATGCACTCGCGGTTCCGCTCGGGATGCCGGCTGCCTCCGGCACAGGCCTGCTTGCGCTGCTGGTGGTTCCGGCCATGATCAAACCGCAGAGCGTGGGGGTATGGAGTTTCGTTGCCACCGTGGCGGGCTACCTGCTGATCCTCGCCTGCAGCCAATGGTTTGCCCCGGACGGGAGGTTGCAGGGCGGCTCGGCCCGAAGCCCCGGCCTGGTGCGCAGGGCCGTGCTGACGGGCTCCGTGGCGCTGGCAGCCACCCTGGTGCTGCCCCTGGCGATTCCCGGCTTCGACACAGGCACGTTCCCGCAGGGTTCACGGCTGAATCCGTGGGGTGCCGCCACAGGCCTGAATCCGATGATCACCCTGGGCAACAGCCTTCGCACACCGGACGGAAGCGGCAGGATCACCTACGCCACCACGTCACCCAACCCCCTCTACCTGCGATCGGTCACCGTGGACAATTTCGACGGCGATTCGTGGGGACCGGACGACCGCACCGCCTCCAGGGTGCCCCTTGACGGCCGGATCGACCCCGGGTATCCGGTCCTGACCGATGAGCAGGTGCGGCTGGTGACAGCCATCGACACCGGGTCCTTCACCAGTCCCTACCTGCCGGCGCCCTATGCGCCCGAGACCGTCCGCGGACTGGGCGGACAGTGGACCTGGGATCCGGCCACGCTGAGCATCAAGGGCACTGACACCACCACCCGGCGGCAGGAGTACGTGGTGACCTCCGCGGTGCCCAAGCTTTCAGCGGCGCTCCTGGCCCAGTCCTCAGGGCCCGCACGGGGCATCCCCGACATTTTCACCCGCATCCCGGGCAACGTCCCGGACATCGTCAAAACCACGGCACAGACCGTTGCCGGGGGTGCGGGGACGCCGTACCAGAAGGCCCTGGCCATCCAGAAGTACCTGCGCTCGTCCGAGTTCACATATTCACTGCAGTCCCCGGTGCAGGGCGGCTATGACGGTAACGGCCTTTCCGTCCTTGCTGACTTCCTGCAGCAGAAGAGCGGTTACTGCATCCATTACGCATCGGCGATGGCGGTGATGGCCCGCCTGGACGGAATCCCCAGCAGGATCGCCGTGGGCTATGCCCCCGGCAGGCTGACCGGGGCGACGGTCTCTGTGTCCGGCCAAGGCGCCCTCCCGGAGTACGAGGCAGATGCGCGCGACGCCCACGCCTGGCCGGAATTGTACTTCCAGGGCCTGGGCTGGGTACCGTTCGAGCCGACGCCGTCGCGGGGGGTGGTCCCGGACTACGCAACCGAGGCCTCAGCGCCTTCGGTCGCGGATTCCCTGGGCAACAACGACGGCCTCATCCCCGATACGGCCCCGGTTCCCGCCCCATCCCCCAGCACCACTGCCCAGGCCGTCCCCGGCGCCGGCAGCAGCACAGGCGACTCCGCGCAATTGACCCCCTGGTTCCTTGGTGCAGCCGCATTGGTGGGCTTGCTTCTCCTGGTGGCCGCCCCCCACCTGGTTCGGAGGGGTATCAGGTCACGGCGGCTGCGTCCAAGGCGACCGGACCTGGCCGTACCGTCGGCATGGAATGAGATCAAGGATCTTGGCGCCGACTACGGCCTGCCCCCCGCGGACAGCGAGACGCCCAGGGCATATTCATCCCGGTTCCGGGCTGAACTGCTGGGTGAGCCCGGAGGTATGGACCAGGAGGCGCACGGGGCAGTGTCGCGCTTTACCTCGGCGTTCGAACATTACCGGTACGGCCGCCCGGGCGGCACTGGTTCCCAGGGCTCCGGCCCCGACCCGACCGAAGGCGACATTGCAGCCGGGGTTGCGGCCGTGGAAGCGTCCCTTCGGGCAAACGCCACCCTGCGCAGGCGTTTGACGGCGGCATGGCTTCCGCCGTCGGTCACCCGCCGGCTGGGCCAGCTGCTCAGGATGCCGTTCATTGCGGCCGGCAGGACCATCCGCACAGCACTTCACGCTGCAGCGCGCCTACGCCCCGGGGCGCCCGGGCATCCGTCGGCAGGACGGCGTTCCAAGGCGGGGGCGGCCGACGGCGGCCGCGGGGCCGGGCAGGGCTGAACGGCAGGTGCCGGCCGGGGAAACCCCGGCCGGCACTTGATTTCTGCGAAACTTCCGGAACTAGCCGGCGTAGGGGTCGGCGATGCCGATGTACTGGGTGTATAGGTATTCCTCGATGCCTTCGAGGCCGCCTTCGCGTCCCAGGCCCGACTGCTTCACGCCGCCGAAGGGCGCCGCGGCGTTGGAGATGACGCCGGCGTTCAGGCCGAGCATGCCGGTTTCGAGTTTCTCGCCCATCCGGATGCCGCGGTTGAGGTCCTTGGTGAAGACGTAGGCCACCAGCCCATATTCGGTGTTGTTGGCCAGGCGGACGGCTTCGTCCTCGGTGGAGAAGGTGATGATCGGAGCGACGGGGCCAAAGATTTCCTCGGAGAGGATCCGGGTGCCTTCGGTGACGCCGGAGAGGATGGTGGGCTGGTAGAAGTAGCCCGGTCCCTCTACCGGTGCGCCGCCCAGGACGGCCTTCGCGCCGGAGGCGACGGCGTCGGAGACCAGTTCGTGGACTTTGTCCCGGCTCTTGGCGTCGATCAGCGGCCCCACCTTGGACTCGGGCTCGGTGCCGCGGGCGGTGGTCATGTCCTTCATCTTCGCGGCGAACTTCTCCGCGAACTCCCCGGCTACGGACTCGTGCACGATGAAGCGGTTGGCTGCGGTGCACGCCTCGCCCATGTTCCGCAGCTTGGCCAGCATGGCGCCGGTAACGGCCGCGTCCAGGTCAGCGTCCTCGAAGACCAGGAACGGGGCGTTGCCGCCCAGTTCCATGGAGGTCCGCAGCACGGTTTCGGACGCATCGGCCAGCAGCCGGCGTCCCACCTCGGTGGAACCGGTGAACGACAGCTTGCGCAGGCGCGAATCCTTGATCAGCGGCCCGGTGGTGGCACCGGCCGTTGAGGTGGGGATGACGTTCAGGACGCCGGCAGGCAGCCCGGCCTCCTGCATCACGGCAGCGAACAGCTGGGAGGTCAGGGGCGTCAGGTTGGCCGACTTCAATACCATGGTGCAGCCGGCGGCGACGGCCGGGGCGATCTTGCGGGTGGCCATGGCCAGCGGGAAGTTCCACGGGGTGATCAGCAGGCAGGGGCCCACCGGCTTCTTGGTGACCAGGAGGCGGGACTTGCCGTCCGGCGAGACCGAGTACCGGCCGAAAGCCCGGACTGCTTCCTCGGAAAACCAGCGCAGGAACTCGGCGCCATAGGTTACTTCGCCGCGGGCCTCGGCCAGCGGCTTGCCCATTTCCAGGGTCATCAGGAGGGAGAAGTCTTCTGCACGTTCGGTGACCAGGTCGAAGGCCCGGCGCAGGATCTCCCCGCGTTCGCGCGGCGGCACCTTTGCCCAGGATTCCTGGGCAGCCGCGGCAGCATCGAGGGCTGCCGCACCATCCTCGGGGCCGGCGTCGGCAATGCTCAGCAGCACCTTCCCGGTGGCGGGATCCTCGACGTCGAACGTCTTGCCTGAGGCGGCGTCGCGCCACTCACCATTGATGAGCAGCCCGGTGGGAACGGAGGCCAAAAGCCGGGTTTCGCGCTCGGCGGAAACGGCCGGCTGTGCAGTGACAGTCACGATGACTCCCTCGTCAGTAGGGTTGTGGCAGCCCATCGCCGCGGCCGGAGTGACCGGGATCATGGGGCTGATTAACAGCCAGACTACTGCGGGGCATGGCTATGGTCTACGCCGATGCGCACTGCGGAATCGCGGCTTCGCTGTGCACCTGCACAGGCGCCGAAAGCGGACCGTGGCCCGGCTAGCGGGCCGCCAGGACGGCCGAGTAGAGCTCCCTCTTGCTGACCCGGACGTCTTCGGCGACGGCGGCGACGGCCTCCTTGAGCCGGATGCCCTGGGACACCAGCTCATTGACGGCAGCCACATGGTCCTCCGGGGTGCCGGCCGCCTGCTCAGGAGCCCCGCCGAGCACCACGGCGATCTCGCCGCGGACCTCCGTGTCCTCGGCCCACTGGAGCAGTTCGCCAACAGTGCCGCGGATGACTTCCTCGTACGTTTTCGTCAGTTCCCTGCAGACTGCGATGGGCCGGTCCGGCCCGAACCTCTCGCGCAGCGCACGCAGCATGGCTTCGAGCCGGTGCGGCGCCTCGAAGAACACCATGGTGCGCCGCTCCCCGGCAAGGTCCGCCAGGCGGGAGGCCCGTTCGCCGGCCTTGCGGGGAAGGAATCCCTCAAAACAGAACCGGTCCGTGGGCAGGCCCGACAACGCAAGGGCCGTGAGGACCGCGGACGGTCCGGGAACCGCGGTGACGGGAAGTCCCGCCGCAATGGCGCCTTCCACCAGCCGGAAGCCGGGGTCGGATACCGACGGCATCCCGGCGTCAGTGACCATCAGGAGCGTGCTGCCGGAGCGCACGTGGTCAAGGAGCTCAGCGGTCCTGGTGGCCTCATTGTGCTCGTGGTAGCTGATGACGCGGCCCGCCACGTCAACGCCCAGGCTTTGGACCAGACGGTGGAGGCGCCGCGTGTCCTCAGCGGCCACAATGTCTGCAGTGCCCAGCAGTTCCACGAGGCGGGCCGAGGCGTCTCCGGTGTTCCCGATGGGAGTGGCGGCAAGGACGATCCGTCCCGCGGTCGCAGGGCCGGGTTCGGAAAGGGGGCTGGGGTTCGGGTCCACCCACCAAGCCTACTGCCGCCGGGTCTCCGCAGCCGCAAAAGGTAGCATGGGGCTCGTGACGCAGACTTCGACGCGGCCCACGGGGCCCGGGAAACCCAACGCCGCGGGATCCCCGGCCGAAGCCGGGGCAACCGGGACGGCACCCGGCGGTAAGGCCGCCCGCCCCTGGATCAGCCGGCCTGATGAGGCGTTCACGGTGGAGGCACTGCGGGCAAGGCTCATTGGTACCGGCATGTCCTGGCGGGATTATCCGCCGTCGCTCCGGCTGTGGTTCGTCCTGGTCCCGGTCCTGACGGCGGTGGCCGGCGGCCTCCTCCGGTTCATCCGCCTGGAAGTGCCGCACAAGCTGGTGTTCGACGAGACGTACTACGTCAAGGACGCCTACTCCTACCTCATGAGCGGCTATGAGCGCAGTTGGCCGGACAAGGCAAATGATTCCTTTAATGCCGGCAATCCGGACGTCCTGCTGAACACTCCCGAATACGTCGTCCATCCACCGGCGGGCAAGTGGATGATCGCGGCCGGGATGTGGCTGTTCGGGCCGGAGAATCCCTTTGGCTGGCGCTTCGCCGCAGCCCTCACCGGCACCCTCACGGTGCTGCTGGTGTCCTTGATCGCCCTGAAACTGTTCCGCTCGCTTCCGCTCGCGGGTGCCGCGGGGCTGCTCCTCGCCGTCGACGGCCACCACCTGGTGATGTCCAGGACGTCCTTGCTGGACATCTTTCTCACGTTCTGGATCCTTGCCGCGTTCGGAGCCCTGCTGATGGACCGCGACGACGGGCGCCGTCGCCTGGCGGCCCGGCTTGCCCATGCCGCCGCCACGAACGGCGGACAGCCCCCGGCCCGGGCGCTGCTGGCCGGACCGTGGCTGGGCGTGCGCTGGTGGCGGGTGGCCGCGGGGGTCTGCCTGGGCCTGGCCGTGGGCACCAAGTGGTCCGGCCTGTTCTTCCTGGCGGGCTTTGGCCTCCTGACCGTGCTGTGGGACCTCAACGCCCGACGGGTGGCGGGCATCCGCGGCTGGATCAGCGGCGGCGTGATCCGGGACGGAATTCCCGCCTTCGCGGCCACCGTGCCCGTCGCAGCCATTGTCTACTCGGCCACCTGGACCGGCTGGTTCCTTTCGGCCAATGCCTACTACCGTCACTGGGCGGAGAGCAACCCGTCAGCGGAATGGGGCTGGCTGCCCGACTCCGTCCGGTCCCTTGTCCACTACCACCTGGAAGCGTACAAGTTCCACCAGGGCCTGAGCTCCGAGCACCCCTACCAGGCCAGCGCCTGGAGCTGGCTGGTGATGGGACGGCCGACGTCGTTCTTCTATGAATCCCCGCCCCAGGGCACCCCGGGCTGTGACGTGGAAAAGTGCACCTCCGCCATCCTGTCCGTCGGTAACCCGTTGATCTGGTGGGCAGCAGCCATCTCGCTGGTGGTCCTGCTGTTCTGGTGGGTGGGACGCCGGGACTGGCGCGCCGGGGCAGTGCTGGCCGGGGTGGGCGCGGGCTACCTGCCATGGTTCATGTATCCGGAGCGGACCATGTTCTACTTCTACGCGGTGTCCTTTGAGCCGTTCCTGGTCCTGGCCCTGGTGTACTGCCTGGGGCTGGTCCTGGGCCGGGCCACGGATCCGCCGTGGCGCCGTCGCTCCGGCATGTATCTGGTGGTCCTGTTCCTGGCGGCGGCGCTCCTGCTGTCGGCGTTTTTCTACCCGATCTGGACCGGCGAGGTCATCCCGTACGTCGACTGGAAGGTCCGGATGTGGATGCCATCCTGGATCTAGGGCAGGATGGCAACAGAGACCTGAAGGAGCCGCTGCCGCGGCATGGCAGCGGAAACGGAGACCTGCTGTGAGAGAAGCGAGCACGGAACTGCTGGTTGAGCTTGAGGCCAACAGCAACGTGACTGACCTGCTGCTGGAGCAGCACGCCGCCAACCCGGCCCACGCCCTGTACCGGCGGAAGGGCCCCAACGGCTGGGTGGATATCCCCGCGCAAAAATTCCTCCAGGACGTCAGCGCCCTGGCCAAGGGGCTCATCGCCGGGGGCCTGGAGCCCGGCGACACGGTGGCCGTGATGTCGCCCACCTCGTACGAATGGACCCTGGTGGACTTCGCCATCTGGTTCGCCGGCGGTGTGACGGTGCCCATCTACGAAACGTCCTCGGCCAGCCAGGTGGAGTGGATCATCCAGGACGCAGGGGTCCGCCGCGTCTTCGCCGGTGACCGGGCCACGGTGCAGCTGGTCAGCGGAGTGGTGGCCGGTTGCGCCGAGCTCAGCGACCGCCTGGTCAACGTGGTGCGGATGGATTACGACGGCGAGGCCCCGGACCTTGCCAGCCTCGCCGCTGCGGGCACCGGAGTCAGTGATGCTGAACTGGAGCGGCACCGCAGCCGCGTGGGGTTGGCCGACCTCGCCTCCCTGGTGTACACATCGGGCACCACGGGTAAGCCCAAAGGGTGCGAGATCACGCACGGGAATTTTGCCCTGGTGGCCAAGAACATCGTTGCGTTCCTGCCCGAGATCCTGCAGGAGGACCAGGCCCGCACCCTGATGTTCCTGCCGCTGGCCCACGTGCTGGCCCGCGCCGTCCAGGTGGTGTGCCTTGCCGCAGGGGCAACGCTGGGGCATACCCCCGGGGCCGCCCAGCTCCTCGAAGACCTCGGCACGTTCCGCCCCACCTTCCTGTTGGTGGTGCCGCGCATCTTCGAAAAGGTCAGGGCCACGGCCGCCCACAAGGCCGCTGTGGCAGGCAAGGGCAGGCTCTTCGACGCCGCAGCGGCCGCCGCCATCGAGTACTCACGCGAACAGGACCGGCACAGCCGCGGCGAGGGGCCTGGTCCGGGCCGGTTGAGCCGGATCAGGCACGGGATCTATGACCGGCTGGTCTACCCGCGGCTGCGCCAGGCGATGGGTGGCGAGGTGGGATACACCGTGTCCGGGGCCAGTCCCCTGGCTTCCGAGGATGCCCATTTCTTCCGTGGCGTAGGCATTCCCGTCCTGGAGGGGTATGGGCTGACCGAGACCACGGCGCCATGCACCGCGAATACGCCTTCCCGCACCAAAGTGGGAACGGTGGGCATTCCCATCCCGGGCACCACCATCCGGGTGGCCGAAGACGGCGAAATCCTGGTCAAGGGAATCGGTGTTTTCCGGGGCTACCATTCCAATCCGGAGGCTAACGCCGAGGCGTTCGTGGACGGATTCTTCCGTACCGGAGACCTCGGTGAACTCGACAAGGACGGTTTCCTTACCGTCACGGGACGCAAAAAGGACCTCCTGGTCACGGCCGGCGGCAAGAACGTGGCGCCCGGGCCGCTGGAGGAGAAGATCCGCAGCCACCAACTGGTGGCCCACGCCGTGGTGGTGGGCGACGGCAAACCGTTCGTGTCAGCCCTGCTGACCCTGGACCCGGAGGGCGTTGCCAACTGGCGGTCCGAAAGGGGCCTTCCTCCCCTCCCCCTCAGCGAAGCCGCGAACGATCCCGCCGTCCTGGCTGCGGTGCAGGAGGCAGTGGACCTGGCCAACCGGATGGTGTCCAAAGCCGAATCGGTGCGCACGTTCAGGCTTCTGGACGCCGAGTTCAGCGTCGAGTCCGGGCACCTCACACCGTCCCTGAAGCTGAAGCGTTCCGCAGTGGTCCAAGAGTTTCAGGCGGAGATTGCCGGAATCTACGGCTGATCCGCCGTGGCCGGCCCCGTCTTTTCCCGGTCCGCCTTGTCCTGATCCGCCCTGGCCGGCTTTGCCTGCTGCGCAATACCGCGGCGGCGTCGAGTGGGCCAGGTGAGGACCATCGTCACAATGGATGCCAGGAGCACCAGGCCCGCGATGGCGATGCCGGCGTCGATCCAGAACTGGCTGGGGAACAGCCGGATCAGGGTGTCATCCAGGCTGAAGGTCCAGGACCCGGCGGCGAAGAAGACCCGGTGGAATTCGGTGAAGAACTGCTGCCAGCCCAGGGCCGCCAGCGTGCCGAGGCCCAGGATCAGTGCCAGCGTGATGATGGAACCGGCGAAGAGGCCGCGCCGGATCCCGCCGGTGCTGCGTTTGCGCAGGTACAGGATGGCGGTCAGCGCCAGGAGGAGCAGCAGTGCACCGGCACCAAAGGTGGACAGGATGACAACCTTGACGTCGGCCATGTGGCTGACTTCGCCGTCCTTGAAGAGCTTTTCGCCGCCGCGGTGCACCAGATCGCCCAGGTACCTGGGGCCCGCCCAGTTGCTCAGGTAGTCCACCGCATAGGAGCCGTACGTCATTCTGTCGTCGGTGTTGAAGCCGTACCCGTCACCGGGGAACCCGGGACGGTTGTACTCCACCCAGAGAAAAAGCGGGCTGGTCACCGCCCGGACGGCCAGGATCAGCAGGATTACCGGGTAGATGATGGCCAGCAAAACCTGCATGACACGCGGTGCCACGGGTTTGGCGTTCGCGGCGCTTTCGCGCTGGGCGTTGCGGCGCTCCACTTCCTCCTCGGGGGGACGGACGTGCAGTGCTGACGTGGGAAGGGGTTCCTTGAATACCGGCGAACCGGTGCCGGGCCCGGCCGCGGCGGAGCCCGCGGCGGAAGTGTGTTCCGCGGGCCTGCGGGAGGCGGCAGCTGCGGCGGCTGGGGCTCCGGCGGTGGAGGAGCCGTTGGCGGAGGATCCGACGGCGGCTTCCGCGGCCTTGCGGTCGGCCCGGCTTCCTGGCTGGGCGGCCTTGCTTCCTGCCGCTGCCTGGTTCCGGCCGGCGTGTCCGCCGGCCTCGTCGGGGCCGGTCCTATTGATGCCGGGCTTGTCGCCGGCTGGCTTTTCTCCGCCTGGCTTGCCAGCGGCAGGTTTGTCCCCGGCCGGTTTGTCCCCGGCCGGTTCGTTCCGGGCCGGTTTGTCCCCGGCAGCGGGCGTCAGCCAGGAAAATGCGGGCTCGTCGGAGTCCCCGGACGTGTCCAGGAACGGCTCCGGCTGCGGCGTGGCGCTTTTGGCGCGGGCCGGTGTCTCGTCATTCACAGCAGCGTCACTTCCGTTGGGTTCCGCACCGGTCCCAGTCAGCCGGTGCGATTCATTCTGCAGTCGAGCCTACCGTCCGGAAGTTCCGCCGGGCGAGGAACCACCCCGTCAGGATTACAACGATTCAGGCAGCGATTTCCGTGTAGCCGGCATCCTCGCGGCGGAGGTCGCCGCGCTCCCCTGCAAGGCAGGCGCGCCTGCCCCACACCAGGACGTAGACCCAATACGCGCTGAGAACCGCCGCCCCGATTCCGATCCTGGCCCAGGCCGGCAGCGGACTGGGGGTGACGAACCCTTCCACCAGGCCTGAGACGAACAGCACCACCACGAGCCCCAGGGCCACCGTAATCAGTGACCTGCCCTCTTCCGCGACGGCGCGGCCCCTGGTCCGTGGTCCGGGTGCGACCATTGCCCAGAAGACCCGAAGGCCTGCTGCGGAGGCAACGAAGACGGCGGTGAGCTCCATGAGCCCGTGCGGCAGGATGTAGCTGAAGAAGACGTCGGACTTGCCGGCAGACGCGAAGATGCCCGCTGCAATGCCCACTCCCTGGGCATTGCTGAACAGGATCATTGGCACCCACACACCGGTGATCCCCAGGGCCACGGCCTGTGCGCTGATCCAGGCATTATTGGTCCAGACGGCACCGGCAAAGGACGCTGCCGGGTTCTCCGAGTAGTAATTGATGAAGTCCTCGTTCACGTACTGGGCGGCAGCGGCTTCCGAGGCCACGGCCCGGAGGGCTTCGGGGGACGTCCCGATCCAGATGGCGTACGCGGCAGCGATGAGCACGAAAGCGGTGCCGCAGGCCAGGGTCAGCCAGGTCAGCCGGTACAGGGCCGCCGGCAGGGCCACGACGAAGAACCGTGCAAGGTCAGCCAAGGCATTCGAGCGGGCGCCGGTGAAGCGGGTCCGTGCCTGGGCCAGCGTGGCCGAGAGGGACGCGGAGAGTCCGCTTTCCGGCGCCATGGAACGGACCAGCGACAGGTGGCCGGACGTGGACTGGTACAGCGCCAGCAATTCGTCGGCTTCGGCTCCGGTGAGCCTGCCCTTGCCGGCAAGCTTACGCAGGCGCGCCCACTTGTCCGCATTGACGGCGGCGAAGGCATCCATGTCCACGGCTACAGCCTAGCGCCCGGCATTAGAATTTGACCGTCTGCACCATGTGATCGTTCGAACCACCAGATGCGAAGGGCAGGGATGCAGTGTGAGCCCGATAATCACCGGCGAGGCAGTGGTGCTGGAGCTCCGGCCGGCGAGCTTCGCCGCCCGGGCCCTGGGCCTGTTTATCGACGCAATCGTCCACGTAGTCCTGCTGGTGCTGGTCATGATTGGCCTGTCGGCCGCAGGCGCGGACCTCGACGGGGCAGCCGCGCGGGCCCTGGGCCTGGCCGCCGTCGTGTTCTGCCTGGTGGTGGTGCCCG
Organism: Arthrobacter sp. StoSoilB19; assembly: GCF_019977275.1. Lineage (NCBI taxonomy): Bacteria > Bacillati > Actinomycetota > Actinomycetes > Micrococcales > Micrococcaceae > Arthrobacter > Arthrobacter sp. StoSoilB19. Next base: position 1,347,194 of record NZ_AP024650.1, on the reverse strand, counting down.
TGGCCGTCGAGACCCTGAGCCGGGGCCGATCGCTGGGTAAGCTGGCCACGGGCCTGCGGGTGGTCCGTGAGGACGGCGGCGCCATCCGGTTCCGGCATGCGGTGATCCGCGGCCTGACCGGGTTCCTTGAGATCTATCTGACGTTCGGCGGCCTTGCCCTCGCCGTGGCGCTCTTCAACGACAAGTCCAGGCGGCTCGGCGATTTGCTCGCAGGCAACTATGCTGTCCGCAGCCGGGTACCTGCGGACCAGGCCCTCCGGGTCTTTGTTCCACCCCATCTGCAGTCGTGGGCTGCAGCGGCGGATATTGGCCATATTCCGGATGCCACAGCCCGCAGGGCCGCCCAGTTTATCCGCCAGGCCGGCCGGATGGCACCGCTGTCCCGGGCGGGCATGGCGCAGGCCATCGCCGCTGAACTCTCCGCACACGTGGCTCCGCCCCCGCCTCCGGGCACGGGCGCCGACGACTATCTGGCCGCCGTCGTGGCTGAACGGCGGCAGAGGGAGTTCACCAGGCTGTCGCTGTCACACCGGCGGAACACGGAGATCGGGGAACGGCTGCAGCGTCTGCCGTTCTCCACCTGACCTAGTTGTCGTATTCGCTCCACGGGATATTCCAGTCGCCGAACCCGTCGGTATTCGCCGCGTAGTCACCCTCGGTGTTGATGATCTGGACCACGTCGCCGGTTCCCATGTTGTCGAACACCCACGCCGCTCCGTCGGGCAGGAAGCCGATGCACCCGTGGGACACGTTGGCGTTCCCGATGTATGGAAAGGCCGATTCAAGGGCCTGGTGGATGTAGGCGCCGCTCAGGGTGAGGCGGATGGTGTATTCGACGTCGGCCTCACCGTAGTAGGCAGGATCGTCGGGCTTCAGCCCGATGCTTGCCGCCCTGAAGTGGTCAAAGCGGTTCTTCTCCATGAGCACTGCATATCCCTTTGCCGAGGGGAAGCGCTTATCCCCCATGCTGACGGGCAGGGTCTTGACGGGCTGGTCGTTGACGCTGAGCGTGAAGGTATGCGCGGTGGCATCGGCGACGGCCACCTTCTTTTCTCCGATCGAGACATTCACCTTTTTGTTGAAGTTCGCGATTTGGCCGTTGCCCAGGTCAACCCCGAAGAGCTGCATGTCCATGGTGACGGTGGAGTTCGCTGCCCAGAAGTTCTCCGGGCGGTACCGGACCATGGTGTCGCTGTACCAATGGAATGCTCCGGCCTGTCCCGCCGTCGTGGTGATCTTGATGGCCTTTTCCACGGCGGCGCGGTTGGTCACGGGTTCGCTGAAGATGATCTGCAGGGGCTGCCCCACGCCCACCTTCATGCCGTTCAGCGGGTAGACGGCGGCGTCGGCCTCGTGGGAACTTGTCACCGTGTTGAAGGACTGCGTGGTGCTGGTCTCGCGTCCGGCGGCGTCCTTGACCACGTAGGTGTAGCTGTACTCGGTGTTGAATTCCAGGGGCCCGGTGGCGGACCACGCCGTCCCACTGGCATCGATGCTGCCATCAATGGTCTTCCCCGCCGTACTGGCGAGCGTGACGCGCTGGATGGTCCCGTTGCCCACTTTCAGGGACACCGGGGCCGCAGGGTTCACCTGCTTTGCACCGTTGGCCGGCGCCGCGTCGAAAGTCACGGGCGGAACAACGGGGGAAGCGATGCCCGGCGATGTCCGCAGTGCGGAGCCTGCTTCGGATTCAAGCGGGCCGCCGGCAAGGCCCGGGGCGACGGCGGCGAAAACCCCGCCCAGGGCAGCCAGGACACACACGGCTGCCACGGCAAGGATTTTCTTGGCAGTCCCCCGCCGGCGGGGCTTTACATCAGGCTCCATGTTTCGATCCTAGGTGCAGAAAATAACGGCCCGGGCGCTCGATGGCGCCCGGGCCCTTACGTCTCAGTAACGATAGTGCTCGGGCTTGTACGGACCGGCGACGTCGATGTCCAGGTATTCCGCCTGGTCCTTGGTCAGTTCCGTAAGTTCAACGCCCAGGGCGTCCAGGTGCAGCCGGGCCACCTTTTCGTCCAGGACCTTGGGCAGCACGTAGACCTTGTTCTCATACTCGTGCTGGTCCCGCTTGGTCCACAGCTCGATCTGCGCAATGGTTTGGTTTGCGAACGAGTTGCTCATCACGAAAGACGGATGGCCGGTTGCGTTGCCAAGGTTGAGCAGGCGGCCCTCGGACAGGACGATAATGGAGCGCTCCGCCGCCGTGCCTTCCTCAAAGACCCATTCGTGGACCTGGGGCTTGATTTCGACCTTTTTGACGCCGGGGATGCGGGCCAGGCCGGCGATGTCGATTTCGTTGTCGAAGTGGCCGATGTTGCCCACAATGGCCTTGTTCTTCATGCCGGTCATGTGCTCGGCCATGATGACGTCTTTGTTGCCCGTGGTGGTGATGAAGATGTCGCCCTGGGCCAGGACGGATTCCAGCTTGGCCACCTGGTAGCCGTCCATGGCCGCCTGCAGCGCGCAGATGGGGTCGATCTCGGTGACAATGACGCGTGAACCCTGGCCGCGCAGCGCCTCGGCCGCGCCCTTGCCCACGTCGCCGTAACCGCAGACGACAGCGACCTTTCCGCCCATGAGCACATCCGTGGCCCGGTTGATGCCGTCGGGCAGCGAATGGCGGATGCCGTACTTGTTGTCGAACTTGCTCTTGGTGACGGAGTCGTTGACGTTGATGGCCGGGAAGAGCAGCTTGCCCTGGTCAGCCAGTTGGTAGAGGCGGTGGACACCGGTAGTGGTCTCCTCGCTGACGCCCCTGATCGTGGCTGCCGTCCGGGTCCACTTCTGCGGGTCCGCGGCAAGCGAGCGGCGCAGCACGTCCAGGAAGATGCCGTATTCCGCGGAATCCTCGGCATCGGCGGACGGCACGTTGCCGATGGCCTCGAACTCGACACCCTTGTGGACCAGCATGGTGGCGTCGCCGCCGTCGTCCAGGATCATGTTCGGACCCAGCTCGGGGTTGGAGTCGGCGCCGGGCCAGGTGAGGATCTGCTCGGCGGTCCACCAGTATTCCTCAAGGGTCTCGCCCTTCCAGGCGAACACGGGTACTCCCTTGGGGTCCTCAACGGTACCCTTGCCCACCACCACGGCCGCGGCGGCCTCGTCCTGGGTGGAGAAGATGTTGCAGGAGGCCCAGCGGACCTCGGCGCCCAGCGCGGTAAGGGTCTCGATCAGCACCGCGGTCTGCACCGTCATGTGCAGGGAACCGGCGATCCGGGCACCCTTGAGCGGCTGGGTGGGGCCGAACTCCTCGCGGAGGGACATCAGGCCGGGCATTTCGTGCTCCGCCAGGCGGATCTGGTGGCGGCCGGCTTCCGCCAGGGAGATGTCGGCAACTTTGTAGTCAAAAGTCATGGGTGGTCCTTTGCTTGGTCCGGGTCCTGGTCCAGTCCCCGTTCTGCTGTTTCTGTGCGGGCGGATACAGGTGAACTAGAGCCCTGCCGCGGCGTGATCGTGCTGGTCCGAACCTGCCGATGCTGCTGCAGCCAGCAGTTCCGGAGGCAGCAGCAGCGGGATCCCGTCTTCGATGGCGTACCGGTTCCTGATCCCCGTATCCCCGGCGGCAGTGGCCACCAGTTCTTCGCCCTCCTGGACCAGCGGCGAGCCGGTCACGGGGCAACGCAGGACGGACAACAGCTCGGGACTGATCTTAGGCATTTGTTCATGCTCCCTGGCGGGCGCGCTCGCGCCGGTAGCGGAAAGATGTGCAGCTTCCAGCGTACCGCCAGATGGAGGTCAGGAAGGTTCCCGGAGGACCCGCAGGTGCCCCCGGCGTACCCCTTCGGCGCCCGCAGGAGCTTCAAGGGCGGAATGGTGGCCGCGCTGGGCGCTTGGCTGGGCTTCCGGGGGGAGGGCAGCGGCGTCCCGTACGGCGTTGGCGAGCGCCAAAAGGTCATCCGGCCCTGGCTGCTGGGGGGTCGACGGCATGGCCAGGCGCAGCACTTCCCAGCCGCGGGGAACGGTCAACGAGTCAGCGTGTTGCTCGCAGAGGTCGTAGCAGTGCGGCTCCGCATACGTGGCCAGCGGACCCAGGACTGCGGTGGAGTCTGCATACACGTACGTCAGGGTGGCTACCGCCGACTGGCGGCAGGCTGACCTTGAACACTGACGGATAGCTCCCACGACATCACAGACTACCCCTTGGCTGCGCAAAAACCGCGCATTGGCGCACGGGCCGACGCGTCTCCGCAGCCACAGGGATGTATCGCGTAAATCCTCCCCCGGGTTTAGAGTCGATTTATGCAGTCATCGAACCATGAATCAGGCTTTTCGGTCCGGTTGGCTGACCCGGATGCCAGCACGGCAACGGGCGTGGAGACTGCCGGCAGGAGCTTCTTCAGGCGGCGCCGGAACCGCCACGGGCGTGGCCTTCGCGGTGAGGTGATGCTGCCCACGCACCCCGGATACCGGACGCGTGCCGACCGCTTTGACGACATGGTGCTGGATTCAGCCCAGCGGCTGCACGATATTTGGGGCAAAACACTGGACGGCGTGCGCTTTGGTGTGGACGAGATCCCGCCGGACCTTGAGCAGCTGGCCGCCCATGCCACCACGCCGCCGATGGGTTCCTACACACCCGCTTCCGGTGATGACGGGCCCATGATTACGGTGTACCGGCGGGTTGTGGAGCAGGCCTGCTCCAGCGTGGAAGAGCTCCAGGACCTGGTCCACGATGTGGTGGTGGAACACACGGCCGAGATGCTCGGCGTGGCTCCGGAAACCTTGGATCCCGTGTACCGCCGCCGCTATTGATAACGGCAGCCGGGAACCTTTAGTAGCCCAGCGTGACCGGGACTGTTTCCCGCCCGGCCGCAGCAGCCAGGAAAGCCAGGGAGGAAACATCGTTCCGGCCGTCCTGTCCCACGAGCACCGCTCCATAGGCTGCGCCGCCTGACGCGGACACGACATAGCCCACGACGTCGGCCCCGTCGGCCTGTGCCGGAATGCTGATGGAGGCGGTTGTCCCCCCGGCGATGTCCGCGGTGGCCGCCGGCCGCACCTTTCCATCAGCCGTGATGGGTGCGTAAGTGATGGTGGCCCGGGCGTCCAGGGCGCCGAAAACCAGCTGGCGAAGTCCTCCCTTGGGAACGGGAACCACGTGCTGGCTGCCGAGCCGCACGGCGGACGCCGCCCATGCCACGTCCAGGGGCTGACCCGCCTGGAGGCCGCGGCCCATGCGTGCTGCCGCAACGAAGGACACGTCGGATGAGGCCGCGACGGTGTACTGGCCGGCAGGAACCCCGGCCAGGGATACTTCCGTGGTTGACCCGGCTTTCGCGGTGATAACACCGCCGGAGGGAAGCGCATGCTGGCCGTCCCGACCGTACAGCTTGATCTCCACCACGGCGTCGGAGGCGCCGGGAACGGTCAGCTCCAGGGCGGGGCCCGCGTCCCGGTACCCCGGCTGCCCGGTCAGTGCAGCGACACCGGCCGGATCCTGGATGTCCACCCCCGTCATTACCTGGCGGACTGCGGGCGCAGCCCCCGGGCTAATGAAATCCACGCCGCCCGGGGTAAGGCCGCGCAGGACACTTTGCTGGATTGACGCGGCAACCGGGCCACCGGCGCTGCGGACATGCACGCTGAGCTGGGACTCGTTGGGCGCCAGCCCTGCGAGGACTACGCTGCGCGTGGTGCCGGGGGCAACCAGCAGTCCGCGGCTGCCCGGAGCCTGGATCTGACCGCCCGCCCCGAACAGCTCCAGGCTCACGGTGGCAGGAGTGCTGGAGGCATTGGTCAGCGCCAGCACGGAGGTGCGGCCAAGCGTGGTGGCGGCACCTGCAAGCCACTGGTCGTTGGAGGGTTGCGCGCACGTCGCCGCGGCACTGCCCTGGAGGTCGCCGTCGCTGGCGGTGTACTTCATGGCACCCGCAGCCGATGCGTTCTGGTTTGCCAGGGCGTTGGCACTGAGGACATTGACCTGGTCCACCGCGCGGTCGGCAACTACTCCGGCAAGGAGCTCCTGGGGGGTGCCGGCAGTGGGCGCCGCGCCGGGGTCCTTGGCGATTTCGACGGCGGCCGTTCCGTCCAGTCCTGACAGCCGGCTCCCCGGCAGCACGCCGCCCGCGCCAAGCACAGCGGCGCTGACCCTGGTTGCGGCCGTGGCTGACTCGGGCCGGAACTGGGCGTCAGTGCCCGCGTCGGTGCCTTCCAGCAGCCGCGCAGGCCCGGGGCAGACTCCGATGCTGGCTCCTGCGGGAACAGCGGCTTCCGCGGCCGGCACAGTCCGGCTGGTTTCCGGATGCGGCGTCAATGACCCCGCGGCCACCACGGCACCGGTGCCGGCAAGGATGAGGACGCCTGCCGCCACTCCGGCCGCGGATGCTGCGCGGCCCTTGGCGCCGGGCAGCCGGGTAGCGCCGCGGCCGGATGCCTTCCTGTCTGTCCCGGTCCCGGTCCGCTCCGGGGCCGGCTGCTTGGTTGCGGGCTGCGTTCCGGCATCGGACTGCGCCGTGGCCGGTGGGGTGTGGTCATGCATGTTGGTGTTCCTTACGCAAGGAGCCCTCGTCACGGGAGAGGCCGGTCCGCGGCCGTCGGGCCGGCATGGGGATGGCAAGGATGACTGTCAGTCCGATCACCGTGATCTGGGCGGCGGCAGTCCAGAAGGACCACGGGTTTTCGTACCGGACGGTAAGCCGGCCTCCCGATGCCGGAAGGGTAAACGCCTGGGACCAGCCTGAGGTGGTGGAGGTCAGCTTCCGCCCATCGAGCCAGGCAGTCCACCCGGGATCAGCGCGTTCGGCAAGCACCACCAAACGGCCTTCGGCACCTGGCGGGACTGCGGCGTCGACCTCATCAGTTCCGGATGCCACCAGCGCCGTGACCGCGCCGCGGGGATCGACAATGCGGACACGGTGGGCAACATCGGCGGCCTGGATGACCGGCTGGTTCAGCGGGCTGATGCGCCACAGCCAGCCAACGTCGGTCTGTCCCACGGCCACCAGGCCGGGAACTGCATCCATCCGGCTGGCGGTCAGCTGGGCTGCGGTGTCCGCGGAGCGGAGCACCACGAATCCGACACCGAGTTGTTCCAGGTCCGTCCGCGGGTCCACGCCCTGCCCGGCAACCAGGGTGGCTGCAACGCGTCGAAGCGCAGCGGTGACGTCGTCGTCGCCACGTACCTCTTCCGCGCCGGGAGCGCCAATGATGTTCCGTGCGGAGGCGATGGCAGACAAGCTGTCCAGGGTGGTGCCGCTCCCTCGCATGAGGGATGCGTTGAAGGTACCGTCGTCGCCGGTACGGAGCAGGAGGGTTCGTGTCTGCTCGGGTCCGATCCCCCTGTCAATGGCGGTGGCGGGAAGGGACCGTCCGGCAGTGGCTTCCACCAGCCGCGGCGCGCCCAGGGCTCCCCCGGCCCCGGAAGGGGCTGGGCTGGTGGCATCTCCCAGCGTGGCCACTGAAGGCGCGGCCGTTGCTCCGGCCGGGCGCAGCAGGTTTTGCGCGGACCAGGCGGCCATTCCGGCCAACGGTCCTGCCAGCAGTACCACCAGGCCCAGTGCCAGGCCGGCGCGTGCCGCAGTCCGGGTCTTGGCCCCGGTACCGGAAGCCCGTGCCGCAGCGGACAGCAACTTCTCGGCTCCGAGGAGGGCTGCCGCGAGGAGGGCAAAGGACGCGGCAGACACTGCCGGTCCGGTGAAGGGCGTTACTAGGACGTCCTCGTTCAGGCCCGTGGCAACGTGGCTGGCCAGCCATCCACCGGCAAGGAAGATCACCGCGGCAACCCAGAACCATCTGGCAGTCCCGGCACGCCGCCCGGGGCCCAGGAGACCCACCACGGCAAGGACCAGCACGGGCACGGCGACCAGCAGTGCCAGCAGCAGGGCCCACGGCATCGGTCCGCCCGCGAAGGCCGCCAGCCCCTGTATGCCGCCAGCAGGGTCGAATGACAGGGGCTGGCCCAGGATCTGCTGCCAGAGTGGGGCGGCGTCGAATCCCAGCGGGAGTCCGGGGTCGGCCAGGAGTGCCCTCGGCCGGTCAAGCGTCGACAACGCGAAGGGGACAAACAAGGCTGCACTGGGCAACAGCGCCCACCACACTGTCCGCCCGCGCCGTCCCAGCAGGACCCCGCAGAGCACGATGACCGCGGCCGCAGGGACAAGCAAAGAGGGCGCCGACGCCGTTGTGACCGCCAGCGCAAGGCCGGCAGCTGCGGCGGCCGTCCATGATGGCACCCCGTTGATGCCCGCCTTGGCCGGCGGCAGTTCGGCCGGCCGGTCGTCAAGGGCTGACGCGGGGTTGAAACGGCCGTGGCCTACCGCCGAGCCCGTAGCGCGCAGCAGGCCCAGGACCACCAGCGGCAGCATGATGTGCGCGATCAACGCACCGGCGCGGCCCTGGTTCAGTGCCACCTGGAGTGCTGGAGCAGCAGCCCAAAAAATCGCCGCCACGAACCTGAGCCGGCGGCGCACTGTGACCCCGCCCGCGGCGAACCACGCGGTGAGTCCGGACAGCGGGGCCCCGAGCAGGAGCAGCCACGCCATGGCGGGGTTGGCGTCACCTCCGCCGAGGACGCCGATGATCCAGAGCACGTAGTCAAAGGGATCGCCGTGCCCCGGGAGTCCCGCCCCCAGGCTGATCCACCAGCTCGAGGCATGGTGCCAGATATCGCCCAATTGGGCGGAGACAGGAATCAGGGCGCCCCCGGTTACGGCCCCCGCGCGGAACAGCCCCGCCAGGGCCAGGAGCGAGGCGACCGCCGCAATAATGACGGCAGCCAGGGCGCCGTTACCCACCCATCCGCGTTTGCTGGTGGCCAGGGCGGCGAAATCGTCCGCGGCATCGCCGGTGGGCTGGTGCGCGAGCGGATCCTGCACGAGGTGGTCTGCGCCAGACCCGTCGGATCCCAGGGCCTCCATCAACGACCTGCGGTGGCTCCAGACCTCGCGTCGGGGCGTTTGGAGCTTGCGGATCACGGACCGGCGGATGCGCCGGGTGCGTTTGGCTGTCCGCCGGGCCCTCGCCACGGCCCCGGGCCGGCCAAGGGCAGCGCAAGTGGCAAGGAGTTGGGAAATGCCGTGGCCGGGATCCTTGACCACAACGCTCAGGACAAGTTTGAAGAGGCTGCCCAGCAGTGCACCGATGCCGTGGAGGGGCACCATCCAGAGCGGGCTGTGCTTCAGGCGCAGGTGGACCTGCGCTTTCCGGGCTGCGGACGGGTTTCCAAGGGCGTGCGGGCGGTGCGCCACATGGAACATACGGGCTGCGGGGACCACCACGACGCGGTGGCCTGCCAGCCGGTTACGCCAGCAGAAGTCGACGTCATCGCCGCTGCCGGGCAGGGCGGGGTCGAAACCGCCCAGGTGTTCCCAGATGTCCCGCCGGACAAGCATGCCTGCGGAGTTGACGGCGAAGGTATCAGTGCGGCCGTCGTACTGGCCCTGGTCCATTTCGTCAGCGTCGATCAGGGTAAGCCGCTCCGCCCACCGGCTGGTGGACAAACCCACATCCATCAACTTCCGCGGCGAATGCCAGTCCAGCTGTTTGCAGCCGGCAACAGTCACTGAAGGCGCACGCTCCACGGCGCCCAGGAGTTCAGCCAAGGCCTCAGGGGCGGGCGCGGCGTCGTCGTGCAACAGCCAGACCCACTCCGTACCCGGACCGTCGACAGTTGCCTCGAAGGGCGCCAGCGCGCCAAGCGCGGCGGAGACGGCGGCGCCCATACCGCCCTTGCCCCGGGGGTGGCTGACAGTGGCGGCCTCCCCCAAGGCTTCCTGAAGGAGGCTGTGCGAGTCGTCGCGGGATCCGGTGTCCACGCCAATGGCGCGGTCCACGGGCCTGGTTTGGGCCGCCAGGGCCGAAAGGGTTCTGGGCAGATAGGCACTGCCGTTGTGGGCGACCACAACGGCAGTGACATGGACATCCTGAAGAATTAGATTGCTCGCTTCCTTAGCCGCCGGCGCTCACGCTCGGAAAGGCCTCCCCAGATGCCGAACCGTTCGTCATTGGCCAGCGCATACTCCAGGCACTGGGACCTGACGTTGCAGGCACCACAGACCTTCTTGGCATCGCGGGTGGAGCCGCCCTTTTCCGGGAAGAATGCTTCCGGATCCGTCTGGGCGCACAATGCGTCCGTCTGCCAGCCAAGTTCGCCCTCGTCGTCGAAGTCCTGCTGGAGCGGAAGTCCAATCCATACCGGCTGGGCGGTACCGGGCGCTGCCAGCTCCATGGGCGGATCCAGGTCGTCTTCCGGCTCGGCGCCGCCGTCAAGGAGGGCCTCGTGTGCCGCAAGGAACGCGGTGGCCTGGTCCTCGAGGATGCTGCCGGAATTCCTGTTGTACCGCTCTGCGGCATCAGGATCGGCGGGGTCAACATACCAATCACTCGGCACCCCCCGCGCACGGTATTTTGCCGTTGCCTGACCGGCCACGACGGCATCTTCCTGGATACGCTCTGCTTGCCCCACGGCGACCCTCCTGATGTTTCAGCCACTGCCTGGATACGTGGACACTCGGTTGTGTGCCGGTATTTACGCAATTGCTTTAGTTACCTAATTACACGTGTGTAACTAGGGCGAGTCAAGCCGTTGCCGGGATAATAGACAGTCCAACCTGGGAAGTTTGCGCACGCCACGCCCGGGATTTCCATTCACCCGGGCGTGGCGGATGCCGCGGGGTGCCGACAAGGGCCAAACAGACCGCAAATTCTCCGGATCCGCGGGGAAAATACCCGGTCCCCGCCGAAATAGCAAGCACGCTTAGCAGTGTGTGTGATTATTATCACCCTGGGAGCCGGCAGGAAACTGCCGCCAGGAAATGGGCACCGCCGGGAGACCCGGGAAGGTGGCAGGATGAAGCCATGACGACAATCCCCGCCATAGACCTGATGGGCACCCTTCGCTCCGGAAATTCCACGGCACCCCGCCTGACCTGGTACGGGCCCGACTCGGAACGGGTGGAACTGTCGGGACGGGTCCTGGACAACTGGGTGGCCAAGACCAGCAACCTGTTGCAGGACGAGCTGGATGCGGAGCCGGGCATGCGCCTGCGGCTCGCGCTGCCGGCCCATTGGAAGGCTTTGGTCTGGGCCCTGGCCGGGTGGCAGCTTGGACTGGAAACCGTGCTCGACGGCGGGCCGGCAGATTTCCTGGCCACGGACGATCCCGCCGGCGCCGGGGAACAGGACGACGCCGTTATTGCAGTTGCGCTGCCCGCCCTGGCCATGCGCTGGACCGGGGAGCTTCCCGCCGGCTGCCTTGACTACGCCGCGGAGGTGCGGTCCCACGGGGATGTGTTCATGCCGCACGCCGACCCGGATCCTTCAGCCTGCGCGCTCCGGACTCACGATGGGCGAACCATCCTGCACAGCGAACTGACCAGCAGTTTCGCCCTGCCGCACTCGGAAGGAGCCAGGGTGCATGTTGCTGCAGACCAGGGACTGGAATCCGCGTTGGCCAACGCGCTGGGGGCCTGGCGGCAGGGCGGCTCCGTGGTGCTGACCCATCCTGACGTGGCGCTTACCGACAAACTGCTCGCAGACGAACGGATCCACGGCAGTTAATCAGGTTGCACAGCCTAGGCCTGCGGACCGCCGTCGGCCGGGGTGGGAGCCGGGCGTTCAGCGGCATGTGCGTGCTCCCTGTGCCGGTGGGCTTCGATGATCTCGTGGTCGTGGGAGAACTCCGGCTCCTGGTCCAGTTCCTCGTTGAACACCAGGAAGCGGTACGCGAAGAAGCGGACCACCGTGGCGACCAGGATGCCGGCCACACCCGCCAGGAACAGCAGGTTCTTGTCGTCGATGCCCATCCAGTATTTGGCCAGTGCCGTGAATCCGGTGGAGATACCGATGCCAATGCCATTGATGATGGCGAACATGACAAATTCGCGGAGGATGTTGGCCTGGCGGCGGTGACGGAACGTCCAGAAACGGTTCGCCACCCATGAGAAGACGGTAGCGACAGTGGCACCCACAAAGCGGGCCTTCGCCTCGCTGTCCGACATGGGACCGTGCATCAGGTAATACGTCAGCCCGTTGTCGATGACGAACGCCACACCGCCCACCGCACCAAATTTGGCCACCTCGCGCCAGAAGAGTGAGGCGAGTCCCCGGATACGATCTGAAAGTGCGCTAAACATGACCCTCCATGGCCGTCCGAACTGTGGGCCACACGGCCAAATGCCCATTTTAGCCCCCAAAGCTTTGAGCATGTGTTGCCGGCCAGCAGACCGGGTAGCCCAGCGGCGTAAAATCTGCGTCCCCCGCCGGGCGGGAAAAGCGGGATCGGGCCCCTCTTCGGTAGGCTGGCAGATGTGACTTTCCCAGTGATAGGCGTGGTTGGCGGCGGCCAGCTCGCGCGAATGATGGCCCCTGCCGCTACCGCACTCGGCTTTGAACTCCGCGTCCTGGCCGAGGGCGACGACGTTTCCGCAGTGTCGGCCGTACCGGCCACGCCGGTGGGCGATTACAAGGACCTGCAGACGCTCCTGGAATTTTCCAAGGGCCTGGACGTGATGACGTTCGACCACGAGCACGTGCCGACGGACCACCTTCGAGCCCTCCTGGAGGCCGGAGTCAACGTCCAGCCCGGACCGGACGCCCTGGTCCATGCCCAGGACAAACTGGTCATGCGTGCCGCCATCGACCGGCTGGAACTGCCCAACCCGGCCTGGGCGTCGGTCGCGGACGTGGACGCGCTGGTCCGCTTCGGCGACGAAACCGGTTGGCCTGTCGTGTTGAAGACCCCACGGGGCGGCTACGACGGCAAGGGGGTCCGGATCGTGGGCTCAGCAGACGAGGCCGCTGAAGCCGGGGACTGGTTTGCCGCCATGAGTCCCCTGCTGGCAGAGGCGAAAGTCGAGTTCACCCGCGAGCTCTCCGCCCTCGTGGCACGCACGCCCGACGGCGAGGCACGGGCCTGGCCGGTGGTCCACACCATCCAGGTGGACGGTGTCTGCGACGAGGTGATTGCTCCCGCGCTGGACATTCCGCTGGAGGTTGCTGCCGCCGCGGAGGACGCCGCCCTGCGCATCGCCGCCGAGTTGGATGTGACCGGCGTCCTTGCCGTGGAACTCTTCGAAACACCGGGCAGCGGTGCCGGATTCCTTATCAACGAACTGGCAATGCGTCCGCACAACACCGGCCACTGGACCCAGGACGGTTCAATTACCAGCCAGTTCGAACAACATCTTCGCGCCGTCCTGAACCTGCCCCTGGGCGCCACCGATGCGCTGGCGCCCGTCGCGGTCATGAAGAACTTCCTGGGCGGGGACAACCAGGACCTGTACTCCGCCTACCCCATGGCTCTCGCCGCCGAACCGGCCGCCAAAATCCACTGCTACGGCAAATCAGTGCGGCCCGGACGTAAGATCGGCCACGTCAACCTGCTGGGATCGTCAACCGCGGAAGTCGACGCGGTGCGCCGGCGGGCCACGGCCGTGGCAGGCATCATCCGTGATGGACGGGTTGACACCGAAGAACCTTCCGCAATATTCGAGGAGAATGCATGAGCGCCGAAGCAACCACAGCCGCCGGTTCCGGCGCCGGTCCCCTGGTGGGGCTGGTCATGGGCTCCGACTCGGACTGGCCCGTCATGGAGGCTGCGGCCGACGCCCTGGCCGAGTTCGGCATCCCCTTTGAAGCGGACGTCGTATCGGCCCACCGGATGCCCACCGAGATGATCCGGTACGGCCAGACCGCCCACGAACGCGGCCTGCGGGTCATCATTGCCGGCGCAGGCGGCGCCGCGCACCTGCCGGGCATGCTCGCCAGCGTCACGCCGCTGCCCGTGATCGGCGTTCCCGTTCCCCTGAAGACCCTTGACGGAATGGACTCCCTGCTGTCCATCGTCCAGATGCCGGCCGGCGTGCCGGTTGCCACGGTATCCATCGCAGGGGCGCGGAACGCCGGGCTCCTGGCCGTACGGATGCTGGCCTCCGGCACAGATGAGCTTGCCTCTTCATTGCGGGCGGACCTCCTGGATTTCGCCGCCGACCTCAACGCCGTCGCCTCCCGCAAGGGGGCCAGCCTGCGGCAAAAAGTCAGCGAAGTCTTCCCCGGCGGCTCAAGCGCTCTCCGGGGCAGCCGTTAGGGCGGCGGGCATGGCCAGCAGCAGCAGCGTGCTCAACACCGGCTCCGGCGCCTCCATGACGGACCCGGTACGCTATCCGGTCAGTGCTTCCCCCGCGGTCCGTACCAAGCGTGCGTTCGTGCTGGTCCTGTTGACGCTCCTGGTACCGGGCAGCGCGCAACTCGTCGCCGGGGACCGGAAGCTGGGGCGGACTGCCCTGCGCGTAACGCTCTGCGTGTGGGCGCTCCTGGTACTGACAGTGGCCATGCTGCTGCTCAACCGGAGCCTGGTCATCAATATCCTCACCAACCCGATCACGTCGATGGTGCTGGTGGTCCTGCTGGCGGCGCTGGCGCTCGGCTGGGCTTTCCTCTTCCTGAACACCCTCCGGCTCATCCGGCCTGTCCTGCTGGCTCCGCGGGCGCGTCCCGCCGTCGGCATCGCCCTGGTGCTCGCGCTGGTGGTGGGAAGCGGCTCCCTGGGCTACGCCGCCTACCTGCTGAACGTGGGCCGCAACGCGATCGGCAACATCTTTTCCTCCGGCCCGGCCATGGAGCCCGTGGACGGACGCTACAACTTCCTCATGATGGGCGGCGACGCCGGCGACGACCGCACCGGACGCCGGCCGGACAGCCTCTCCATCCTGAGCGTGGACGCCCAGACGGGGCAGACCGCCATCATTTCGGTCCCCCGGAATTTCCAGAATGCACAGTTCAGCGCCGGCTCCCCCATGCGCGCCCTCTACCCTGACGGGTACAACTGCGGTGACGAATGCCTGATCAACGCCATCAATACCGAGGTCACCAACGAACACGCCGACCTCTACCCCGGCGTGGCAGACCCCGGCGCCCAGGCGACCATGGAGGCCGTTTCCGGCACCCTGGGCATGCAGATCCAGGCCTACGTCCTGGTTGACATGGAGGGCTTCTCGACGCTCATCGACGCCATGGGGGGTATCCGGATCAAAGCCGGGGGCTGGGTTCCCATGAGCGGCTATTTCGACGAGGCCACCAAGACCCACGGCATGCCGCTGGGATGGATCCCCGCCGGAGACCAGACGCTCAACGGCGCCCAGGCACTCTGGTACGGGCGCTCCCGCGAGTACGTGGACGACTATTCCCGCATCCAGCGCCAGCAGTGCGTACAGCAGGCCATGTTGAAGCAGCTGGATCCGGCCACCCTGCTGTCCAAGTTCGAGGACATCGCCCGGGCCGGAACAAAGGTGGTGGAGTCCAACATCTCCTCCGCCCAGCTGGGCAGTTTCCTGGACCTCGCCATCAAGGCGAAGGGCAAGGACGTCAAGCGGCTCACCATCGGACCGCCCGACTTCGACCCCTCGTTCTCCACCAACCCTGACTTCGACCAGATCCATGAGCGCGTGGACCAGCTGCTGGCATCAGCATCCGCCAAGGGTGCCCAGTCGGCCGGAATTCCCGACGACGGGATCACGGTTCCCCAGGCCGGCGCCGGCCACGTCCAGGCTGGCGGGGCCGTCCCCGCCAGTCTGCCCGCCGCGGGCAATGCCGCCCAGCAGCCCTCGCCGTCGGACTTCACCCCCGTGACCACGACGCCCGACGGGGAGCCGATCACCGAGGAGATGCTGACCCAGCTCAAGCTCGCGGGCGACGAAGAGGCCATCCGCCAACTCGTGGCGACCAACGGACAGTGCGCCCCGCTGTAACCTTCAGCCCCATCGGGCCAAACACCCAGTGCCCAGCCATCAGGGCCACACATCTGCCCACCCATAAGGAACGGAACGGTTTTGTACGAGATTGAGAACGTCCTCCGGGACTACGCCTGGGGTTCGACGACGGCCATCGCCTCGCTGCTGGGCCGTCCCGAGTCAGGGCGCCCGGAGGCCGAGCTGTGGATCGGGGCACACCCTGACTCTCCCTCGGTGGCCCACCTGCCCGAGGACGGGTCCCGGAGCCCGCTCGATGCCCTCATCTCCTCTGACCCTGAGCATTTCCTGGGCGCTGAATCCGTCTCCGCGTTCGGCCCCCGGCTGCCGTTCCTGGCCAAGATCCTCGCGGCAGCCCAGCCCCTCTCGCTCCAGGTCCACCCGAGCCTGGAACAGGCGCGGGAGGGGTTTGCGCGCGAAAATGAGGCCGGGATCGATCCCCATGCCGCCCACCGGAACTACAAGGATGACAACCACAAGCCGGAGATGATCCTGGCACTCACACCTTTCGAGGCGCTGTGCGGGTTCCGGCCGGCTGCGGAGACCCGGAAGATTTTGCAGCACGTTGCGGCTGCCTTCCATGGCGGCGGACAGGCGCCGGAGCTGCTCCGGGCCCTTCTTGGCGACCTCGACGGTCCGGATGAGGGTGCGGCGCTCCGCCGAGCCTTCGAACGGCTGATCACGGGCGGCACGGACGTGGCAGAGGAAACGGCCCTGGTGGTGGCAGCCCTGGTGTCCGGGGCTCCGCTTGAGCCATACCAGGCAGAGCTGGGTACCGCCATCAGCCTCAACGAAAAGTACCCCGGCGATCCCGGCGTCCTGATTTCGCTGCTGCTGAACAGGATCTCACTGAAGCCGGGCCAGGCGGTCTACCTTCCTGCCGGGAACGTGCACGCGTACCTGCACGGGCTGGGCGTGGAGGTCATGGCTTCCTCGGACAACGTCCTGCGCGGCGGCCTGACGCCCAAGCACGTGGATGTGCCCGAACTCCTGCGCACCATCGACTTCCATCCCGTGGCCGTGCCGATGCTGGACGCCGAAAAGACGGTGCTGGACCAGGACATCTTCCGCCCGCCGTTCCGGGAATTCCAGCTGCAGCGCATCGAACTGGGCCCTGACGCCGGTCCCGTTCCACTGGCCCAGGCCGGACCGGCCGTGATCATCGTGGTGGCAGGTGACGTGTACCTCGACTCCCCCAAGGGGGACCTGCAGCTGTCGCGCGGCGGCAGCGCATTCATCGCCGCTGCGGAAGCTCCGGTCAACGTCCACCGGGCGGCAGGCAGCGACGGCACGGCGCTGGCATTCGCGGTGACCACCGGTCTTTAGCAGGGCCGCGCCGGCAACAACAAAGGGCGACGGCGGCACCCACCCGGGTGCCGCCGTCGCCCTCCTGTCATAGTGCGGTCAGCTGGCCGGCCGCAGCTTCCGGACCAGGGGCACGACGCGGCCAGCTGCGGTCTTCACCAGCCGGCGCCCCTGCTGGAGGCCCTTGCGGGCCAGCGGCATGGCTGTGGCGTATGCGGGGTAGAACGGCGACAGCGGCCTGTCCCAGGTGCCCAGCAGCATGTTTTCGTGTTTGGCGAACTGCTTCTTGAAGTCGGAAATGCCGTCGTTGAGCAGGCCGTTGAAGTCGTACCGGCTGCAGCCGTCCTCGCGCATGGACTGCAGGGCCGCCCACTTCACGCCGTAGTTCACGCGCTGCTTCTGCCCCTCGGCAGAGACCCCGCCGTAGAGCTCGAACGCGGTGGCACCGCTGCGGGACAACCACGTGAAGGCAAGCATCTGCTCGCCGTCGAACGCGGCGATGATCGGTGAGGCGTCGCCGAGGTTGCGGAAGATGTCGCGGTAGTACTGGTCTTCGTGGATCCCGAAGCCCGCCCGTGCCGCAGTGTCGTGGTAAATGGCCAGCACCTGTTCCAGCTCGGAGTCGTTCTTGACCTTGCGGAATTCCACGTCGCTTCGCATGGCCTTGCGGATGTTCGCCCGTGTGGACTTGGACATCTCCGCCATCAGTTCGTCGTCGGAACGGGTGAGGTCCAGGATGAGCGTGCGCGGGATGAGCACGGTGTTGGCGGACTCGCGGAAGCCGGCAGCCGCGACGGCGCCGGCAAAACCTGAGTCGCGGTCCCAGTCGGGTTCGATGCTGAGGGCCACGCCGCGGTGGCGGAGGGCAGCGTGCTCGGCCAGCCGGTTCAGGACCACCTGGGCGTTCTCCACGGAGCACATGGGGCCGCGCGGAATGTAGACCAGCGCCCGGAAGGGGACGGGAAGCCTGCGGACCAGCAACTGGGCGCAGCCAATGATTTCCTCGCCGGCCTTGACCAGGACCCTGTCCACGGACCAGCCGTGCGTTGCCTTGGTCTCGCCCCAGCCCCACAGCTGTTGCGGATGCCCCTGGAACCGGTCGACGTATTCGTCCCAAAGGGCGCGGTCAGTACAGGGCACAACAGCAGGAATCATGGCTTAAACCCTATACCAAGGCATTAACGGCAAAGCCCCGGTGCGCACGCGGTGCCCCGGGGCCCTGACATCCTGCAGTGGCTGCGGATCAGCTCTTGCGGGCGTAGCCTTCCCACTTGTCGGCGCGGTGCTCGCCATCGACGAAACGGATGGTGCCGGACTTGGAACGCATGACGATGGACTGGGTGAGGACCTTGTCCTTGGAGTAGCGGACGCCCTTCAGAAGGTCACCGTCGGTAATGCCGGTGGCGGCGAAGTAGCAGTTGTCGCTGGAGACCAGGTCGTTGGTGGAAAGCACGCGGTCGAGGTCGTGGCCGGCGTCGATTGCCTTCTGCTTTTCCTCGTCGCTGGTGGGCCACAGCCGGCCCTGGATGACGCCGCCCAGGGACTTGATGGCGCAGGCAGCCACGATGCCTTCCGGGGTGCCGCCGATGCCCATCAGCGCATCCACGCCGGTGCCGGAGCGGGCCGCGGCAATGGCGCCGGCGACGTCGCCGTCCATGATGAACTTGGTGCGTGCACCGGCCTCGCGGATTTCCTCCACCAGCGGCTTGTGGCGGTCGCGGTCAAGGATCATCACGTTGAGCTGGTTAACCTTCACGCCCTTGGCCTTGGCGATCAGGTGCAGGTTCTGCTTGACCGGCAGGCGCAGGTCCACCATGTCCGCGGCCTCGGGACCGGTGACGAGCTTTTCCATGTAGAACACGGCAGAGGGATCGAACATGGAGCCACGCTCGGCAACGGCAAGGACGGCCAGGGCGTTGTTGATGCCCAGTGCAGTCAGCCGCGTTCCGTCGATGGGATCAACGGCCACGTCGCATTCGGGGCCGGTGCCGTCGCCGACGCGTTCACCGTTGAACAGCATGGGGGCTTCGTCTTTTTCGCCCTCGCCGATCACCACAACACCGTTGAAGTGGACGGTCTGAAGGAAGGAACGCATGGCGTCGACGGCTGCGCCGTCGGCGGTGTTCTTGTCGCCGAAACCCACCCAGTGGCCGCCGGCAATGGCCGCGGCCTCGGTGACGCGGACAAGCTCAAGGGCGAGGTTGCGGTCCGGCTCGTCGTGGCCCACCGCAAGGGACGATGAAATCGTGGAGTACTTCTGGGTCATGGACGCTGGTGACACGTGAACCTCTTCTTCGAGTGGCGATCATTGAACCCGCCCGCCGGTGCAGCAGGACGGTGATTCCTCTGCTATCGATCATAGTCGCGGCACCGCGCCGAGGGCGGCCCATGACGCAACCGCGCAATGTGCACCGCAGCCCCCCTCGCGCCCCGGGACATGGCCGAATGGAAGTCCGGCTCCGGGATGGGCGACTATAGAGGGGTGAATGACATGCAGGAAGCCACCAGTCCCAGCTCCGGCCAGGCACAGCCCGAGGGCCGTTCCGGCCCCGCCGGCAGCAGTGCGGACACCCCGGTTAAGCCCGTCATTCCGGCGGCGGCCGCCAAGCGCGCCAACGCCTCCGTGATCGGCATGATCATTGCCCTGGTGCTCAGCATCGCGGCGTTCCTGCCCGTTGTCCTCATGAATCCCCAGCCCAAGGGCGACGGCTACCGGCCGGACATCGATGTTGCCTCGGTGGCACGCAACGCGGCGGATGTGGCGGGATTCACACCCATTGCCCCTGATACCGGCAATGCCTTCCGCCCCAACTACGCCCGGTGGGAAGCCGGCACGGGCAGCGGCGTGCCCACCTGGGAGGTTGGCTATGTGACCCCCAAGACGTCCTTCATCAGTTTGGTGCAGACCAGGAGCGCAAACCCCACCTGGCTCCTCCAGCAGACCAAAAACGCCCCCGTCACCGGCTCACGGAACGCCGGCGGCAAGGAGTGGGAACTGCGCGACACCGGCAAGGGTGAAAAGTCGATGGTGCTCAACTACAGGGGCAGTACCATCGTCCTCTCCGGCGCCGCGCAACTGGACGAATTCGCAACGCTCGCCGCCGCCGTCGTCAACTCCCTTGAAGGCAGCCCCGCCGTCACAGTTTCACCGTCGGGTGCGCCTACGCCGTAAGGTGGGGCCGTGACGACTAACCTGACTCCTGCACTGGCCTGGCGCCGCCTGCGCGAAGGCAACGAACGTTTCGTACAAGGCCAGTCCTCCCATCCGAACCAGAATGCCTCCCACCGCTCATCGTTGGTGGAGACACAGAACCCCTTCGCGGTGATCTTCGGCTGCTCCGATTCACGGCTCGCCGCAGAGATCATTTTCGACGTCGGCCTCGGCGACGTTTTCGTGGTCCGCACCGCCGGCCAGGTGATCGACGACGCCGTCCTGGGCTCCCTGGAGTACAGCGTCGGCGTGCTGGGTGTACCGCTGATCGTGGTGCTTGGGCACGACAGCTGCGGTGCCGTGACGGCCACCAAGGATGCCGTTGAGACCGGCGACATGCCTGCGGGGTTCATCCGCGACCTCGTGGAGCGCATCACACCCTCGGTCCTGACGTCCCTGCGGAATGACCAGCCTGAGGTCAACGACATGGTGGTGGAGCACGTCAAGCAGACATCGCAGCGGCTGGCGGACAGCTCGCGTGTGATTTCCGACGCAATCGAGGGCGGCCGCACCGCGGTCATCGGGCTCTCCTACCGGTTGGCAGAGGGCCGCGCCGACCTTGTTTCCGGAATCGGCGAGCTCTAGGACCCACGTGCCGGCGGTCCACTGGACCGCCGGCAAAGCTCCCTTAACGGTTTTCGATGGGGCGCCGGATCGCCATAAGCTAGCCCCATGACTTCCACTGAAGAGTTCCGCATTGAACATGACACGATGGGCGAAGTCCGCGTCCCCGTGAACGCACTGTACCGCGCGCAGACGCAGCGGGCAGTGGAGAACTTCCCCATTTCCGGCAAGACCCTTGAGCGCACCCACATCGAGGCGCTGGCGCGGGTCAAGAAGGCTGCCGCCCAGGCCAACGCAGAACTGGGCGTGCTCGACGGCGAGCTGGCCAAGGCGATTGCAGACGCTGCCGATGAGGTGGCCGCCGGCAAGTACGACGGCGACTTCCCCATCGACGTTTTCCAGACCGGCTCCGGCACCTCCTCGAACATGAACACCAACGAGGTACTGGCCGAACTGGCTACCCGCGCGCTGAAGGCCGCCGGCAGCGACAAGGTGGTCCACCCGAACGACCATGTCAACGCCTCGCAGTCCTCAAACGACGTGTTCCCCACCTCGGTCCACGTAGCTGCCACCTCGGCCCTGATCAACGACCTCATTCCCGCCCTGGGTTACCTTGCCGAGTCGCTGGAGCGCAAGGCTGTTGAGTTCAAGGACGTCGTCAAGTCCGGCCGCACCCACCTCATGGACGCCACCCCGGTGACCCTGGGCCAGGAGTTCGGCGGCTACGCCGCGCAGGTCCGCTACGGCATCGAGCGCATCAACGCTTCGCTCCCCCGTGTTGCCGAGGTTCCGCTGGGCGGGACCGCCGTGGGCACCGGCATCAACACCCCTGCCGGTTTCCCTGAGCGCGTCATCGAGCTGCTGGCAACGGACACCGGCCTGCCGCTGACCGAAGCCCGCGACCACTTTGAGGCGCAGGCCAACCGCGACGGCCTGATCGAGGCGTCCAGCCAGCTGCGCAACATCGCCATCTCGTTCATGAAGATCAACAACGATCTCCGCTGGATGGGTTCCGGCCCCAACACCGGCCTTGGCGAAATTGCCATCCCCGACCTCCAGCCGGGCTCGTCCATCATGCCCGGCAAGGTCAACCCGGTCATCTGCGAAGCGTCCATCATGGTCGCTGCCCAGGTCATCGGCAACGACACCGCCATCGCCTGGTCCGGCACCAACGGCGCCTTCGAGCTCAACGTGGGCATCCCGGTCATGGCCGCGAACCTGCTGGAGTCCATCCGCCTGCTGGCCAACACCAGCCGGGTCATGGCCGACAAGATGATCGACGGCATCACGGCCAATGTGGAGCGCGCCCGCTTCCTGGCCGAGGCCTCCCCGTCCATCGTCACCCCGCTGAACAAGTACATCGGGTACGAGAACGCCGCCAAGATCGCCAAGACCGCCGTCAAGGAGGGCCTGACCATCCGCCAGGCCACCGAGAAGCTCGGCTTCGTCGGCGACGGCGACGGCAAGGTTTCCGAGGCCGACCTCGAGAAGGCACTGGACGTCACCACCATGACGTCCCCCGCCCACAAGGCCTGACGAACCACCGCCCAAAAGTACGACGACGGCCGGTACCTTTCCTGCGAAAGGTGCCGGCCGTCGTCGTACTGCTATTAAGGCCTCTTTCATAAGTTGCACGGATAACTGAATAGTGCAAAACTTTACTCCATGAGTTTGAGTGCAAGTTCGGAGGGCCTCAGGGAGCGGAAACGTGCAGCCACCCGCAGCGCCATCACGTCAACCGCCCGCGCCATGACCGCCGAGCGGGGCCTCAACGGCTACACCGTGGAGGAAGTGTGCGACGCCGCCGGAATATCGCGCCGCACCTTCTTCAACTACTTCCCCACAAAGGAAGACGCCATCATCGGGCACGCCGAAGACGACATCCCGGCCGAAGCCATCGACGAGTTCGTTGCCGGCGGAGCAGACTCTCCCGCCGGCGAAATCTCCCCCACACTCTTTCGCGACCTCATCCGGCTCTCGCTCCGCCTGGCCGAGGGCATGTCAGCCTCCGAAGAGGAAACCCGGCAGCTGATTGGCGTCGTCCACAAGGAGCCCCAGCTCATCCTCCGCATCATTGGCGTCACGGAGCAGCGCGAAGCCCAGTTCGCCATGGACGTGGCCCGCCGCGAAGGAGTGGCCCCCGACCACCCCGTGGTGCAGATGGCCGTAGTGCTGCTCAGTACCATCGCCCGCAAGAGCAGCATGGCCTACTTCTCCGACGGCAACACCCGCAGTTACCCGGACCTGCTGCTGGCGAACATCTCCGCAGCCAGCGTCCTGTTTTCCCAACCCTTCGATATCCCGGACACTGCCGCAAAAGGACAACCATGAGCACCGCCACCACCAAGGCACCGGCAGGACCCCTGCTGCTGACGCAAAAACGCATCTGGATTATCTTCTCCGCACTGATCGCGGGCATGCTCCTCTCCAGCCTGGACCAGACCATCGTTTCCACCGCCATGCCCACCATCGTGGGCAAGCTGGGCGGCGTGGAGCACCAGGCGTGGATCACCACCGCCTACCTGCTGGCCACCACCATCGTGATGCCCATCTACGGCAAGTTCGGCGACATCCTGGGCCGGCGCAACCTCTTCCTGGTGGCCATCGCGCTCTTCACCCTGGCATCTGTTGGATGCGCACTGGCCACCGACTTCTGGGGCTTCGTCATTTTCCGCGCCATCCAGGGCCTGGGCGGCGGCGGCCTCATGATCCTGTCCCAGGCGATCATCGCCGACATCGTTCCCGCCAAGGAGCGCGGCAAATACATGGGCCCGCTCGGCGCCATCTTCGGGCTCTCCGCCGTAGCCGGACCGCTGCTGGGCGGCTTCTTCGTGGACCACCTCACCTGGGAATGGGCCTTCTATATCAACATCCCGGTGGGCCTTGCGGCCTTCGCCATTGCCTGGTTCGCCCTGACCCTTCCCAACAAGAAGGCAGAAAAGCGGATTGACGTGCTGGGCGTTGTGCTGCTGTCCGCGGCCACCACCTGCCTGATCTTCTTCACCGACTTTGGCGGCAAGAAGGACGAGGGCTGGGATTCACCCCTCACCTGGGCCTTTGGTGCCGGCCTGCTGGTTTCCGCCGCCGCTTTCGTGATGGTGGAGCGGCGGGCTGATGACCCCATCATTCCGCTGAGCCTGTTCCGGAACCGGATCTTCATCAATGCCACGGCCATTGGCTTCACCCTTGGCCTGGGCATGTTCTCCGCCATCGCGTTCGTCCCCACCTTCCTGCAGATGTCGTCCGGCACGTCGGCAGCCGAATCCGGTTTGCTGATGCTGCCGATGATGGCAGGCCTGATGGGCACGTCCATCTACTCCGGTATCCGGATCTCCAGGACCGGAAAGTACAGGATGTTCCCCATCCTCGGTGCCGTGCTCACCATGGCCGCCATGCTGTGGATGACCACGCTTGCCGCCAGCACCCCCATCTGGGTGATCTGCGTCCAGCTGTTCCTGTTCGGGGCCGGCCTCGGCCTGATCATGCAGGTGGTGGTCCTGGTGGTCCAGAACTCCGTTCCGGCCGACCAGATCGGCACCGCCACCAGCACCAACAACTACTTCCGCGAGGTGGGCGCAGCATTGGGCGTGGCGGTGTTCGGCTCGATCTTCACCACCCGCCTTTCGGAGGCCTTGACCAACGCTTTCACGGGGGCAGGTGCTACCGCTGAGCAGGCCGGGCAGTCCACCCGGACCCTGGACCCGCAGGCACTGAACCAGCTCCCGGAGCAACTGCGTGACGCTATCGTAAATGCCTACGCCGACTCGCTGGCACCGGTGTTTTGGTACCTGCTCCCCTTCATCGCCGCGGCACTGCTCCTGGCCCTCACGCTGAAGCAAATTCCGCTCTCGGACACGGCCGGGATGGTGGCCCGCGGCGAGGCAGTGGGCGGCGAAGAAGCCGAGCGGCTCGCCGCCGGCCTCGCCGGAGCTCCCGCAGGCGCCGCCGGCACTAAGGCGGACACTGGACGGGACACTGATTATGACGCAGGTGGGCGCGGGGACCACGTGAAGGACGACGACGGCGAGCTGGTTTCGCCGGGCCGCTGACCGCCGTCGGATACCCGGTTTTTCAGGGCTCGAAGTGGACGGCTCCGGAGGGCGCCAGTGCCTGGCGGATGCTGGTGAGGTGGCCGGGCATGAGTTCGGGAAGGTCGTCCATGCTGAACCAGCCAACAGCCAGGGATTCGTCGTCATTGACCTTGGCTTCGCCGGAGACGTAACGGCACAGGAACACCACGTCCAGGAACTCGCAGATGTCACCGTTGGGATAGGTAACCGGCCCCACCGCGCCCACGGACACCACACGTTCCGCTTCGGCCACCACAGCTGTTTCCTCGAAGATCTCCCGGATGAGCCCCCGTGCAGGCTGCTCCCCCGGGTCCAGCATGCCGCTCACCAGCGCCCACTGCCCGTTGTCTGCCCGCTGGGCCAGCAGGATACGGCCCGCATCGTCCACCACGACACCCCGCACCCCGGGGACCCAGATGGGGTCGTTGCCGATCTTCTCGCGCAGCTTCAGGACGTATTCAGGTGCAGGCATACCGCCAGCCTATCGAACAGCCCGGGCAACATCGCAGGCAGCTCACGCGGGCAGCAGCATCGCGGCGGCGGCGCCGGCGAGCATGAACGGGCCGAACGGGATGGCGGACTTCAGGGTGCCCCGCCGGGCCGCCAGCAGGGCCAGTGACCACAAGCCGCCCAGCAGGAACGCCAGGAACGTGCCCGCGAACAGATGGCCCCAGCTGAGGTAGCCAAGGTACATTCCCAGCACTCCCGCCAGCTTGACGTCGCCAAACCCCATCCCCGGCGGATAGATGAACCGGAGGACAAAATAGAACAGCCACAGGATCGCGGCGCCGGCCACAACGCGGAGGGCAGGGATGGCCAGGATCCCGCCGGTGTTCCCTGCAGTCGGCATGGGACCGGCCCAGGCAACCGCGGCCGCCGCCAGGAGGAGCGCACCGGCCACCGCATAGGACGGGAAGACGATCCTGTTGGGCAGGAGGTGGTGCCGGACGTCGATAATGGTGAGCCGGACCGCCATCACCGCAAAGTAAAGGCAGGCCGCCAGTACCAGCCAGAAGGCCAGCGGGGTGTGCTGCCAGAGTTCGCCGAGTCGTCCGATCACCCCTCGGATGCTACTGGATCCACCATTCCGCCCGTAGCACCCCCGCGTAAAATGTGGATATGTCGACCTGGGACTCCCGGCGCCGGGCGGTTCCGGGCCCTCCTTCCGTCCCCGCGGATCTGGCCGCGATGTTCCGGAACCTTTGCCGGTCTTCCCCCTGGAAGTGGCAGGCGCTGCGTTTTGAGTACTGGGACCAGGCCTTTGCGTCAGCTCCCACGCCCGGTGCACCCTTCGTCCGTGCGTGGCTCCGCCGGCCGGGGGCGCTCCGCCTTGAAAGCCCTGAGGGCCTGGTCCTTCACAGCACCACAGGCATCAATGACTCCCGCGACGGCATCTACGTCAGCGCCACCCGTAAGTCCTGGCTGCTCCCTCCGCACCTGGTCACGCCCGTGTACGACGACGCCGGACTGGTCCGCCGCCGGCCGGAAGCCGCCTACGGCGAGCCCGGGTTCGGAAATGGACGCTTTTCAGCCGCCCTGGACCCCGTGGAATTGGCCGGGAACGCCCCCGTGCCCATCGAGTTCCCGGGCAGCAACGCCCTGGACATCCGGGACACCCGCTTCGCCGAGCACGAAGGCCGGCCGGTTTTGGAGGCGGTGGTGGCCCCCAGCGCCGCCTACCGCCCGGGCGATCCTGCCGCCCCCCTCTGCCTTCCCGGAAGTTCACTCCTGCGGGTGGACATGGGTACCGGCGTCTGCGTATCCAGCCAGTCACTGGAGCAGGAAACCGGGGAGTATGGCCACTGGATCCGGATCCTCGCCGTGGATGAGTACATGCTCGATGACCTCTTCCTGGCACAGTCCATGAATCTCACCGACGTCCGCCGGCACATCAGCTGGGACATCGCCGCCAAGGCGTGACAACCCCGCATGCCACCGATCGGCTAGGCTTCGCGGATGACTACCCTGGGCTCCATCTGGCCGCTGTTCGACCTCACGCTGTCCACGCCGCGGCTGGAGCTGCGCCCCCTCACCGACCAGGACATCCCCGCGGCCGTGGCGGCGGCCCGGGGCGGAATCCATGACGCCGGCAGGAACCCCTTCAGCACTCCCTGGACCGAGCTGCCCGACGAGGAGTTGGGCCCCAACATGGCCCGCTGGTACTGGCGCTGCCGGGCCGAATGCACGCCCGAAAGCTGGACGCTGCTCCTCGGCATCTGGCACGAAGGCCAGTTCGCCGGCTGCCAGGACGTTGGAGCCAAGGACTTCGCGGCCCTCAGGACAGTCACCACCGGATCCTGGCTCAAGCAGTCCGTTCAAGGCCGCGGCCTGGGCAAGGAGATGCGTGCCGCCGTTGTCCTTTGGGCCTTTGACCGGCTGGGGGCAGAAGTCGCCGAATCCGAGGCAGCCATCTGGAACAGCGCCTCCCTGGGCGTGTCCCGCTCCCTCGGCTACGAACTCAACGGCACCACCCGCAAAGCCTGGGGCCCCAAAATCGAAACACTCCAGCACGTCCGCGTCACCCCGGAGACCTTCAAGCGCCCCGACTGGGAGCTGAAGGTAGAGGGCCACGAGGCTGTGGCCAAGTTCCTCAAGGTCACCTGATTGCCTTACCGTGGCAGGGTTCGTCCGCCCCGAGTCCTTCGCCGTCGCTTAGACACCTCCCGACGCATTGCTCCGTTCGGCGATGCGCTCCTCCACGAAGGACTCGAACCGGACGTGTGCCAGGGCGCGCCTTCTGAACACTTCCGGTAGGGATCCCGCTCGAGCGGGGCTGCGGTCCTTCTCGTAGGAGCGCATCGCGACGCATCGGCCGCCGGAGGTCGCCCAGCGACCGGAGACGGCCCTATGCGTTGTGTCTAAGCGACGGAGAAGGGCCGTGGCCCCGCGAACCCAACCACTGCCACGCACGAAAAGGGCCGTGGCGGGACGAACCCGGCCACGGCCCTCGGCGAGGTGTCGCTAACCTTCCAGAAGTTCGGTGACCAGGGCGGCGATGGGCGAGCGTTCGGAGCGGGTCAGGGTGACGTGGCCGAAGAGGGGGTGTCCTTTCAGGGTTTCGACGACGGCGGCGATTCCGTCGTGGCGGCCGACCCGCAGGTTGTCCCGCTGGGCGACGTCGTGGGTGAGGACGATCTTGGAGTTCTGGCCGATGCGGCTCATGACCGTCAGGAGCACGTTCTTTTCCAGGGACTGTGCTTCGTCGACGATCACGAAGGCGTCATGCAGGGAACGTCCGCGGATGTGGGTGAGGGGCATGACCTCGAGCATGCCGCGGTCCATGACCTCCTCCACTACTTCCTGGCTGACCAAGGCCCCGAGGGTGTCGAACACGGCCTGCGCCCAGGGGTTCATTTTCTCGGACTCCGAACCTGGCAGGTAGCCCAGTTCCTGTCCGCCAACCGCGTAAAGGGGCCGGAAGACGATCACTTTGCGGTGTTCGCGGCGTTCCAGCACCGCCTCGAGGCCGGCGCAGAGGGCAAGGGCAGACTTGCCGGTGCCGGCGCGGCCACCAATGGAAACGATGCCTACGGCGGGATCCATCAGCATGTCGATGGCCAGCCTCTGCTCGGCGGACCGGCCGTGGAGGCCGAACACGTCGCGGTCGCCCTTGACCAGGCGCACCTGCTTGTCGGCGCCCACCCGGCCGAGCGCGGAGCCGCGGTTGGACAGCAGGACCAGCCCGGTGTTGACGGGCAGCTCGGCGGCCGCGGGGATGAAGACGGGCTCGTGGCCGTACAGGGTGGAAATCTCCTGTTCGTCCGCTTCGATTTCGGCAACACCCGTCCAACCGGAGTCCTTGACCAGTTCGTTGCGGTACTCGTCGGCGGTAAGTCCCATGGCGGACGCCTTGACCCGCATGGGCAGGTCTTTGGACACGACGGTAACGTTGCGTCCTTCGTTGGCAAGGTTTTTGGCGACGGCGAGGATGCGGCTGTCGTTGTCCCCGCTGCGGAAGCCCAACGGCAGCACCTCGGACGAGATGTGGTTGAGTTCCACCATCAGGGTCCCGCCCTCGTCGCCGATGGGAAGGGGCTGGTTCAGGCCGCCGTGCTTGACCCGGAGGTCGTCCAGGAGCCGCAGGGCTTTCCGTGCGAAGTAGCCGAGTTCGGGGTCATGCCGTTTGGCCTCGAGTTCGGTGATGACCACGACGGGAACCACTACCTCATGCTCGGCAAACCGCAGGAGTGCGCGCGGATCCGAGAGGAGGACGGAGGTGTCGATGACGAAGGTGTGGATGTCGGCTTCCCTTCCGGAGACAGCAAAACCGGCCGCAGCATCAGTTGCTGCGCCGGTTTCAGAGGTAGCTCGCTCGGCGCGAGAGGTAGCTTTTCCACCCAGTCCAAACAGGACCTCGGGCAGTTGTTCAGAAGTAGCCACATCGACTCCAGCCCCGGGCGCCAGCCCGGAATTGTTATTGGTGAGGCGGCTCGGCCAAGAGGCCGGGTCCGGCCTCCCATACAACCGGTGCGATGTTTCGCTCCATGTACTGGCCTCCCCGATCAGCCGGCGGTTTTGCCTGCTGATGGATATAACGTAAATCCACCCGGGGTAATTTCCGCAACCATTACGCGGCGATTTCTCTCGCAGGTGTGTGAACTTGTTATGAACCGGGGGTTTCAGGTGCCAAAGCGCCGCTGGCGGCCGGCGTAGTCGCGCAGGGCGCGCAGGAAATCCACCTTGCGGAAAGCAGGCCAGAGGGCCTCGCAAAAGTAGAACTCGCTGTAGGCGCTCTGCCACATGAGGAAGCCGGATAGCCGCTGCTCCCCCGACGTCCTGATCACCAGGTCCGGATCCGGCTGTCCGCGCGTGTACAGGAAGCGTGAGATGTCATCAACGCACAGGTCATCGGCAAGCTTGGAGATGTCCATGCCCTTGGCGACGGCGTCGTGCAGGAGTTCCCTGACGGCGTCGACGATTTCACGCCGGCCCCCGTAGCCCACCGCCACGTTGACATGGATTTTTTCCCGGACGGGTGTCCTGGCGGTGAGCTTGTTAAGGCGCTCGGCCAGGTAGTCCGGGAGCAGTTCAGGTGCGCCCATGGCGTGTACCGAGATGTTGGCGTCCTCGTCCAGCCGGTCCAGGGTGTTGGCGATAATGCCCATCAGGAGGTCCAGTTCCTCGCTGGAGCGGTTCATGTTGTCCGTGGACAGCATGTAGAGCGTCACCACTTTTACACCGAGTTCCTGGCACCAGCCGAGGAATTCGTGGATTTTGTCCGCCCCGGCCTGGTGGCCCTGGCTGGTGGGTGCGTTGAACTGCTTGGCCCAGCGGCGGTTGCCGTCCACCATGACGCCGATATGGCGGGGGATCCGGTCGCGGGGAAGGTCCCTAAGCAGCCGGCGTTCGTAATAGCCATAGAGGAACCCGGGCAACTCCACGCGTCCACTCACCTGACTTTCCTGCCGTACGTACATCCACATCCTAGGCTACCGCCCGTGGCCGGCTGGCACGGCCAGTACCCCGGGAACATCAAAGCAGGGATGTTACCCGCGGGTAACTTACCGGCCCGTAAGTTATTCTGTTGGCATGAACAGCGACTCTCCGCACGCCTCCCGGGACCCCCAGCCGGAGGAGCGGAACACCGCCGCGGAACCAGGGCCCAGCGCCATGGATGACGCCGCCGTCCGCCTCGCGGAACTACTGATGATCAAGCCCAAGTGGCGGGGGTGGATCCACACGGTCACGGCCCCGCTCGCCCTTGCCGCCGGGATTATCCTGGTTGTCATTGCCCCCACCACGGACCGCCGGATCACGTCCGCCATCTACGCCGCCACAGGTGTTTTGCTCTTCGGCGTCAGCGCCGTCTACCACCGCGGCAACTGGTCCCCGCGCGTCAAGCTCGTTTTGAAGCGGCTCGACCACACCAACATCATGCTGGTGATCGCCGGCACCTATACGCCGCTGGCATGGACTCTCCTGGAACGCCAGCAGGCGGTGATCCTCCTGTGGGTCATCTGGTCCGGAGCCATCCTCGGCGTGCTGTTCCGGTTGCTGTGGACTGAAGCCCCCCGCTGGCTCTACGTGCCCATCTACATCGCACTGGGCTGCGGCGCGCTGTTCTACCTGCCGCAGTTCTTCCAGGCAAGCATCCCGGCGGCCGTGCTGATCTGCGTGGGCGGCGTCCTCTATATCGCGGGCGCAATTTTCTACGCGCTGAAGAAGCCCAATTTCAGCTACCACCACTTCGGCTTCCACGAACTATTCCATGCGTTCACCGTGCTCGCCTTCGCGGCACACTTCGCGGCGATCGCCATGGCAGTCCTCGACTAGAACCCCTTCACTCCGGAGCCGGCCCGGCCGAAGGGACAGCCCTATTCGCGCGGCTGCGGATGTCCCCCGGCAGTGCCGTTTCCGTTGGCATCGGTAGCTTCCGGAGGCGTCCCGCCGTCGCGCCCGTCCTGGACGTCCGCGGCGTCAACATCTGCGGCAGCTGCAGCGGCCAGGCGCTCTTCCTCCACCTGGGCCCGGTAGCGCACCCTGCGGATCCGACGCACCATATCCACAATGAGCAGGGCAGTCGCCACGACGAAGAACGCCGTCATGATGAACCCCAGCAGGCCCGGCGTCACCTGGTCCTCGGAAATCCCCTCCCGCAGTGTCGGAGTAGGCAGCGGGGTCGGCGTAGTGGCGAGGCTGAGGAGCAGAGATTGCACGGTTAATACCTTCTGGTGGAGCGGATGCAGCAGGAAGCGGACGGGACCGGCCGTCGCCGCGCCTGTCTTCTACGCAAGATAGAAATAGCCTGCCGTGTCTATCTTAGCCCGGCGAACAGGTCCTTCTCGGGGAGCTCGGAGGGCACCCTGGAATGGATCAGCGAATAGTCCTCCCACGGCCAAACCCGGCGCTGCATGTCGGGCGAAACGGCGAAGAAGAACCCCAGCGGGTCCACCTGCGTCCGGTGCGCGCGCAGCGCATCGTCGCGGACTTCGAAAAAGTCCCCGCAGTCAATCTGGGTGGTGGTGGGGTGCGCGGCCGGCGGCGGGGTGTGCCCCTCGGCGTCGGACTCCAGCCAGGCGGCAAGGCGCTCGGCGTACGGTGACTGCAGCCCTGCCTCCTCCAGCGCAAAGTGCAGCGCCCGGAACCGCTCAGGGCTGAAGGCGCGGTCGTAATAGAGCTTGCCTGGCTCCCATGGCTCCCCCGCCTCCGGATAGCGTTCGGGATCGCCTGCGGCCTCGAAGGCTTCCACGGCCACCCTGTGCGCCATGATGTGGTCCGGGTGCGGGTAGCCGCCGTTCTCGTCATAGCTGAGGATGACGTGCGGCTTGAAGGAACGCACCAGCCGCACCAGGGGCGCCGCGGCCTGGTGCAGGGGCAGGGTGGCGAACGATCCGGTGGGGAGCGGCGGCAGCGGGTCGCCTTCGGGAAGGCCGGAGTCCACAAATCCAAGCCACCGCTGGCGGATCCCGAGGATGGCGGCAGCCTGCTGCATCTCCAGCCTCCGGGCACCGGCCATATCCCGCTTGGGGTGGGGTTCGTCTTCCACCGCAGGGTTTTGGATGTCGCCGCGGGAACCGTCGGTGCAGGTTGCCACCAGCACGTCCACACCGGCAGCCGCATACATGGCCATGGTCGCAGCACCCTTGCTTGATTCGTCATCCGGGTGGGCGTGGACCGCGAGCAGCCGCAGCGGCACCTGGGAGTTGCTGGACGCTGTCATGGAGGGGACGGCTCCTAATTCTTCTTTTGCGGCTCGTGGCAGCTTTCGGATGGTGTCGCGGGTGCGCTGCCTCGCCGGCAGCTGCAGCCACCGCAAAGCGCCGGCGGAAAGGGAACTAAACTGGTCTGGTGACTTCCCCGGACCAGCCGGCCCGCCCCGCGCCCGCAGACACTAGCCTAGCCAATCGGTATGGTGCTAAAAAGCGCCGGCTCTCCCCTAAGGCCACCCGGGCCGCGATCGGCCTGGCGCTTGCCGCGGGAATCGGGTTCCTGGCGTGGGTGACCACATCGAATTCGCTCTCCGGCGTGACGTTCAAGGACGTGGGTTACAGCACCACCGATGCCACGCTCGCCGAGGTGGACTTCCAGGTGACGCGGGAACCGGGCAAGCCCGTGAAATGTGCCGTGAAGGCACTGGATTCCAAGTTCGCTGTTGTGGGCTGGAAAGTGGTGGACATCCCGCCTTCGGTGGCGGATAGAACGGCCGACGGCGGCAGGACGGTGGCCCAGCGCGTCACGTTGCGCACGGAGTCGGAGTCGGTATCGGGCGTGGTGGACAGCTGCTGGATTCCAGCCGGGGCGTCCTGAGCAGTGTGACGTGGAACGCTTCCCTGTTGGGTTATCTCCAGAGGATTGACTACAATGGGGAGATACCTTTACCCCGCTGAGCTGGTTGCTGTTCCACAAGTGGCCACCGTGGCGGGGTCTTTTGCATTGTAGGACCACTAGAGGAGAAGTCCGTGTCTACCACCAACAGCGCATCTGCAGCCTGGCTCACCCAGGAAGCTTTTGACCGCCTGAAGGCAGAGCTGGACCACCTTTCCGGCGCTGGCCGGGCGGAGATCGTCCAGAAGATTGAAGCAGCGCGGCAAGAGGGGGACCTCAAGGAAAACGGGGGCTACCACGCGGCCAAGGAGGAGCAGGGCAAGATTGAGGCCCGCATCCGCCAGCTGACGGCACTGCTCCGGGATGCCCATGTGGGTGAATCGCCTGCCGATGACGGCATCGTGGAGCCCGGCATGATCGTGGTGGCCAGGATCGCGGGCGACGAGGAGACCTTCCTGCTGGGCTCACGTGAGATCGCGGGCGACTCAGACCTGGATGTCTTCAGTGAAAAGTCGCCGCTTGGCGCTGCCATCCTGGGCCACAAGGAGGGCGAGACCCTCAGCTACGTGGCGCCCAACGGCAAGGACATCAAGGTGGAGATCCTCTCCGCCAAGCCCTACGCCGGCTAGCTCCGCGCATAGCTTGTACGCGCAGTGCTCCGTAACAGGACAGTGCGAAACCGGGAAGCGGTGGCCGTCCCCCCAGGGGACGGCCACCGCTTTCCGTTAAGGCCTTGTGGCGGGCCTACTTCAGGCCGGCTGCTATGACTTCGCCGGCATCCCAGGCGCGCGCGGACGAAGCAGCAGCGCCGCCACCACGCCGCCGGCGGCCCCGCCAAGGTGCGCCTGCCAGCTCACGTATCCGGACACGAACGGCAGGGCGCCCAGGAGGATGCTGCCGTAGCCCATGAAAAGGACCACTGCAAGCAGGACCTGGCGCCAACTGCGGTTGAAGAACCCCCTGACCAGCAGGAACGCAAAGAGCCCGAACACCAGGCCTGAAGCGCCCACGGTGATGCCGTTCCCGATCAGCCACACCGTCAGCCCGCTGCCGAGCCAGCTGAAGGCAAGGGCGGTGAGGAACACGCGCAAACCGGAGAGGAACACCAGGAAGCCGAAGACGACCAGGGGCAGGCTGTTGGAAAGCAGATGGTTCAGGTTGGCATGCAGGAGCGGGAAGGTGAAGATGTCCAGCAGCCCGTCGGCACTCCTGGGCCGCAGGCCGAAGGTCCGGGTGAGGGCCCCCATCATCAGTGTGTTGACCACTTCAATGGCGAACAGCACAGCCACAAAGCCGCCCAGCACCACCAACCCGCCCTTCGCGCGCGACGCGATGGCCTGCCGCCCGGGGAGGCGTCCGTTGCCCGTCAGTCCTGCCAAGGCCCGTTCCTAGTGCACGACGATCGGCTGGAAACCCTCGGCACGGAGTGCGCTGAGGACCTGCTCACCGTGCTGGTGGCCCTTGGTTTCCAGGTTCACGGTGATGGAGACGTCGCCCATGCTGATGGAGCCTCCCACCCGCGTGTGGTCCAGGCCGGTGACGTTGGCATCGTTTTCGGCAATGATGCGGGCAATGGTTGCCAGTGAGCCGGGGCGGTCATCAAGCATCATCCGCACCGTCATGTAGCGGCCTGCGGCGGAGAGGCCGCGCTGGATCACCTTGAGCATCAGCATGGGGTCGATGTTTCCGCCGGAGAGCACGGCCACGGTGGTTCCCGGGTTCTCGATCTTGCCGTCCATGAGGGCTGCAACGCCCACCGCCCCTGCAGGTTCAACCACCATCTTGGCCCGTTCCAGCAGGAAGATCAGGGCGCGGGCCAGGGAGTCTTCACTGACGGTGACCACATCATCCACCAGCTCGCGGATGATGCTGAAGGGCAGCTGCCCCGGACGCCCCACGGCGATGCCGTCCGCCATGGTGGAAACCTTCTTCAGCGGCACCAGCGCGTCGGCGGCCAGCGAGGGCGGGTAGGCGGCGGCGTTTTCCGCCTGGACGCCAATGATGCGGATCTCCCGGCCCAGTTCCCTGGCGCGGGCCTTGATGGCGACGGCGACCCCTGCCAGGAGCCCACCGCCGCCCACACCCATGAGGATTGTGTCAACGTTGGGGACCTGCTCGAGGATTTCCAGGCCCACGGTGCCCTGGCCGGCCACCACGTCCACATTGTCAAACGGGTGGACGAAGACCATGCCCGTTTCGTTGCTGTAGCGCTGGGCTTCGGCGAGCGCCTCGTCCACGTTGTGCCCGTGCAGGACCACTTCGGCGCCATGGCTGCGGGTGGCGGCGAGCTTGGGCAGTGCCACGCCCAGCGGCATGTAGATCCGGGCCTTGATGCCCAGGCTCTTGGCGGCGACGGCAACGCCCTGGGCGTGGTTGCCGGCGGAGGCTGCCACCACTCCCCGCTTTTTCTCGTCCGGGGAGAGCCGCGCCATCCGGACGTAGGCCCCGCGGACCTTGAACGAGCCGGCGCGCTGCAGGTTTTCGCATTTGAAATAGACGTCGCCGCCTACCATGGTCCCCAGCGCCCGCGACGATTCCACGGGAGTGCGCGCGATAATCCCGTCAAGCAGCTTCTGCGCCTCAAGGACATCGTCCAGTGTGACGGGAAGGGTTTCAAGGATCTTCACGGACTACTCTCCTCTGGGTTCTGCCCCGGTGCCTTCCGGGGAGGAATCACGGGCATCGCGGTGTTCGGCTGGAGTGCCGGACGCCGTGTCCTTCCCCGCGCCAGGTACAGACGGCGGTTCAACGTCCTTGATGGTGTTGTCCCCGCCTGCTCCGGCCGTGATGGGCTTCCCGGCAATTACCGGCACCTGTTCATGTTCCCACGTTCTTGCGGCGATGTAGCGAACAGCCGAATTTGCTACGGCCAGGATGGGTACCGAGAACAGCGCTCCGGGGATGCCGGCAAGGTAGGAACCGGCCGCAACGCTGAGGATCACAGCCACCGGGTGCAGCGAGACTGCCTTGCCCATGACCAGGGGCTGCAGGATGTGGCCCTCAAGCTGCTGGACCAGCAGGACGATGGCCAGCATGATCAGGGCGTTGATGGGGCCGTTGGCCACCAGCGCCAGCAGGATGGCCACGATACCGGTCAACAGGGCGCCCACCACCGGAATGAAGGAGCCGAGGAAGACAAGCACGCCCAGTGGAAGCGCAAGCGGGACTCCGATAATGGCGGCGCCCACGCCAATGCCGAGCGCGTCCACTGCTGCGACGAACATCTGGATGCGCGCGTAGCTGACCATGGACGCCCAGCCCCTGCGGCCGGCGCCGAAGGTGGCGGCCCGGGCTTTGCGCGGAAGCATCTTAACCAGGAACGCCCAGATCCGGTCACCTTCCAGGAGGAAGAAGATCAGGATGAACAGCGACAGCAGCATGCCGGCAGCGAAGTGCCCCGCGGTGCTGCCGAAGGACAGGGCGCCGCTGAGGATGCTGCTGCTGTTGTTCTGCAGCGCGTCGGTGGCTTCCTTGATGTACTGGTCGATCTGGGCGGCCGTGAGGTGCAGGGGGCCGGCAGAGAGCCAGTCCTGGACCTGCCGGACGCCTTCAAGGGCCTGGGAATAGAGCTCGCCGAATCCCACCGCCAATTGCCTGCCCACCAGGGCCAGGGCACCGACAATGACACCGATGAACCCGAGGACCGTCACGGCTACGGCTAGCCCAGCAGGCAGCCCGTGCCGCTTCAGCCACACCGTGACCGGGCTCAGGAGACCGGCGAGGAGGGCGGCCACCATAATCGGGATGATCAGGAGGGTGATGTGGCTGAGCAGCCAGACCAGCGTCCCCACCATCAGGAGAATCAGGCCCAGCCGCCACGACCAGGACGCCGCTATGCGGATGCCGTAGGGTATGTCCTTGTCCAGCTCACGGTCCGTCAGGACCCGCAGCGGCGCAGCGGAGGCGGGCGCCGGCGCTGAAACCGGGCGGGCCAGGGTAACGTCGTCCTCGTTAGGCGTCATATGCCAATACTTCCCCAGCTGCGGCCCGATGGGAAACTACTCCCCCGCCGCGCCGGGCTTGTAGTCGATGCCCCATTGCATGCTGAAGGACTCCCCCGGAGCCAGCCACCGGAGACCGTCGCCGGAGTTGAACGCGTTGGCCGGTCCGGTCATGGGCTCCACCGCCACTGCACGGCTACGGCCCGGGTACACCGTGCTCACGAAGATGTGGACGTAGCGGCAGGCCTCGTCCTGCCACAGCGACACCTCCCCGCCGTCGGACGCCGCGAGGGTGTGCCGCGCCTTGCCCCCTTCGAAGCTGAGGTCCGTCAGGGCCACGTCCACCGCCAGGTCCGCGATGTGCCGCCCGGACCGAAAATCCACATCCCCGGCGACAGGGGCCGAACTGCGGGGAATCAATCGCTCATCGGTCACCAGTTGGGTGCCGGCGGCAACGGTCAGCTGCAGTTCCTCAACCGGGGTGTCACCAAGCCGCAGGTAGGGGTGGGCGCCCAGAACGAATGGGGCGGCCGCCGCCGAGTCGTTCGTGAGGGTCTGCCTGACCTGCAGCCCCAGGTCTTCCGAAAGCCGGTACTCCACCCTGTGGCGCACCAGGAACGGATAGCCGTGCTGCGGGAAAACTGTGGCCTCCAGTGCCACGGCGTCCTGCGACTCCGCAACCGCCGCGTAGCCGGTATTCCGAAGCAGGCCATGGCTGGCGTTGTTGCGGGACACTTCGGTGATGTCCAGCTGCTGCTTCCGGCCGTCGAGGAACCAGACCCCGTCCTCCACCCTGTTGGCCCAGGGTGCCAGGGTGATGCCTGCCCCACCGGGGGCGATCTGATCATCGCCGTAGGTTTCGGTCAGCAGGACCCCGCCCCGGCTGAAGGAGCGGAGCCCGGCAGCGAGCTCCGTGACCACGGCGACGGCGTCGCCCCGGCGAAGCTCGTATTGCCGGCCGGTGGCGCAGGACAGGGCGGATGAGCGGGTGGAGGTTCCGTGTTCGGAAGAGGCTGTCATGGGCATTACCGTACATGGCACGAAAGGCCCTTCCATCCCCCTTTGTTACTTTTTGTTGTTAACTATTCATTCTTGATCGTTTGTGCAAGACTTTTTGTATGACAGGGATTACCAGTACCAGACTCTCCGATGGGCGGGAGCTGATCTACTTCGACGATGACAGCACCAGCACGTCACGCGCCGGACACCTCACCACCGACCACCGCGGCCTGCCCCCTCGCGGGGAGCCGGGCGAGGTGCGCTTCGATGCCCTGACGGACGAATGGGTGGCCGTCGCCGCGCACCGTCAGGCCCGCACCCACCTGCCGCCGGCAGACCAGTGCCCCATCTGCCCCACCACGGCCGCCAACGCTTCCGAGATCCCTGCCCCGGATTACGACGTTGTGGTCTTCGAAAACCGGTTCCCCTCGCTGGGACCGGCCCTGGGGCCCGTGCCTGACAACGCCGCATGGGGAACGAAAGGCCCGGCGTACGGCCGCTGCGAAGTAGTGTCGTTCACCCCCGACCACACCGGGTCCTTCAGCGGCCTCAGCGGGGAGCGGTCCCGCACGGTGATCGAGGCCTGGGCGCAGCGTACCGCTGCCTTGAGCGCCATGGCCGGCGTCAAGCAGGTGTTCCCGTTCGAAAACCGCGGCGCGGACATCGGCGTGACACTGCATCACCCACACGGGCAGATCTATGCCTACCCCTACATCACCCCGCGGGCCGGCACCCTGGGGGCGGCCGCCCGGAAGTACTACGACGCGCAGGACGGCAGGGACACCCTGACCGGTTCCCTGCTGCGGGCCGAACGGGAAGACGGCAGCAGAATGGTCCTCGAAGGCACGCATTTCAGCGCCTATGTGCCCTTCGCGGCCCGTTGGCCGCTGGAGATCCACCTCGTCCCCCACCGCCGGGTGCCGGACCTGGCTGCACTGGGCGGAGAGGAAAAGGACGAGCTGGCACACGTCTACCTCGACCTGCTCAAGCGGGTGGATGCCCTGTACCCCACGCCCACTCCCTACATCTCCGCCTGGCACCAGGCGCCGCTGGATGACTTCCTCCGGCCGGCGGGCTACCTCCATCTTCAGCTCACCTCCCCGCGCAGGGCGGCCGATAAGCTGAAGTACCTGGCCGGCTCCGAAGCGGCCATGGGCGCTTTCATCAACGACACCACCCCCGAAATTGTGGCGGAACGGCTGCGCAGTGTTGCGGTCCCGCCGTCGTCCGTGCCTGCCGCCGCCATGGCGGCCACCCCGGAAGGAGCTTCCGCGTGAGCACCCAGGATCCGGCCAAGGCCGCGCCCGCATCCGCACCCGCCGCCCAAAGTCTCGGCGCCCGCTTTGAACTCGAGTTCGGAGGCGCTCCCGACGGCATCTGGCAGGCACCGGGCCGGGTTAACCTCATCGGCGAACATACCGACTACAACGAGGGCTTCGTCCTCCCCTTCGCCATCGACCGCACCGCCCGGGTGGCCATCGCGGCCCGCCCGGATTCAACCGTGCGGCTCCTGTCCACGTACGGCGACCAGGGCGTGGTCACCACCACCCTCGGCACCCTGCGGCCGGGAACAGCGAAGGGCTGGACCAAGTACCCCCTCGGCGTCATGTGGGCCCTCCGGGAGCGGGGCATCACCGTTCCCGGGCTGGACCTGCTCCTGGACTCGAACGTCCCGCTCGGTGCCGGCCTGTCGTCGTCGCACGCCATCGAATGCGCCGTCGTCACGGCGCTCAACGACCTCACGGGTGCCGGGCTGTCGGCCCAGGACATGGTGCTGGCAACCCAGCGTGCGGAGAACGACTTCGTGGGTGCGCCCACCGGGATCATGGACCAGTCAGCTTCCCTTCGCGGCTCGAAGGGCCACGCCGTCTTCCTGGACTGCCGGGACCAGAAGGCAAGCCTGGTTCCTTTCGAGACCGAACCCGCAGGCCTGGTGCTCCTGGTGATTGACACCAAGGTGTCGCACTCCCACGCCGACGGGGGCTATGCGTCACGCCGGGAATCCTGCGAGCTTGGGGCGGAAGTGCTGGGGGTTAAGGCACTGCGGGACGTCGAGGTGGCTGACCTTGAGGAGGCAAGCGGCCTGCTGGATGAGGTGACGTTCCGCCGGGTGCGGCACGTTGTCACCGAAAATGACCGCGTGCTCCAGGCCGTGGAGCTTCTGGGCGGCCCCGGTCCCAGCGCCATCGGTCCCCTGCTGGACGCCAGCCATGCCTCCATGCGCGATGATTTTGAAATTTCCTGCCCGGAATTGGACTTGGCCGTGGACACCTCGCGGGCCCATGGGGCCATTGGTGCCCGCATGACCGGGGGCGGCTTTGGCGGAGCTGCGATTGCGCTGACCCCGGTGGACGCCGAGCAGAAGGTGCGCGCCGCCGTCACCCAGGCTTTTGCCGACGCCGGCTTCAAGGCGCCGGACATCTTTACCGTTTCCCCTGCCGCCGGCGCCATGCGCATTGCCTAGGGACGCCGCGGCAGCCTGATGCCGTCAGCCCTTAACGGCCGTAAGCCCCACCAGTCTGGTGGAGCCCACGGTTTTTGGTTTACGACGGCGGAAGCTGGCCGGGTGCCTAGTCGTCGCCGCGCAGGATGGCCAGCAGGCGGATGATCTCCACATAGAGCCAGACGAGGGTGACGGTCAGCCCGAAGGCAGCGGTCCAGGAGAAGCGCTGCGGGGCTCCGCTGCGGACCCCTTCCTCGATGCTGGTGAAGTCCATGATCAGCGAGAAGGCGGCGAGGCCGATGGCGAGCAGGCCGATGAAGACGCCCAGCGGGATCCCGAAGATCTCGACGCTGCGCAGGCCGAAGGGCTGCTGCAGGGCGCCGGTCCACATCAGCACCATGTTGACCAGGGCAAACACGGCGTAGCCGATGATGGCGATCATGAAGAACCGCATGGCCTTGGGGGTGGCCCGGACCTTGCCGCTCTTGAAGAGCACCAGGGTCACGGCGAATACGGACAGGCTACCGATGACCGCCTGCAGCCCCACACCGGGGAATTGGGTGTCAAGGATCCTGGTGAGTCCGCCGAGGAAGAGGCCCTCCAGCGCCGCGTACGCAAGGATCAGTGCCGGCGAAGGCTGCTTCTTGAAGGTGTTGACCAGGGCCAGCACGAACCCGCCCAGGGCGCCGACAATCATCAGCATTGACGCCAGCGGCAGGCCCACCGTGAGGGTGATGGCTGCGCCCACCAGCACGGCGCCGAGGCAGGCCGCGGTCTTCATGATGACGTCGTCGAACGTCATCCTGCCGGTGTCTGCGGGGCCGGCCGAGGGCTGGCTGTACATCTGCCGCAGCTGCTCGTCGGTCATGCTCTGGGGTTGCGTGCCCCAGCCCTGCTGGCCGTAGGGCTGGCGGCCGTACGGTGCCTGGCCGCCATAGGGCTGCTGGCCGTAGGGAGCGCCGTAGGGAGCCTGCGGGACAGGCGGTGCCTGGGTGGCTCCACGGAAATTCTTTCCGTTGAAGATCGGGTTGCCGCCAAGTGCCATTGCGGGATTCCTCCATGTGGATGTGGGTGATGAGCTTTTTGTTACGCTACCAATTCCCACGCGGAGGCAGCAGGGAAAGTTCCCTTGGGGCCCGGTTGCAACCGAACCGTGACCGTTGCACCTTTCCAGGCACCGGGCCCCGTGCGGCGAACTACCCCACCCCCAG
Organism: Arthrobacter sp. StoSoilB19; assembly: GCF_019977275.1. Classification (NCBI taxonomy): domain Bacteria; kingdom Bacillati; phylum Actinomycetota; class Actinomycetes; order Micrococcales; family Micrococcaceae; genus Arthrobacter; species Arthrobacter sp. StoSoilB19. The sequence goes on along the minus strand of NZ_AP024650.1, from coordinate 1,305,502 downwards.
GTAGGCCTCCTTGATGGACGGGTCGTCCAGCAACTGCTTTCCTGTTCCGCTGTGGGTGATCTCCCCGGTCTCCAGCACGAAGGCGCGGTGTGCCCCGGCCAGGGCCTGGTTGGCGTTCTGTTCCACCATCAGGACGGTGGTGCCCTGGTTGTTGATTTCCTTGATGATCTTGAAAATCTGGCGGATGAACTGTGGTGCCAGGCCCATGGAGGGCTCGTCCAGGAGCAGCAGCTTCGGGTTGGACATCAGGGCCCGCCCAATGGCCAGCATCTGCTGCTCGCCGCCGGACATGGTGCCCCCGTACTGCTTTTCCCGCTCCTTCAGGCGGGGAAACAGGTCGAACACGCGGTCCAGGTCCTTCCCCACCCCGCTTCTGTCCTTGCGTCCGAAAGTGCCCATATCGAGGTTTTCCATGACGGTCATGCCCGGGAAGATACCGCGGCCTTCGGGGGCCTGGGAGATTCCGTGGACCACCCGGATATGGGCCTTCATCTTGGTGATGTCCTGGCCGGCGAACATGATCCGGCCTTCCGAGCAGTTCAGCAACCCGGAGATTGTCCGCATCGTGGTGGTTTTGCCGGCACCGTTGGCGCCGATCAGCGCCACGACTTCACCTTCATCCACGGTGAAGGAGATGTTCCGCAGGGCCTGGATGCGGCCGTAGTGCACGGAAACGTCCTTAAGTTCAAGCAACGTCATCTTCGGGCTCTCCTAGGTAGGCGGCAATAACGCGCGGGTCCTCGCGGATCTCGCGCGGCAGTCCATCCGCAATCTTCTTCCCGAATTCCAGCACGACGATCCGGTCCGTCACGCCCATCACGAGCTTCATGTCGTGCTCAATCAGCAGCACGGTGTAGCCCTCATCCCTGATGGTGCGGATGAGCGCCATCAGTTCTTCCTTTTCGGCAGGATTGAATCCGGCCGCAGGCTCGTCGAGGCACAGGACCTTCGGATCGGTTGCCAGGGCCCGGGCAATCTCCAGGCGGCGCTGGTAGCCGTACGGCAGTTGCCGGGACAGGACATGCGCGTGGCTGCCGATGCCAACGAAGTCCAGCAGGGCCATGCCCCGTTCGATGGCGGACTTCTCCTCCCTGATGTGGGTGGGCAGGCGCAGCAGCGCCCCGCCGACGCTGGTCCGGTGCCGGGCGTCCAGGCCCACCACCACGTTTTCGAGGGCGGTCATCTCACCGAACAGGCGGATGTTCTGGAAGGTGCGGGACAGGCCCAGGCGGGTGATCTTGTGCTGCTTGATGCCGTTCAGGACCTGGCCTTCCAGCACCACCTTCCCGCTGGTGGGCTTGTAAACGCCGGTCATCGCGTTGAAGCAGGTGGTCTTGCCGGCGCCGTTGGGCCCGATGAGGCCCAGGATCTCGCCCCGCTTGATGTTGAAGCTGATGTTGTCCAGCGCCACGAGGCCGCCGAACTTGATGGTCAGGTTCTGGACTTCCACGATGTTGTCGCCCACCTTGACCGCGATGTCGCGGTCCGGGGCCACCTTCTCGGCAAGTTCCGGGTCCACGCCGGCCTCTGCCAGGGCTTCGATGTCGATCTCGGGCGCAACAGCCGCGGAGCCATCACTTGCCGGCTGTTCCTCCACGCTGCTGGAGCCGCCGTGCCTTTCCTCGGAGCTCATGCCTCCGCTCCTCTCTGTCCGGCCGCCCGGGTGTCGGGACCGGCTGGTGGATTGTCCGTGTCCTTGGGCTGGGTGACCTCGCGGGTGACCACCTTGTTCAGAGCAGTCCGTCCGTAGGCGAGCAACCGCTGCCGTGCCGGGAGCAGTCCCTGGGAACGGAAGATCATGATCAGCACCAGGGCAATGCCGAAGATCAGGTACTTGTATTCGGCAATGGCCGTGAACCTCAGCGGGATGTAGCTGACCAGGGCGCCGCCAAGGATGGCACCAACCTTGTTGCCCGCTCCGCCAAGCACGACGGCGGCGAGGAACAGGATGGACGTGGTGACGTCGAATTTCTGGTTGTTGACGAACCCCACCTGCCCGGCGAAGAGGGCGCCGGATAGTCCGCCGATCGCTGCGCCGATGGCGAAGGCCCACACCTTGTATTTGAAGGTGGGAACGCCCATGATTTCGGCGGCGTCCTCGTCTTCACGGATGGCGATCCAGGCGCGGCCAACCCGGCTGCGTTCCAGGTTGCCTACCAGGAGGGTGACGATGATGATGATGGTCAACGTCAGCCAGTACCAGGGCACGCCGTTCGAGTTGGAGAAGATGGGCGTTCCGTCAGCCTCGGTACCCGGCGGGTGGCCAACGTTCTGGAAGCCCACCTGGCCCTTCATTGCCGGGATGATCGTGGCCAGGATGCGGACGATTTCGCCGAATCCGAGCGTCACGATGGCCAGGTAGTCGCCTCGAAGGCGCAGGGTGGGCACGCCCAGCACTACGCCGAAGAACATGGTGACGGCCATGGCGATCGGAATGGTCCACAGGTATGGGATATGCAGGAAGGGCGAGTCCGGACTGGTCAGCATTGCTGCGCAGTAGGAGCCCACGGCAAAGAAGGCGACGTATCCCAGGTCCAGGAGGCCGGCGTATCCCACCACCACGTTGAGGCCGACGGCGATCAGTGCGAACCGGGCCATGTCGAAGCAGGCCAGGGCGAAGTTGTTGCCGGGCTCGGTGGTGATGATGGGCGGGTTCATCAGCGGGAGCAGGTAGGCCAGGACGACGACGATAATCAGGAACGCCCACTGCTGTTGCCGGGACAGTGCGTGCCACCGGTCGGAGAAGTACCCGGACTTGCGTCTGCCCCGCTGGCGGAGGTCGCTCTTTCCTGCGGCCTTCGAGGAAGCTTCGCGGTCCTCTGCTGCCTGTTGGGCCGCCGCTGTCTGCAGCGGTGTGGGGCCGTCCGTCATGCTCATGCTTTGCTCCTTCCAAGGGAGGTTCCCAGGATGCCTTCGGGCCGCAGCAGCAGCACGAGCACCAGCACCACGAAGGCCACGACGTCGGTCCACTGCGAGTTGCCCAGCAGGATCTGGCCGTAGTTGCCGATCAGGCCGAGCAGCAGGCCGCCCAGCAGGGCGCCGCGGACGTTGCCGATGCCGCCGAGCACAGCGGCCGCGAAGGCCTTGATGCCCAGGACGAATCCGCCGCTGTACTGGACACCGGACGGGATTTTCATGACATAGAACAAGGCGGCGGCTCCTGCGAGCAGGCCTCCGATGACGAAGGTGGTAATAATGATGCGCTCTTTGTTGACGCCCATCAATGTTGCGGTATCAGGATCCTGGGCAACGGCCCGGATGCCGCGGCCGGTGCGGGACTTGCTGATGAACCTGTCGATGCCCACCATCATGATCACCGCGGCGATGATGATCACCAGCTGCTGGGAATCGATGATGGTGCCGAAGACGTCGAAGATGGGGGTGGGCCGGAACATGGTCAGGGCAAGCTCGGGGCTGGGACCACGCCACAGGTAGATCAGGTACTGGATGGTGAAGGAAGCACCAATGGCCGTGATCAGGAAGACCAGGCGGGGGGCGTTGCGTCGCCGAAGGGGTTTGTATGCGATGCGTTCCAGCAGGAAGGCTGTGACGGCCGAGGCAACCATGGCCAAAACCAGCGCCAGCAACAGGTTCAGGATGATCGCCCAGATGTCGAGCCGGGGAACCGAGGGGCCGAAGCCCAGGCTGCTGAGGGTGAAGAAGACTGCGTAGCAGCCGACGATGAACACTTCCGAGTGGGCGAAGTTGATCAGGTTCAGCACGCCGTAGACCAGGGTGTAGCCCAGCGCTACGAGCGCGTAGATGGCCCCGAAGGTGAGGCCGTCAAAGGTGGCACTCCAGAAGTTCTGGGCCAGGGACGGTATGTCGAAGGTGATCCAGTCGTTTTCAGTCGGGAGTAGTGGGACAAGAGAGGGAAGCATGGGAACATCCTGATCCAGTTGCACGCGGCCTTGTGGGCCCGGCCGTGGGACTTGTGTCTATTGACGTAGTTTGGTCCTGGGCTGCTGCCAAGCGAAGAAAAGGCTGTGGGGGCCTGCTGATGCTGGCCCCCACAGCCATTGTCTTGCGCCGGGCTGCTACTCCCCGATGGGGCCGATGGGAACGATCTTCCCGTTTTCCACCTTGTAGCCGTACACGGTCGGGGCCTGGAGCTCGCCCTTCGCATCCCACTTGTAGTGCTTGCTCAGGCCGTCCTTGTCGTAGGCCTTGACCCAGGCAAGCAGGTCGGCGCGGTTCTGCTTGCCGGCGTCGATCCCGGACAGGAGCACGGTTGCGGCGTCGTAGCCCTCGATAGAGTACGTACCGGGTTCTGCACCCTTGGCGATGTCCTTGTAAGCCGATGCAAAATCAGGAATCAGCTCACCGGGGATGCAGGGGCAGGTGAAGTAGGCGTTGTTGGAAGCATCGCCTGCCTGCTTGATGAACTGGTCATCCTTGACGCCATCCGGTGCCACGAACGTTCCCGTGAACCCCTTGCCGACCAGCTGCTGGTCGAACGGGGCGCCCTCTGCGTAGTAGCCGGCGTAGAAGACGGCGTCCGCCTTGGCGTTCATGATCTTGGAAATGACTGCCGAGAAGTCCTTCTGCCCGGTGGTCACCTTTTCCGTCCCCGCCAGTGCGCTGCCCAGGCCGGCAGAGGTGGAGGTTCCCAGGCCGATGCCGTAGTCGGAATCATCCTGGACCAGGTAGACCTTCTTGGCGCCGAGCTTCCCGGTGAGGAACTTGGCGGCCGCCGGACCCTGGACGGCGTCATTGCCGAGGCCCCGGAAGAAGGTGGTCCAGCCGTTGTTGGTCAGGCCCGGGTTGGTGGCCGACGGCGTGATGTGCACCAGGCCCTTCTGCTCGAAGATGTTGCCCGTGGCTTTGGACTCACCCGAGAACGGGAGGCCGACCACACCCAGGATGTCCGGCTCGCTCACCAGCTGGGTGACGGGGCCGGTGGCCTTGTTGGGGTCGCCTTCGGTATCGAACTTCTTGAACTGCACCTGGCAGCCCGGGTTGGCCTTGTTGTGCTGGTCGATGGCCAGCTGGATGCCGTTGAAAATGTTGACGCCGAGCTGCGCGTTGGGGCCGGTCTGGGCGCCGGCGTAGGCCAGCGTGGTGGTGGCCGGGCAGGTCGCCTTGCCGTCGCCGGCGGGCTTGACCGCGCCGGAGGGAACGTCCACTTTCGAAATGGCGGGGATGTTCACTTTGTTGGACGAGCCGGAGCTCTCGGTGTTGCTGGGGCCTGCTTGGTTGGCGCAGGCCGACAGCAGCATGCTGAACGTGGCTGCCGCTGCCAACGAAGTGAGGACTTTCTTTCGGTACATTAATCTGCCTTCCGAAACAGGACCGTGCGATGCGGGTGCGGAACGGGCGCTGTGGCGCCCGGAGCGGGACCAGGTATTCCTGATTTAGCTTCAAGCTAGTGCATAGACGCCAGCGAACCTAAGTGACTGAGGTCACAGCCTTATAACAGTAGTTTCCTGTGGGGCATTAAACGCCGAAAGCCGCCTGCTGGGCAGGCGGCTTTCGGAACGCCGGGACGGCAGCGCCGTGCCGGGACAGTCTGTACCCCAGGTGGGACTCGAACCCACAACACGCGGATTTTAAGTCCGCTGCCTCTGCCAATTGGGCTACTGGGGCGCCGGGGTCAATGGTACCTGTGAATGGCACGTTGGCTGGAAACGCCGACGGCGGCCGGCCCCGCAAAGGGGACGGCCGCCGTCGGACGCTGTAAAGCGGGAGCAGACGCACTACTTGGCGTTGGCCGCCACCGTTTCCTTGGCAGCGGTGGTGGCGGTTGAACCAGAGCCGCCGGCCGGAACTGCCGCTGGTGCGGCTGCCGGCTTCGGGGCGGGGGTAGCTGCCGCGACGAAGGCGCCGCGGGGGTTGTCCAGGTCCATGAGCTGGGTGGTGTCCCGGCCGGCGAAGAAGCCGATGATCCAGTTGAAGATCACGCGGAACTTGCGCTCGAACGTGGGCATGGCCATGCCGTGGTAGCCGCGGTGGGCCAGCCACGCCAGCGGGCCCTTGAGGCCGATCCGGCCCAGGAGGTTGATGTTGGCAACGCCCTTCCATTCGCCGAAGCCGGCCACCGCACCAAGGTTCTTGTGCTTGTAGTCAGCCAGCGGCTTGTCCCAGCGCGAAGCCCACAGGTTCTTGGCAAGGCGCTTGGCCTGGCGCAGGGCGTGCTGGGCGTTGGGGACGCAGGTGCCGTCAGGCAGACCCTTGCCGGTGAGGTCCGGAACGGCGGCGATGTCGCCTGCGGCCCACGCGTTCTCCACGATGCCTTCGTCCCCGGCAATGCGCAGGTCCGGCAGGACGCGGACGCGGCCGCGGGGCTCGAGCGGGAAGTCGGTGGAGCGGACCATCGGGTTGGCCTGCACGCCGGCCGTCCACACCAGGGTGTCGGCTTCGAATTCCTGGGCGGGGGTTTTGTCCGGAAGGTTGATGAGCTTCAGGGTGCCTTCGGCGCTGTCCAGCGAGGTGTTCAGGAGGACCTCGATGCCGCGGCTGCGCAGGTGTTCCACAACCCACTCGGCCTGCTTGGCGGTGACCTCGGGCATGATGCGGCCCATGGCTTCGACCAGGACGAAGCGGACTTCCTCCTGCTTGATGCGGGGGTTGTTGCGCACGGCTGCGCGGGCGAGGTCTTCCATCTCGGTGATGCACTCGATGCCGGCAAAGCCGCCGCCGACCACCACGAAGGTGAGGGCGCGGGCGCGTGCGGCGGGGTCCGTCATGGTGGAGGCAACCTCGATGCGCTCCAGCAGCTTGTTGCGCAGCGCAACGGCTTCCTCGATGGTCTTCAGGCCAATGCCCTTGTCCGCCAGGCCCTTGATGGGGAACGTGCGGGTGATGGCGCCGGCTGCGAGCACGACGTCGAAGTACGGAATTTCAAAGTTTTCGCCGCCGTCGGCGGGAGCCACCACAGCTGTGCGGTTTTCGTGGTCGATCGAGGTAACGCGGCCCTGGATCAGTTCCGTCTGCTTGAGGTGCTGGCGGTGGGACACCACCGCGTGGCGGGCCTCGATGTTGCCGCCGGCCACCTCGGGGAGGAAGGGCTGGTAGGTCATGTAGGGCAGCGGATCGACGACGGTGACGATGCCACCGGCATTCGCGATCTTCTTCTGCAGTTTCAGTGCTACGTACAGGCCGACGTACCCGCCGCCGACGACGAGTACCCTGGGACGGTCCTGGAGCTGTGGGGTGGTTGCCATAGTTTAAGGATAGCGCAGTTTGTGAAAATCTTCACTAACTTGCCCCCCGGTCCGTAACGTGCGGATTACTGCGCGATTGCACCTGTTCCACTACCCCTGTCTCCGGCTCCTCCCGGGCAAGGGCCGGGTTCCGGGCAGCCCTCCGGAGCGAGATGCCGGCAGCAGCGATGATCGCCACGAACAGGACGGCAAAACCGATCACGACGGCGGCACCGATGGCAGTGTCGCGCTGAGAGGGTGCCTTGGCGGCCGGGACGGTGGCGTCCGGCAGCGTGGGTGCCGCGATGGGCGCTGAGGTGGCGGTGGGCTGGGGAGTTGCAGGCGCGGCGTTGCCGCGCCGGTGCACGCGGATCCATTCGGCTACGGTGCCCAACGGGTTCACCGACACCTGGGGGACGTCGGCCTTGAGCGCGGCCTCGGCGTTCAGGATGCCATAGCCGTACAGCGGGTCCTTGCCCGGAGGGCCGGCATCCTTTGCCGTGGAGACGATCCTGTTGATCACCTGTTCGGCGCTCATGTCCGGCCACTTGGACCGGATCAGGGCGGCGACGCCGGAAACGATGGGCGTGGACCCGGAGGTCCCGGCCCACTCCGCGTAGCTCCCGCCGGGGAGGCCGCCCAGGAGGTTCTCTGCGGGGGCAGCCACCCCGATGCTGATCCCCTGCGATGAGGCGTCCACGCTGGCCACGTTCTTCCGGTCCAGGCCCGCCACGGTGAGTACGCCGGGGATGGTGGCGGGGGCGCCCACCTGGGTGTTGCCGCCCACGCGGTTGCCCGCGGCGGCAACGATGACCACGTCCTTTTGTTCTGCGTACAGGAACGCGGCGTCCCAGCTTTGCGGCCACTGCGGGGTGGTGCTGCCCAGCGAAATGTTGATCACCTTGGCGCCGTTGTCCACGGCCCAGCGGACGGCCTCGGGAATCTGGTCCTGGTCGCTTTTGCCCGAGGGGTTGGCCGAGCCCAGCCAGGTGGAAACGGACAAAAGCTGGGCCTCCGGCGCCACGCCCATGATCCCGTCCGGCGGAGTGCCGGGCTGCCCGGGACCCGGGCTGGGGCTTGCACTGGCCGGCTGGTGTCCGCGGCCGGCCAGCATGGTGGCCACCAAGGTGCCGTGTTCGGGTTTGGAGCCGACGCTTTTCTGGCCGTCGGGCTGGCCGGAGCCCGAGGCGTCGTAACCGCCGACGACCGCGCCTTTGAGGTCCGGGTGCTGGGCGTCGATGCCGCTGTCAATGACGGCCACCTTGACGCCGGCACCTTTTGACACCTCCCAGGCCTTGGTAATACCGGAGTCTGCCAGCCAGTATTCCTTGTCGCGCCATTCGTCGGCGTTTGCGGCGGGTGCAGTGAAGAGGCCGGCGCACAGGCAGGACGCTGCCAGGAGGACGGCTACGGCGGCGGCCGCCGCACGGGGCAGGAGCGGGATGGAAGCTGGGGTGGAGTGCATGGCCTAACCGATGCTCAGCGCGATGCCGTCGAGGATGTCGTGCTCGCTTGCGGTGGCCGCGGTGATGCGCCCCCCGGTCAGCTCCCCCATCCGTTCCAGGATGCGGCGCCATACCAGTCCCCCGGCGCCGATGACGTCCACGCGTCCCGGGTGCATGTACGGCAGTGCCGCGCGGCGCGCCCGGGTCATGCCCAGCAGGTCGGTGGCGGCGGCGCGGACTTCCCCGATGGGGAGTTCGGCGCCGTGGATTGCGGCGGGGGAATACCCGGGCAGGCGGAGCGCGTGCGCGGTGATGGTAGTGACGGACCCGGCAACACCGACGACGGCGGTGGCACGTTCCAGCGGTACGTCGCGCCCGGCGCGGGCCATGGCAGCGTCCACGTCGGCTTCCGCGGCAGCGATCTGTTCGGCGGTGGGAGGATCGTTGCGCAGGTGCCGTTCGGTGAGCCGGACACAGCCGATGTCCACGGACTTTGCCGCGGTTACCCCGGCTGCAGTGCCGAGGACGAATTCGGTGCTTCCGCCGCCGAGGTCCACCACCAGCACCTGGTGGCCGTCGAGGATGGGCAGGACGCTGCTGGCGCCGGCGAATGACAGTGCCGCTTCCTCGTCCCCGGAGATCACCTCAGGTTCCACTCCCAGCAGGTCCCTGATGCCGTCCACGAAGACGTCCCGGTTGCGCGCATCGCGGCTTGCGGAGGTGGCCACAAAGCGGATCCGCTCCGCGCCGCGCTCCTTGATCAGCCGGGCGTAGTCAGCCGCTGCGGCAAAGGTCCGGTCCAGCGCCTCCGGGGCCAGTTCGCCGGTAGCATCCACGCCCTGGCCCAGCCGGACCACGCGCATCTCCCGGACGACGTCGGTGAGGTTCGCGGCGCCGCTGCTGCGGTCGATGTCCGCAATCAGCAGCCGGATGGAGTTGGTGCCGCAGTCTATGGCGGCCACGCGGGTCATTCGGCGGCCTCTGCGGCGCCGGCGGACTTCCGCACGGGGGCAGGGCGCCCCACGATGTCCGGCAGGCCCTGCGGTCCGTGGCGGCTGAGGTCCCTGGACGGTGCCTCGCCTGTGGTGTCCCAGGCACCGTCGCAGTAACACCTGTCCGCCGTCCACCATTCGCTGATCATGTCAAGCGCCTGGTCGCCTAAGGGATTGACGCCGCTGCCTGCCGCCAGGGAGTGGCCCACCAGGACGTGCAGGCATTTGACGCGCGTGGGCATCCCGCCGGCGGAGACGCCGTCGATTTCAGGCACAGCGCCGATGCCCGAACGCTCCCCGATGGCCGCGCGGGCAGCGAGGTACTCCTCGTGTGCTGAGCGGTAGGCAGCCGCGAGCCCGGCATCGCCTGCCAGTTGTTCATTCATGCTGTTCATGACGCCGGCCGCTTCAAGCCTGGAAACCGCGGATGTGATCACCGGGTGCGTCAGGTAGAAGGTGGTGGGAAAGGGGGTGCCGTTGCTGAGGCGCGGGGCGGTGGCAGCCACCAGGGGGTTTCCACAGACGCAGCGCGCCGGAATCTCCACGACGTCGCGGACGGGGCGTCCCAGCTGCCTGCTCAGTACTTCAAGGTCGTGTGCTGTCGGTTGGCGGGATTCGTCCCGGGCGGCTGCCGTGTTGTGTTCCATGTTCGCGGGCCGTCCTTCCTGTGCGGTTCAGTCTGTGGCCGCGCGCCTGATGGACTCCCACAGGGAATCCACCCACGGCAGATCGGCGGGGTCTTGTGCTGCTGCGCCGGCGGGGCTACTGCTTTCTCCGGCCGGCTCATCGCTGCCAAAAACCCAGTAGCCGGTTTCGCCCGGCATAACCATGTTAATGCGGTCGCGGGCCTGCTGTTTGACGTAGTTGGGGTCCTGCCACCGCGAAACCTGCTGCCGGAGGGCATCGCCTTCCGCCTGGCGTGCGGCGATATCGGCGTTCAGCGCGTCGATTTCGGCCTTTTTGTCGAAGAAGATCTTCACCGTGGGCGCCAGCATGATGGTGATGGCAATCATCACCACGGCCAGCGCCAGCATGCGGCCGGAGAACGCCTTGGCGGGGACAGGGTGCTGATCCTCATCGCCGTCCCGGACACTCTTGCCGTCAACGGAACTGCTGCCCTTGCGTGCGGCGGAAGGCCCGGACTTGGCTGCCTGCCCTGCCTTCGCCGCGGCCTTGCCCGCAGTTCCACGCCCCGGGTTATCGCCCGCCGGTGCTTTGTCCGTCGTAGCGGCGCCCTTGCCCGGCCGGAAATCCGCCCGGATGACCTCGGCACCGCCGGCGGATCCGTCGTCGGCCGTTTCCTTGGCTGGACGGGCGGGGGCGACCTTGGGAACTTTGGGGCGGCGGGTAGCCATGACACTCCTGAAACGCAGCCTGCCTGGGCAGCCACTATCTGTGCTGGACAAACACTGCTGAAACAAATGCTGCTGGAAACAACAGCGGTGGCTATGGTCTTTCAACCATAGCCACCGCGGATGGGTTTAGGCGGTTACTAGCCCTTGAAACGCGGGAACGCGCTGCGTCCGGCGTAGCGTGCGGCGTCGTCGAGTTCCTCTTCGATGCGCAGCAGCTGGTTGTACTTGGCGACGCGCTCGGAGCGGGCCGGGGCGCCGGTCTTGATCTGGCCGGCGTTGGTGGCCACCGAGATGTCGGCGATGGTGGTGTCCTCGGTTTCGCCGGAGCGGTGCGAGGTGATGGTGGTGTAGCCGGCGCGCTGGGCCAGGCTGACGGCGTCCAGGGTCTCGGTCAGGGAACCGATCTGGTTGACCTTGACCAGCAGGGAGTTGGCGGTCTTGGTGTCGATGCCGCGCTGCAGGATGGAGGGGTTGGTGACGAACAGGTCGTCGCCCACCAGCTGGACCTTGTCGCCGATGGTGTCGGTGAGGGTCTTCCAGCCTTCCCAGTCGTTCTCGTCCAGCGGGTCTTCGATGGAGACCAGCGGGTAGTCGGCCACGAGTTCGGCGTAGTACGCGCTCATCTCGGTGGCGGAGAGCGCTTTGCCTTCGAACTGGTAGGCGCCGTCCTTGAAGAATTCGGAGGAGGCAACGTCCAGGGCCAGGGCGATGTCCTTGCCCGGGGTGTAGCCGGCGTTCTTGATGGCTTCCTGGATCAGGTCCAGTGCTGCACGGTTGGACGGCAGGTTCGGGGCGAAGCCGCCTTCGTCGCCGAGGCCGGTGGACAGGCCCTTTTCCTTGAGCACGGACTTGAGGTTGTGGTACACCTCGACGCCCCAGCGCAGGCCCTCGGAGAAGGTCTCGGCGCCGATCGGGGCGATCATGAATTCCTGGATGTCGACGTCGGAATCGGCGTGGGATCCACCGTTGAGGATGTTCATCAGCGGCACGGGCAGGACATGCGCGTTGGGGCCGCCCAGGTACTTGTAGAGCGGCAGGTCGGCAGAGGCCGCGGCTGCGTTGGCGACCGCCAGGGAGACGCCCAGGATGGCGTTGGCGCCCAGCTTGCCCTTGTTGGGGGTGCCGTCCAGGTCCAGCATGGCCTGGTCGATGCTGCGCTGGTCGGTGGCGTCGAAGCCGGTCAGGGCGGGGGCAATCTGGTCGATCACGGCGTCGACGGCCTTCTGCACGCCCTTGCCGAGGTAGCGGCCCTTGTCGCCGTCGCGCAGTTCGACGGCCTCGTGCTCGCCGGTGGAAGCGCCGGAGGGAACGGCCGCGCGGCCGATCTGGCCGTCGGAAAGCAGGACTTCAACTTCTACGGTGGGGTTGCCACGGGAATCGAGGATCTCGCGGGCGTGGATGGCATCGATAAGCGCCATGAATTTGCTCCTTATGGGCGATTAACGGGGGGAATCAGGCAAAAAACTCGACGTACTCGTCAGGGACTAGCGTAGTCGAGAGTGGTCCGGGTTACTCAAACCGGCCGGGGCCGTGACGTCATGATGGCGCGTGGCCGCCTTGGTAACGGCGGACCGCGGCACGGAGGGCACGCTCAGCGTCCATGCCGTTGTCACGGGCGGAACGCACGACGGCGAGCAGCAGGTTTCCGAGTTCCTCCTCGCTTTGAGGGACGGCAGCGCCGTCGGGAAGCCCGAGGCCCGCGCGGGCGGCACGGTCCAACGACTTTTGGGCCTTGGCCAGCGCCGGGAGGGCCTCCGGGATGCCCTCAAAGGCGCTGGGCCGCTCCGGGCGTTCGGCCCGCTTGACCTCGTCCCACTTCTGCTCGATCTCCTCAACGGTGGCCGGGAAGCTCTCCTGCAGGGAACCGTCAGGTTGGAACACGTGCGGGTTCCGGCGGATCATTTTGGCAGCCAGGCCGCGCGCCACGTCGTCGAACTTGAACGCACCGCGTTCCTCGGCCAGCCGGGCGTGCAGCACCACCTGGAGCAGGACGTCGCCCAGCTCGCCCTGGAGTTCGGCGTCGGGGTGACCCTCCTCGATGGTTTCGGCCACCTCGTACGCCTCCTCCAGGAGGTACTCCACCAGCGAGGCGTGTGTCAGGGCGCCCATCCAGGGACAGTGCTCACGCAGCTGCCCTATGACAGTGACGAGCCTCCCGACGGGCGCCTGGTCAGCCAAGGTTGGCGTAGGCGTCGTTGATGTATTCCACCAGCGCTTCCTTTTCCTCCAGGGGCAGGAAGGACGCTTCGGCGGCATTGAGGGTCAGCTCCAGCAGGTCGTCGAGGTCATAGTCGAAGGTTTCCACCAGCAGGTTGAACTCGTCGGTCAGGGTGACGCCGCTCATCAGGCGGTTGTCCGTGTTGATGGTGACGTTGAAGCCCAGCTGGTAGAGCATGTCCAGCGGGTGGCTCTCGATGCCCTCACCGAATTCTGCAATCGCGCCGGTCTGGAGGTTTGAGGACGGGCAGATTTCCAGGGCGATGCCGCGGTCGCGGATCCAGCTGGAGAGGTCCCCGAGGGTGACCAGGCCAACGGTGTCCCCGGCTTCCCCGTCGTCGTCGAATTCCACCATGATGTCCTCGGCGATCCGGACGCCGTGGCCCAGGCGGAGGGCGCGGCCGTCCACCAGCGCGGACTGGATGCTCTCCAGCCCGGCCGCCTCGCCGGCGTGAACCGTGGCAGGGAAATTGTGCTGGGCCAGGTAGGTGAAGGCGTCCCTGAAGCGGCTGGGCAGGAAACCGTCCTCGGCCCCGGCGATGTCAAAACCCACTGCGCCCTTGTTGCGGTGGCGGACGGCCAGTTCGGCGATCTCCTGGCCACGGTCGGCGTGCCGCATGGCGGTGATCAGCTGGCCCACCTGGATTTCGCGGCCACTTTCGGACACGGCTTCGACGCCGGCCTCCAGGCCATCCTGAACCGCTTCCACGGCTTCATCAAGGCTCAGGCCCTTCTGGAGGTGCTGCTCGGGGGCCCAACGCACTTCGCCGTACACCACGCCGTCGTCGGCGAGGTCCTCAACGAACTCCTTCGCGACGCGGAACAGACCGTCGTAGGTCTGCATCACGGCAACGGTGTGGTCGAACGTCTCCAGGTAGCGGACCAGGGATCCGGAATCCGCTGACTCCCGGAACCACTGCCCCAGGGCCACCGGGTCGGTCGAGGGGAGCGTGTGGCCTACGGCCTCCGCCAGTTCGATGATGGTGGCCGGACGGAGTCCTCCGTCCAGGTGGTCGTGAAGGGAAACCTTGGGCAGGCTCTTCAGGTCAAAATCGATGGCAGGGGCAGCGTCAACAATAGGCTCAGTCACGTTCCCACCTTAGGGTGGGCCAGAGTTCAAAGCCAGCCGTTCAAAGCCCGGCGCTACTTGGCCGCGGGACTGGCCTCTGCCGACGGCATTACAAGGGCCTGGGTGCCGGGTCGTCCCTCGTGGCCGGAGCCGGAGGTTTCATCGCTCCACCCGTCCGCGTCAGGTGCGTCGTTCCGGCCCAGCCGTTTGTGCCACCAGCGCAGCAGGTGGTCAATGACGATGCCCAGGACAATCGCGAACACGACGGCGATACCCGCGCTCAGCAGTGGGTTGTGGTGCAGCCAGGGGAACGAGCTGGCCAGCACGCCGATGCCAAGGGAGTAGCCCACCCAGGTGACGCAGGCGAAGGCGTCGAAGACGAAGAACCTGCGGTGCGAGAAGCCGGTGCTGCCGGCGACGTAGTTGACCGCCACCCGGCCCCAGGGGATGTAGCGGGCGGTGAAGATCAGTACGGCACCCCGCTTTTCAAGCTCATACCGCGCCCAGGCGAAGACCTTCCGGACTTTGGGCCGGCGCATCCACCCCCACCGGTCCAGGCCAATCTTCCGGCCGAGCATATAGGCCATGTTGTCGCCGCAGATGGCGCCGACCAGGGCCGTCAAGCCCAGGATCCAAAGATTGGGCTCGCCGCTGTGACGGGAAAAAGCCGCCAGCGCAACGATCAGCGTCTCACTGGGGACCACCATGGCGAAGCCGTCCACGAAGAAGAACACCAACAGGACGGGGTAAATCCACCATTGGCCCGCTGCATGGAGCACGGCCTCATTAATAAACTCCACGCGGTGTTGCTCCTGTATAAAAAATGACACAGCCAAAGTGCCGCAGCCAAAGCGGAAATCGTTCCTAAGTGTCCCATGCGGGAGCCGCAATGCGCTACGCCCCGAAGCCCGGAATTACAGGTTAAACGCGCCGGTCAGGCACCGGGTTCCCGGATCCGCTCCACGACGTTGGGTTTGCCCCGGAATTTGTTGATTACCAGGTCCACCACAATGCCCAGGGCCACGGCGCACACGATGGCGATTGCCGCGCCCAGGAGGTGGTTGTCCTCGAACCACTGGCCGAAGAAAAGCCCGATCGCCACCGAGTAGCCGGCCCAGAGGCTGGCCGACAGGATGGTCAGGCCCACGAACCGAAGATGCGGGTAGTGGGTGACGCCGGCGGTCAGGTTGACCGCCACCCGCCCGATAGGGACAAAGCGGGCCACCAGGATCAGCGAGGCGGGACGCTTCCGCAGTTCGCGGCCCGCCCAGCGGAACGCGCTTTGCATCCGCGGGCCGCGCATCCAGGCCCAGCGCCCGGTGCCCACTCGCCGGCCCAGGAGGTAGGCGATGTTGTCACCGGAGAAGGCACCGGCGGCCGCCACCAGGGCCAGGAGCAGCGGGTTGGGCACATCGGCGGTGGCGGCGACGGCTGCAAGGCCCACCACCACGGATTCGCTGGGGACAGGCGGGAAGAAGCCGTCAATGATGCAGCAGGCCAGCACCAGTACCAGCACCCAGGGCTGCCCGGCTGCGGCGAGGATGAAGTCATTGATGGCCTGCATTGGTGCCTATGCTATGCGGTCGATGATGAGCTGCTGGGCAGGCCGCGAACCTTCCGGAGCGATGACCACGGCATGTTCAAGGGCTTCCCTGGCCCGCGCGAACCGCTCAGGGGTGTCCGTGAGCAGGGTCATCAGGGGTTCCCCGGCGCGCACTGTGGCGCCGGGCTTTGCGTGCATGCGCACTCCCGCCCCCGCCTGGACCGCATCCTCCTTGCGGGCACGTCCGGCGCCCAACCGCCAGGCGGCCACCCCTACGGCGAGTGCATCCAGTTCCACCAGCACACCGTCCGCCGGAGCGTAAACGACGTCGGATTCCCTGGCCACCGGCAGCGCGGCCCGGGGGTCGCCTCCCTGGGCGGCGATCATCCGGTTCCAGACGTCCATGGCCCGGCCGTCCTTGAGGGCAGCAGCGGGGTCGGCGTCATGCACTCCTGCGCAGGCGAGCATTTCCTCGGCGAGCCGGACGGTCAGTTCCACAACGTCATCGGGACCGCCGCCCGCCAGCACCTCCACTGATTCCTCCACCTCGATGGCGTTGCCGGCGGTGAGCCCCAGCGGGGTGTTCATGTTGGTCAGCAGCGCCACCGTGTTGACCCCCGCATCCTTGCCCAGCGCCACCATGGTCCCGGCGAGTTCGCGGGCTTTGGCCTCGTCTTTCATGAACGCGCCGCTGCCCACCTTAACGTCCAGGACCAGCGAGCCGGTGCCCTCGGCGATCTTCTTGCTCATGATGGACGACGCGATCAGCGGGATGGCCTCCACGGTGCCGGTCACGTCGCGCAGGGCGTAGAGCTTCTTGTCCGCCGGCGCCAGGCCCGCTCCGGCGGCGCAGATCACAGCCCCCACGTCCTGGAGCTGGGCCAGGATCTCGTCATTGGAGAGGTTGGCCCGCCACCCGGGAATGGATTCCAGCTTGTCCAGGGTTCCGCCGGTGTGCCCCAGACCACGGCCTGACAGCTGCGGAACGGCCACGCCGAACACTGCGACGAGCGGGGCCAGCGGCAGGGTGATCTTGTCCCCCACACCGCCCGTTGAATGCTTGTCCGTGGTGTACTTCAGGCCGCCATCGGGGCGCCGGAGGCTGGAGAAATCCATCCGTTCGCCGGAGGCAATCATTGCGGCGGTCCACCGGGCAATTTCGGCACGGTCCATGCCGTTGAGCAGAATGGCCATGTTGAGGGCTGCCATCTGTTCATCCGCGATCGCTCCGCGGGTGTAGGCATCGATGGTCCAGTCGATCTGTTCGGGGCTCAGCGTTCCCTTGTCCCGCTTGGTGCGGATGATGTCAACGGCGTCGAACGCCTCAGTCCTGCTCTCGGTCACCGGGTCTCCTCCAGGTGTTCGGGACCAAAGGCGTCGGGCAGCACCTGGTCCATGGTTTTGATGCCCTGGGCAGTCATGAGCTGCATATCCGGGGCGCGGAATTCGTACAACAGCTGCCGGCACCGGCCGCAGGGCATGAGGATGTTCCCCGCCCCGTCAACGCAGTAGAACGCTCGGAGCAGGCCGCCGCCGGTCATGTGCAGGTTTCCCACCAGGGCGCATTCCGCGCAGAGCGTCAGCCCGTAGCTGGCGTTCTCCACGTTGCAGCCGCTGACAATCCGGCCATCCCCGGTCAGGGCCGCGGCTCCCACCGGGAACTTCGAGTACGGGGCGTAGGCGTTCTTCATGGCGGCGACTGCGGCCGCCTCCAGGGCGGCCCAGTCCACCGGCTGCGTGCCGGCCATGGCTGTCATCCCTTGACGTAGGGGATGCCGCTGGCGGCCGGGCCCCTGGATTTGCCTACCAGGCCGGCGACGGCGAGGACGGTCACCAGGTAGGGCAGCATGGCCATGAACTGGCTGGGCACCGGGGTGCCGATGATGGTCACGATGCTCTGCAGGTTGTCGGCGAAACCGAACAGGAGTGCCGCGAAGAAGGCGCCCACCGGGTTCCAGCGGCCAAAGATGAGGGCGGCCAGCGCGATGAAGCCGCGGCCGCCGGAAATCTCCTTGGTGAAGCTGTCGATCGCTACCAGGGTGAAGAAGGAGCCGCCAATTCCGGCGACGGCACCGCCCAGGGTCACGTTCCAGAACCGCGTGGCGTTGACGTTGATGCCAAGGGTGTCTGCGGCTTGGGGGTGCTCCCCCACTGCCCGGACGCGCAGGCCCCACCTGGTCTTGAACAGGCCTACCCAAACCACCGCGACGGCCACATACATGAGGTAGCCCACCAGCGACTGCCGGAACAGGATGGGGCCGATGATGGGGATGCTGGAGAGGATGGGGATGTCGATGACGTCCAGCCCCGGCGGTGAGTTGAACTGGGCTTTGTTGGCCTGCATCACGGTGCTGAAGAGGAAGCCCGTCACCCCGGAGACCAGGACGTTCAGGACGACGCCAACGATGATCTGGTTCACCAGGTACTTGATGCTGAACAGCGCCAGGACCATGGACACGACCGCCCCGGCAATGGCCGCGGCCAGCAGCCCGATGAAGGCGTTCTTTGTCATGCTGGCAACGATGGCTGCGGTGAATGCGCCGCCCAGGAGCTGTCCTTCAATGGCGATGTTGACCACGCCCACCCGCTCGCACAGGACACCGGACAATGAACCGAACACGAGCGGAACCGCAAGCGTGACGGACCCGGCGATGAGCCCCGCCAGCGAGATGGCGGGGGTGCGGGCCCCGCCCACCACCCAAATAAGGAAGGCCGCCACGAAGATCACGATGAAGGTGACCGCCAACCAGCCCGGAGCCGGCTGGTTCTTGGTCTTCAGGTAGACGGCGTATCCTGCCAGCGCCATGAGCACTACCGACAGTACGATGCCGCCGGCAAACGCATTGATCTCCAATGCAGGCAGCTGGAAGAAGTCGCCGCCGGTGGAGATGCCAAAGCTGGCCGTCTGGCTGGGCGCCAGGAATCCGAAGAACACCAGGGAGACCAGGGCGAAGACAGCGAGCAGGACGGGAGTCTTCCAGCTGACGGGTTTGCCGGCCGGCGCTGCGGAAGGGGCGTCCGCCTTGGGCCCTCCGGGCTGGGGTTTGCCCGGCCTGGACGATGAAACTGTTGTGCTCATGCGGCACCTCCGGTAGTGGCTGCCTGCCCGGACTTGGCTGCGCGCGCGGGCTTCCTGCGCCGCGGGTTCAGTCCAAAGACGGCCCGCACCAGCGGCGGCGCGGCAATGAAAAGGACAATCAGGGACTGGACCACCAGGACGATGTCGATGGGGGTGCCGGTCTGGATCTGCATCTGGACCGCCCCGGCGCGGAAGGCGCCGAACAGCAGGCCGGCAGCGAAGGTGCCCCACGGCGTCGAACGTCCCAGCAAGGCGACCGTGATGGCGTCAAAGCCGTACGTGGCGGCGACTCCGTCCGTGAGCACCTTCTCCGTGCCCGCGACCTGGGCCACGCCTGACATGCCTGCGAGCCCGCCGGCGATGGCCATGACCAGGATGGTGGAGCGGGAGACGTTGATGCCGGCGGTCTGGGCTGCCTTGGGGTTGGCGCCCACGGCACGGAACTCGAAGCCCACCGTGGACCGGTTGAGGAGCCACCACACCAGGACTGTGGCCGCGATGGCCAGAATGAAGCCCAGGTGCAGCCGGTACTGGCTGCCCAGGATCTGGGGGTAGACAGCGCTGGGATCCAGGATGGGCGAAATGGGGTTCGACTCCCCCGGCCGCTGGAACGCCGGGGTATTCAGCAGGTAGCGCAGGAAGTACAGCGCGATGTAGTTGAACATAATGGTCAGGATGACTTCGTGGGCTCCGGTGCGGGCCTTCAGCAGGCCGGCGAGGCCGCCCCAGAGGGCGCCGCCAATGATGCCGGCCACCAGCACCAGCAGCAGGTGCAGGCCGAACGGCAGGTGCAGGGCGAAGCCCACCCAGGCCGCCAGGATGCCGGCCACGATGATCTGCCCCTGGGCGCCGATGTTGAAGAGCCCGGCCCGGAACGCCAGCGCCACGCCCAGGCCGGCCGTGATGAGCGGCGTGGCGATGGTGAGGGTCTCCATGAAGGGTGCGAACTGTGCGGCCAGCCCATTGCCGCGGGGGTTGAACACCGAGCCTTGGAACAGCGCTATGTAGGAGCGCGTGGCAGCATTCCATACGGCCGTCAGCATGTCGGTGGGCCGGGCGAAGAAGTAGCCGGCGGTGGTGGCCACCTGCTTGTCGGTGCTCGCGATGAGCATGCCGCCAATGATCAGCGCCAGCAGCACTGCCAGCACGGACACCATGCCGCTTCCGGTGAAGATCCTGCGCAGGACGGTGTCGGAGCCGCCGGGAAGCAGTCCGCTTTGGGCCGTGGCTGGAACAGCCGAGGGCTGCATCGCCCCGCCGGCGGTGTCGACGGCCACTACTGCGGCCGATTCCTCCGCAGCATCCTGGCCGGCGGCAGACCCGGCGCCGGGCTGTTCGTTGTCGACGTGCCGGCTTTCGTCTGCGTGTTTGGGGGAAGGCTGGTCAGGCATGGTCGGCTCCCTCGGCGTTGGAGGTGGCGGCCGGGGTGCCGGCCTGCGGGGTGTGTGCGTGTTCTTCCGGCGGGATGCCAGCCATCATGAGGCCAAGGACGTCCCGGCTGGTTCCGGCGGGGACAGTGCCCACCAGCTTGCCTTTGTAGAGCACCGCAATGCGGTCCGCCAGTTCCATGACTTCGTCCAGTTCGGTGGAAATGATCATCACCGGGGTCCCTTGGTCACGCTCCGCGACAATCCGCCGGTGCAGGAACTCGATGGAACCCACGTCCACGCCGCGGGTGGGCTGGGAGGCGATGAACAGGCGCAGTGGACGGGAAAGTTCGCGGGCCATCACAAGTTTTTGCTGGTTGCCGCCGGACAGGGTCCCGGCGGCGGCTGCGGCGGAGGGTGTGCGGACATCGAATTCGCCGATGCGCGCCTTGGCATTCTCCATGATTTTCGCAGGGCTCATGCTGATCCCCTTGGCGAAGGGCGGCTTGTCATAAAGATCAAGGATCAGGTTCTCCGCCACGGAGAAGGTGCCCACCAGCCCGTCCACCTTGCGGTCTTCGGGAACGAACCCGACGCCGGCCTGCAGGACTTCCTTGACGGACCGGCCCACGAGCTCCTTGCCGTCCAGGACAATGGAACCGGTGACCCGCTCCTGCAGGCCCAGGATCGCTTCGGTGAGTTCGGTTTGCCCGTTGCCCTGGACGCCGGCAACGGCCAGGATCTCGCCGCGCTTGATGTGGAAGCTGAGATGGTCCACGACGTGCTGGCCGTTGGGCGCGATGACGGTGAGGTCGCGGACTTCGAAGGTGGTGTCCTTGGGCTGGGCCGGAGCCTTGTCCAGGGTCAGGCTTACGGCACGGCCCACCATCATCGAGGCAAGTTCGGTGGTGGAGGCGGCGGGATCGGCCGTGCCCACTACCTTGCCCCGCCGGATCACGGTGATGGTGTCCGAGACTTCCTTGACCTCGCGGAGCTTGTGCGAAATGAAGACGATGGAGGTTCCGCGCGACTTCAGCTGGCGCATGATATCCAGGAGCTCGTCGGTCTCCTGCGGAGTCAGCACGGCGGTGGGCTCATCCAGGATCAGCACCTTGGCGTTGCGGACCAGTGCCTTGATGATCTCCACCCGTTGCTGCACGCCCACCGGCAGGTCCTCCACCAGGGCGTCCGGGTCCACATCGAAGCCGTATTGGTCCGAGATTTCCTTGATGCGCTGCCGGGTCTGGTCCAGGTTGAGGAACCCGGCCGCCTTGGTGGGTTCGGCGCCCAGCGCAACATTCTCTGCCACGGTGAAGACCGGCACCAGCATGAAGTGCTGGTGCACCATGCCGATCCCGGCCGCCATTGCATCGCCCGGGCCCCGGAACGTGACGGGCTTGTCATCGATGAGGATTTCGCCTTCGGAAGGCTCATACAGCCCGTAGAGCACATTCATCAGGGTGGATTTCCCCGCCCCGTTTTCACCAAGGAGGCAGTGGATCTGTCCCGGCTCAACCACCACGTCTATGTGGTCGTTGGCCAGGAGCGTGCCAAAACGTTTGGTGATCCCTCTGAGTTCAAGTTTCAAAACTCTGACCAATCTCGAAGCGTCCGGTGATCGACCGGACGGGATATATGGCTGCAGCACCAGCCTAGTGGCTGCAGTCCCGGGAGGAGCCGGCCGGGCGCTGTAAACGTTCGGCCAGCAAAAAGCGCCACCGGCCGGCCAGTGGGTGACGGACCGGCGGTGGCGCTTCCTGTGGTGGATCAGGCCTTGGGGCTGGCTGCGGACTCGACCTTCAGCTTGCCGTCGACGATGTCCTTCTTGATCTTCTCGAGGTCGGACTTCACGTCGGCGGGGACCTGGGAGTCGAGGTCGTGGAAGGGTGCCAGCTGCACGCCGTCGTTGGCAAGGGTGCCAACGTACGGGGTGTTGTTGAACTTGCCGTCCTTGTCCTCGGTGACAACGGTCTCCACGGCCTCGCCCATCTGCTTCATGACAGAGGAGAGCATGATGCCCTTGTAGTCCGGGGCGGTGAGGTAGCCGTCCGAGTCAACCCAGATCAGCTTGACGTCCTTGCCGGCAGCCTTGGCCTCGTTAAGCGCAGCTCCGGCGCCCTTGCCCACGGGACCGGCCACGGGCATGACGATGTCCGCGCCCTGGTCCAGGAAGTTCTTGGTCAGCTGCTTGCCCACGTCCTGCTTTTCGAAGTCGCCGGTGAAGCTGCCGTCCTGGGCATCCTTGTTCCAGCCGAGCAGCTTGACGTTCTTGCCCTTCTGCTGGTTGTAGTACTTCACGCCGTCGGCGTAGCCGTCCATGAAGATGGTCACGGTGGGGATCTTGATGCCGCCGAAGGTGGCCACGGTGCCGGTCTTGGTGGTTCCTGCAGCCAGGTAGCCGGCGAGGAAGGCCGCCTGCGCGGTGTCGTAGATGATCGGCTTGACGTTGCTGATGGGCTTGTCGTAGCCAAAGTCGATGATGGCGAAGTGCTTGTCCGGGTTGGCGGTGGCCTGGGCCTTGGTGGCGTCGCCGAGCAGGAAGCCCACCGTGATGGTCAGGTTGCAGCCGGCCGTGACCATTGCCCGCAGGTTGGGTTCGAAGTCGTTATTGGTCTTCGACTCGATCTGGTTGACCTTGATGCCAAGGTCCTTCTCGGTCTTCTTCAGGCCCTCGTAGGAGGACTGGTTGAAGGACTGGTCGTCGAATCCACCGGAGTCCGACACGATGCAGCCCGTGTAGTCGCTGGCACCTGCGGATGAGGTGCTTCCGGCTTCGGGGGCTGCACCGCAGGCGGTGAGCACAAGCGCGGACGCACCGAGGGTGGCCACTCCGGCCATTGAACCGCGCTTGAAGCTGGCACGCAGTGATTTCTTCAATTTTCCTCCAGGGATGATGCGAGTGGCGCTACGGGCTGGAATTCAATGAGTGTCCGTTTCGGCGCTGAAATTCTGTTTTCACTGAAGGCACGCAGCACTGCGCCGGAGCGCACTGATGGCACTTACTTTAGTGGCCTGCGCCACGTCCCCATAGCACGCCAGGAGCCCAGCCGGGAGATTGTTTACAAGTTGTTACCAAGCAGTAGGGACACCGCGGATGCGGTGTCCCTACTGCTTGTGCGTGATGGTGGCGGCTACAGCCGGACGAGCATTTTCCCGGTGTTTGCGCCGTCCAGGAGGTCCATGAAGGCCTGCGGCGCGTTCTCCAGTCCGTCAACGATGGTCTCGTCGTAGCGCACGGTCCCGTCCGCCAGCCAGCCGGCCATTTTCTCCGCAAACTCCGCCGCGTGCTGGCGCTGCCCGCCCACCAGGAAGCCCCGGAGGGTGAGCTGCTTCCCGATAGCCTGCATCAGGTTGTGGGGTGCAGGAGTGGGTTCGGTTGAGTTGTACTGCGCGATGGCGCCGCACATTGCCACCCGGCCGCCCACGTTGAGGACCGACAGGGCTGCCTCGAGGTGCTCGCCGCCCACGTTGTCGAAGTAGACGTCAATGCCGGCCGGGCCGGCCGCCTTTTCCAGTTGCCCGACAACGGGACCGTCATGGTAGTCGAACGCGGCGTCGAAACCGAGCTCCAGGAGCCGGGCCACCTTGGCGGGCGAGCCAGCCGAGCCGATGACCCGGGAGGCGCCCATGGCTTTGGCGATCTGTCCCACCAGCGAGCCCACGGCACCCGCCGCGCCCGAAACGAACACGGCGTCGCCCGGCTTGAATTCGGCAACCTTCAACAGACCGGTGTAGGCCGTCAGCCCGGTCATGCCCAGGGCACCCAGGAAAGCGGACGCCGGGGCCAGGTCAGTGCGGGCGGGGGTGGCAGAAGCGCCGTCGACCACCGCATACTCGCGCCAGCCAAGCGGATGCACGACGACGTCGCCCTCCTGGTGTGCGGACGACCGGGACGCCATCACCTCGCCCACCGCCCCGCCGTCGAGCGCCTTGCCCACGGCGAAGGGCGCGGAGTAGGACTTGACGTCATTCATCCTGCCCCGCATGTACGGGTCTACGGACATGAAGAGGTTCCGCACCAGGATCTGGCCGTCTTCGAGTGCGGGCAGCGGAGACTCGGCAAGTTCGAAGTTCTCATTGGACGGGCGTCCCTCGGGGCGCGAAGCCAACCGGATTTCGCGGGTGGTGGTTGCAAGGGCTGTGCTCATGCTGCGTACTCCAGGATCTTGAGGTCGACGTTGATGTTGCCGCGGGTGGCGTTGGAATAGGGGCAGACCTGGTGCGCCTTGGCCACAAGGTCTTCCGCCGTGGCGAGGTCCAGGGCGGGCAGGGCGATTTCCAGTTCGGCGGCCAGCCCGAAGCCGGCTCCGCTCTCCAGCTGCCCCAGGTGGATTTTCGCTGCCACTGCCGAGTCCGTCAGGTCAGCGCCTGCCTTGCGGCCGACCAGGCGCAGTGCGGAATGGAAGCAGGCGGCATACCCGGCGGCGAAAAGCTGTTCGGGGTTGGTGCCGTGGCCGCTGCCGCCGAGTTCGACCGGGCTGGCGAGATCCACTGCGAGCCTGCCGTCGTTGCTGCGTGCAGCGCCGTCGCGCCCTTCGCCCGAGGCCAGCGCCTCGGCGGTGTAGAGAGTCTTCACGAAAAAATCCGTCCTGTAGATGGGATGGTGCAGTATTCGGGTTCACAGCGATTCATGCAGGGCAGCCGTGAGCTTGCCCAGGGTGGTCCGCAGCTGTTCGAGTTCGTCCAGCGAAAGTCCTGCGGCATCGGCCAGCCGCTGCGGAATGGCGCTGGCCGCGCCGCTGAGGTTCCGCCCGGCATCCGTCAGGTGGATGGCGACGCGGCGTTCGTCCTCGCCGGACCGCCGCCGTTCCACCAGCCCCAGGGCTTCCAGGCGCTTAAGGAGCGGCGACAGGGTGCCGGAGTCGAGGCCAAGTTCCCCGCCGAGTTCCTTCACGCCCCGGGGTTCGCTTTCCCACAGGACCAGCATCACCAGGTACTGCGGGTAGGTGAGCCCCAGTTGGTCCAGCACGGGCCGGTAGACGGCGGTGGCGGCACGGGAAGCTGAGTACAGGGCAAAACAGACTTGCCGGTCCAGGCGGGGTGCTTCGGTCATACAGAAACGATAGCCCACAATTAAGTTGTGCACAACTTACTGCAGGTGGGGCAGCCCCTGTTGCGCCGCCGTCGGCATGCGAACGACGGCGGCAGGGCATCTTTCCGGCCGGGCTCTGCCAGGCGCGCCCCCCCGGCCAAAGAGGTTACGGAAGCGGTGCCTGCTCGAGGTCCCGGATGGTCCGCAGCGCCGCTGCGGTGAGGACCCGGATGCCCAGGCCAAGGGCGCGCTCGTCCAGGATGTAATCGCCGCGGTGGAGGTCGTAGTCCTCACCGCCCGGCGTCTTGGTGCCCAGCCGCATCATGGCTCCCGGAAGTTCCGCCAGGAACCAGGCAAAATCCTCGCCGCCCATGGACTGCGGCGTCAGCACCACGGCGCTCTCGCCGATTTCGGCCCGGGCGGCAGCTTCGATGATGGCTGTCTCGTGTTCCGAGTTCACCACCGGCGGCACCCCCCTGGTGTGCTCCAGGTGGACGTCCACGCCGTACGGTGCGGCCACCTGGTGGACCACTTCGTCAAGGAGTTCGCCGGCAGCGTGCCAAGCGTCGCGGTCCAGGCAGCGCATGGTCCCGGCCATGTAGCCGCTGCCGGGAATCGCATTGGGTGCCGAGCCCGCGGTGATCTGGCCCCACACCACGGAGACGCCGCTGCGGACGTCCACCCGGCGGGACAGCACGGCCGGTACGTTCACGGCGATCTGGGCCAGCGCGAACACCAGATCCTCGGTGAGGTGCGGGCGCGACGTGTGGCCGCCACGGCCGGAGAGTTCGATCCGGATGGTGTCCGAAGCCGAGGTAATGGCACCAATCCGCGTTCCCACCTTGCCCACCTCAATCCGGGGGTCGCAATGCAGGGCCAGGATCCGGGGGACGCCCTCCAGGACGCCCTGTTCGATGCAGGCGTGCGCGCCGCCGGGCATCGTTTCCTCGGCAGGCTGGAAGATGATCCGGACGGTGGCCCCAAGGGGTGCCTCCTGGTGCATCCGGTTCAATACCAGGGCGATGCCCAGCATGGTGGTGGTGTGCACGTCATGGCCACAGGCGTGCGTGACGCCGTGATTCTTCGACGCGAACGGCAGGCCCGTCTCCTCGATGATGGGCAGGGCGTCAATGTCGCCGCGCAGCGCCGTGGCGATGGGACCTTCGCCCACGTCCACGGTCAGCCCGGTGCCTTCCAGGCGGCGGGGACTCAGGCCGGCGGCTTCGAGCCGCTCGGCAAGCTTGTCCGTGGTGCGGAACTCCTTGAAGGACAGCTCCGGGTGCGCATGCAGGTCCCGCCGGAATTCGATCAGTTCCGGCAAAAGCGGTTCGAGCCAGGGAGCCACCAGGGCGGTGGGCTCGGCTTCAGTAGTGTAGTTGCGCACTGTTTCACTCTAGCGAGGGTGCCGGCTTTAGTGCCCATTCACTGACGCCTCATTACATTCCGGAGACTGCCGGCACCGGTGGCGCCGGCAGGTTCCGGGTCAGAGGACGTCCGTGTCGCCGCTTGCCTTAAGTGCGTCGACGGCAGCCTTGACGCGCTGGGAATTGGCCATGGTGGTCACCAGCAAAGCGTCCGGGGTATCCACGATGACCACGTCCTGGATGCCGATCAGGGCGATCACGCGCTTGGTGTCGGTAACCACAACGCCGCTTGAGTTCTCGGTGAACACGCGGGCACCTTCGCCGAGGACGGTGACGTCGTCCACTTCCTTGGCACTGTTGAGGCGGCCAACGGAGGCGAAGTCGCCAACATCGTCCCAGCGGAAAGTTCCGGGAACGACGGCGACGTCCCCGGCTTCGGCGGCGGGCTCGGCCACTGCGTAGTCGATGGCGATCTTCGGCAGGGTGGGCCAGATGCGTGCCGTGACCTCGTCGCGCCGGGGGGTGTCCCACGCCCGGGCGATTTCCTGCAGCCCCTGGAACAGTTCGGGCTGGTTCGCCTCAAGGTGCTTGAGCATCAACGCCACCGGTGCCACGAACATGCCGGCGTTCCACACGTAGTCGCCACTGTCCACGTACTGCTGGGCCACCACTTCGTCCGGCTTTTCGACGAACTCCACCACGTCGTGGGCGCTGGGCGCGCCTTCAATGTGCAGGGCCTTGCCGGAGCGGATGTAGCCGAAGCCGGTGGACGGGTGCGTGGGCTTGATGCCGATGGTGACGATCTTGCCGGTGGCAGCGGTGTGGATGGCTTCGCGGACGGCCTGCTGGAACAGATCATCCGGGCTGATCACCTGGTCGGCTGCGAAGGAACCCATGATGGTGTCGGGATCGCGCTCGTGCAGGATCGCCGCCGCAAGGCCGATGGCGGCAGCGGAGTCCTTTGGCTCTGACTCGAGGACAAGGTCGGCGTCCTGCACCTCGGGCAGCTGGCGGCATACGGCGTCGCGGTGCGCCCGGCCGGTCACCACCAGCATCCGGTTGCCCGCCAAAGGGTGCAGCCGGTCATAGGTGGCGCGCAGCAACGTGCTGCCCGATCCCGTGAGATCGTGAAGGAACTTGGGAGCTGCTGCACGTGACAGGGGCCAGAGGCGGGTCCCCACTCCGCCTGCCGGAATCACCGCGATGAAGCGGTCAAGGGGTGAAGCCGGGCTTGTCACTTTGTCTGTACTCATCACGGCTACTTTAGCGGAACGGCCCCAACCGGCTCCTTTGGCGACACATCAGACCTGCGTTTTGCGGCGCCGTCGTACCCAAAAGCCTGCAGGGATGTGGCGTTCGTCTCATTTCCCCGGAAAATCCGCTCCAGTACTGGGCACCAAGAATCTCCGAAATTGAATAAGCTGTTAGCGGAGCCTAGATTTAGGCCTGAGCTACGAGTGCTCTCGCAGCAGGCGTTCCCCCCGCATGGATCTCATGCCAGCGCCGCTGTGTTGCAGGGAGGTTTATCAGTGCCGACAAAACCAGCTGGCACCTTGTACCGCGGCCGTGAAGGCATGTGGTCCTGGGTAGGACACCGCATTACCGGTGTAGTGATCTTTTTCTTCTTGTTGGTCCACGTCCTGGACACCTCCTTGGTGCGTGTGTCACCGGAGGCCTACACCGCTGTGATCGGCGCCTACAAGAACCCCCTGATGGCGCTGGGCGAGACCGGCCTTGTTGCCGCGATCGTGTTCCACGCCTTCAACGGCCTGCGGATCATTGCGGTCGACTTCTGGAAGAAGGGCGCAAAGTACCAGCGGCAGATGCTGTGGGCAGTCCTGGCCCTTTGGGTCGTGACCATGGTCGCCTTCTCCATCCGCCACCTGTCCCTCGCCCTCGGAGGTCACTAAGCCATGACTGCAACGATCGAGAGCCCCCGCAGCGGGCGGATCGCCCCCCAGTACCGCCGCAGCAGCGGCTCACGGGGCAACTTCGAGATGATCGCCTGGCTGTTCATGCGTCTCTCCGGCGTAGTGCTGGTGGTCCTCATCTTCGGCCACCTGTTCGTGAACCTCATGGTGGGCGAAGGCATCCACGCCATTGACTTCGGCTTCGTGGCCGGCAAGTGGGCAGACCCGTTCTGGCAGTTCTGGGACCTGGCCATGCTTTGGCTGGCAATGCTGCACGGCACCAACGGCGTCCGGACCATCATCAACGACTACGCAGAGAAGACGTCCACCCGCCGCTGGCTGAAGACCGTCCTCTACGCGGCCGCCGTCGTCATCATCCTCCTCGGCACGCTGGTCATCTTCACCTTCAACCCGTGCCCCGTGGTGAACGGCGTTGCCCTTCCGGGTGGATTCTGCCCTGCCTAGAACTGGCACAACCCCGGGCCCGCGGGCTTTTCCGCGGGCCCTGTTTTGCGGAGCAGGCAAAGCCGCCCCGTTGTTTTATAGCGAATTTTGAGAGAAAGAGCGTCTGGTATGCAGGTCCATAAGTACGACGTCGTCATCGTCGGTGCCGGTGGCGCTGGCATGCGCGCCGCGATCGAGTCCGGTCAGCGCGCGCGCACAGCAGTACTGACCAAGCTCTACCCCACCCGCTCGCACACCGGTGCGGCCCAGGGTGGCATGTGCGCAGCCCTTGCCAATGTCGAGGAAGACAACTGGGAATGGCACACGTTCGACACCGTCAAGGGCGGCGACTACCTGGTTGACCAGGACGCCGCGGAGGTCATGGCCAAGGAAGCCATCGACGCCGTGCTGGACCTGGAAAAGATGGGCCTGCCCTTCAACCGCACCCCCGAGGGCCGCATCGACCAGCGGCGCTTTGGTGGCCACACCCGCGACCACGGCAAGGCTCCGGTCCGCCGTGCATGCTACGCCGCGGACCGCACCGGCCACATGATCCTGCAGACCCTGTACCAAAACTGCGTCAAGCACAACGTTGAGTTCTACAACGAGTACTACGTTTTGGACCTGCTGACGGTCGAAGAGGATGCTGTCCGCGAAGACGGGACGCCCTACAAGCAGAAGCGCGTGGCCGGCGTCGTCTCCTACGATCTCGCCTCCGGTGAACTGCACGTGTTCCAGGCCAAGTCCGTGGTGTTCGCCTCCGGTGGCGCCGGCAAGGTCTTCAAGACCACGTCCAACGCCCACACCCTGACCGGTGACGGCATGGGCATCGCCTTCCGCCGCGGCATCCCCCTGGAGGACATGGAGTTCTTCCAGTTCCACCCCACCGGCCTGGCCGGGCTGGGCATCCTGCTGTCCGAGGCCGCCCGCGGTGAAGGTGCCATCCTCCGCAACTCGGAGGGTGAGCGCTTCATGGAGCGCTACGCCCCCACCATCAAGGACCTGGCACCGCGCGACATCGTGGCCCGCTCCATGGCCAACGAAGTCCGCGAAGGCCGCGGCTGCGGCCCGAACAAGGACTACGTCCTCCTGGACCTGACCCACCTGGAGCCGGCGCACATCGATGCGAAGCTGCCGGACATCACCGAGTTCGCCCGCACCTACCTGGGCGTGGAACCGTACACCGAGCCGGTGCCCGTGTTCCCCACCGCGCACTACGCGATGGGCGGCATCCCCACGAACATCGAAACCGAAGTGCTCCAGGACAACGACACCGTGGTCCCCGGGCTCTACGCCGCCGGCGAGGTGGCCTGCGTGTCCGTCCACGGTTCCAACCGCCTTGGCACCAACTCGCTCCTGGACATCAACGTGTTCGGCAAGCGTGCCGGCATCGCTGCCGCGGAATACGCCAAGACCGCCCAGTTCGTGGAACTGCCGGAGAACCCGCTGGCCTACACCACCGAACTGCTGGACATTGCCCGCAACGGCACCGGCGACGAAAAGGTGGCGCAGATCCGCAAGGAACTGCAGGACACGATGGACGCCAACATGCAGGTGTTCCGTACGGCGGACACCCTGAACCAGGTGCTGCGCGACATCGCATCCTTCGAGGAGCGGTACAAGCGCATCAATGTCCAGGACAAGGGCAAGCGCTTCAACCTGGACCTGCTCGAGGCCGTTGAGCTCGGCTTCCTGCTGGAACTGGCCAAGGTCATGACCGTGGCCGCCCTGCACCGTGAGGAATCCCGCGGCGGACACTTCCGCGAGGACTTCCCCGAGCGTGACGACGAGAAATTCATGAAGCACTCCATGGCGTACAAGGATGACCATGCGCCGGCTGACGGATCGGCGGAGTCAATCGCCGGTATCCGCCTCGCCACCAAGCCGGTTGTCTTTACCCGCTACGAGCCGATGGTGAGGAAGTACTAAGATGACCGCTGAAATCGCTGAGCCAGCCTCAAAGGTTGAACTTCCTGCCGGCGTTGGCGGGGGCGGGGAAATCCCCACGTTCGACGTCCACATGCGGGTCCGCAGGTACAACCCGGAGGTTTCCGAGGAAGCCACCTGGGATGATTTCCACCTGACCATGTACGGCACGGACCGTGTCCTGGATGCCCTGCACAAGGTGAAGTGGGAGATGGACGGCACCCTGTCCTTCCGCCGCTCCTGCGCCCACGGTGTGTGCGGCTCTGACGCCATGCGCATCAACGGCCGCAACCGCCTTGCCTGCAAAACGCTGCTGAAGGACCTGGACACGTCCAAGCCCATCACCGTGGAGCCCATCAAGGGTCTGCCGGTGGAGAAGGACCTGATCGTGGACATGGAGCCCTTCTTCCAGTCGTACCGCGAAGTCATCCCCTTCCTGATCAACAAGGGCCACGAGCCCACCCGGGAACGCCTCCAGTCCGCGGAGGACCGGGAGCGCTTTGACGACACCACCAAGTGCATCCTCTGCGCCGCGTGCACGTCCTCCTGCCCCGTGTTCTGGACGGACGGTCAGTACTTCGGCCCCGCCGCGATCGTCAACGCACACCGCTTCATCTTCGATTCCCGTGATGATGCCGGCGACATGCGCCTGGAGATCCTCAACGACAAGGAAGGCGTGTGGCGCTGCCGCACCACCTTCAACTGCTCCGAGGCATGCCCCCGCGGCATCCAGGTCACGCAGGCCATTGCGGAAGTCAAGCAGGCCATCCTGGCCCGCAAGATCTAGGCTCGTTCACCAACAGATATAACGGCCGACGGCGTCGCTCACCACACGTGGTGGGGGCGCCGTCGTCGTTTCAGCAGAAAGGGGTCCTCCTTGTCCCGCTCCGAAAAAGTGTCCTTTGCCGGTTCCACCGGCGAGATGCTGTCCGGCATCATTGACGTCCCGGAGGGCCCCGTCAAGGGCTGGGGTGTCTTCTCGCACGGTTTCACGCTGGGCAAGGACAGCCCCTCCGCAGCGCGGATGTGCAAGGCGCTGGCGGACAGCGGCATCGGCATGCTGCGCTTCGACAACCTGGGCCTGGGCGGCTCCGCCGGGGAATGGTCCGCCGGCTCGTTCAGCCACAAGGTGGCCGACACGGTGAAGGCCGCGGAGTTCATGCGCAGTCAGGGCAAGGAGATCTCCCTGCTGGTGGGCCACTCGTTCGGCGGCGCCGCGGTTCTTGCCGCAGCGCGGGAGATTCCGGAGCTCGACGCCGTTGCCACCGTGGGAGCGCCCTTTTCCCCCAAGCATGTGGCCCACGTTTTCGATGCCGCGCTGGACAGGATCCTGAGCGAGGGCAGCGCCGAAGTTGACCTCGGAGGCAAGCGGGTGGAGATCCGCCGGCACTTCGTGGAGGACCTGGAGAACGCGGACCTGACGGACTGCATCAAGCAGCTGCACAAGCCCCTGATGGTGCTGCACTCCCCCACCGACAACACCGTGGGGATCGAGAATGCCAGCACCATCTTCCAGACGGCCAGGCATCCGAGGAACTTCGTGTCCCTTGAGGGCAGCGACCACCTGCTCACCGGCAAGGGCCAGGCCGCACGGGCGGCCAGGATCATCGCCGCCTGGGCGGACCAGTACCTCGACGCAGCACCTGCCTGACCCTCCCCGGCCAGTTTGGCCGGCCCTACTTGCCGATAGCCGCCTTGCTCTCGCTGATCCACTGTTCGGCTGCCTTGTCCGGCGTGACCCGCTTGAAAAGGACGTCCGTGTTGATCCGGGCGGTGATCTCCGAGACGGCGGTTGACCCGGTGGGGCCGATGTACGTTGGGGCGAAATCCATCTTGCCGATCTGGTTGATGTACTCCGCCTCCACCTTGCCCTGAGGGGTGAGCATGTCCTGGATGGCGGCGCGCATGTCGGAGTTGCCAGGGATGCCCCGGTCGCTCTGGATGATCCTGGCCGCCGCCGGGTTGTTGACCAGGAAGTTCACGAGCTTGGCGGCAGCGTCCGTGTGCTTGCTGCGTGCGGAGATGGTGTAGAACTGCGAGGACTGCAGCCAGATCCCCGGGGTGGGCTTCTCCCCCGGTAGCTTGAGCAGTTTCAGGTCTGCGCCGGAGGCCTTGCTGAGGGCGGTCAGTGAATTGCTCCACGTGAGCATCATTGCGGCCTTGCCCATGCCCATGAGGGTCTGCTCAGTGCTGACATTGAGCTTCTCCACCGTCTCCGAAGCACTCGGAGCGGCACCGGATTCACTAAGCTTCAGCGAGTAGTGGAAGTAGTCCTGCACCGTTTGCTTGCCCAGTCCCAGCTGTCCGTCCTGGGTGTACAGGGATTCGCCGCGCTGGCGGGCGAAGGCGTCCAGGGAGTCATGGGTGAGCACGGTTGCAGTTCCGTAGGTGCCCTGGGGGCTCTTGGCGGTGATGTCACCGGCAATCCTGGCGAAGTCGTCCCAGCTCCAGCTGCTGTCATCTGGCAGCGGAACCCCTGCCGCCGCGAAGACGGCGGGATTGGCCACAATGGCCAGTGCGTTGGCGCCGGTGGAAACGCCGTACTGTTTGCCCTTGACCTGTCCGTTTTCCAGGGCGCCCTGGTCGATCCTTGACAGGTCCAGTGAGCCCTGCACCGTGGTCAGGTCCAGCAACGCGCCGCGGTTTGCGTATTCGGCGGGGTAGGCGCCCCCCATGGTGATGACATCCGGCGCGTCGTTGGCGGCCATCTGGGTTGCGAGCTTGTCGAAGTAGCCGCTGATGTCGCCATATTCCGGCTTGACCTTGATGTTGGGGTTGGCGGCCTCAAACTCAGCAATGGCCTTGTTGGTCAGCTCGGCCCGGCCGGCATTGCCCCACCAGGAAAAGCGGATCTCCACGGGCCCGTCCCCGGCCCTGTTGGACGACGGGCTGGAACAGCCGGCCGTCACGGCCAGAAGGGCTGCGGCTGAGAGGACGGCAAGGGATTTACGGATTGTTCCGGTAGCAGGGCGCGTCATTGGGCAAGCTTCTTCCTTGGTGAGAAGGGTGGGTGAGCGAGAGAAAGCGATTTCGTGAAACGTATCAACGGCGGGCAAAGCCCGTCAATAGGATCCCGTCATGGTTTCCGTACCGGTTATCGACCTGGAGTTCTCGGCGCACGATTTCACATGACGGCCCCTTGACAGCGCTGTGGAACCCGCCAAGGATGGAATCGCCAGAAACCGCTTTCTCCCCAGTGCCGCGTTTCCGGGGAGGCGCGCTGGCCATGCCCGGACATTTCGCGGCATCAGTCACCACACACCTGTAAGGAGGGCGCGCACCGTGCACAGCCACGCCAGCACCGTACGGCCGGAGGCCACGACCACGTCCCACCGGCGGCACAAGCAGATTGACAGGAAGGCGCTGGTCCGGCGGCACAACGTTCGTCAGCAAAGTCTTGATCCGCGAAGCCCTGTCTCAGTGGGCAACGGGGAGTTTGCCTTCACCATGGACCTCACGGGCCTTCAAAGCCTGCCAGCCGAGTACCCCGTGGGGCCCCGTGAGGACTCGCTTCCCCCGGGAACGCTGCTGGGCACCCAATCCACCTGGGGCTGGCACTCCATGCCTGGCGGCGATCGTTACAGCCTGGCAGGTTCCACGGTCCTCTACGACTCCCCACGTGGTCCGGTGCCGTACGTGGACATGGTGGGTGACATCGTCAATGAGCGTGAGACAGGCACCTCAACGGCCGAAGCATGGCTGCGGGCAAACCCGCACCGCCTGGATCTGGGACGCATCGGTTTCCAGCTGCTGCAGGACGGAACCAGCCGGCCCATCAGCAGCAGCGAGCTTTCCCACGCCAGCCAGATTCTTGATCTTTGGACGGGCATCGTCACCAGCACCTTCGCCATCGCCGGCCACCAGGCCACGGTCACCACAGCCTGCCATCCGGACCGCGACGAACTCGGCATTCGGGTGGAGTCACCCGCGCTGGGTGACGGCCTGGTGATCGGCATCGACTTCCCGTACGGCTCCGAGGCGTGGCACAACGGCGCCGGGTGGGATCTGCCGGGCGCCCACACCACCATCCTCAACAGACCGCAACCTGCAGTACTCCATGCAGGGGCCAGCAGCTGGACGGTGGACCGCGAACTGGACAACGCGCGCTACCGCGTGGTGATCACCGGCCAAGGCCTGGTCGTGGAACAGACCGGGGCGCACCACCTGCGCATACGGCCGGATGTCCACTCAAGCACCGAGGCGCTGGACCTGTCCATTGAGTTCATATCCGCCGCGGACGGGGACTGTATCCCCCGGGGCGGTGCGGGCCTTTCCAGAGTGGCAGGCAAGGCGTGCGTTGGCCGCCATGCGGGTCCCGCCGTCGGGCCTTCCCCTTCGGCGCCGTCGGTTCCCAGCGCAAACCAGCCCGGCAGCAACGTTGCAGCCGCCTCCATGGACCGTTGGCCCAGGTTCTGGTCGTCCGGAGGTGCCATCGAGCTGGCTGCCACGCCGGACCCACGGGCCAGGGAACTCGAACGCCGGATTATCCTCTCCCAGTACCTGACGGCCGTCAACTGCTCCGGATCGCTGCCGCCGCAGGAAACAGGCCTGGTGTGCAGCTCGTGGCGCGGCCGCTTCCACCTGGAGATGCATTGGTGGCACGCCGCCCATTTTGCGCACTGGAACCGAACGGAGCTCCTCCTCCCCTCCCTGCGCTGGTACTCAACGGTGCTGGAAACGTCGCGGGAAACCGCCAGGGCGCAGGGCTTCGACGGCGCCCGCTGGCCCAAGCAGGTAGGCCCGGACGGCAGGGAGAGCCCCAGCCCGATCGGGACGTTCCTGATTTGGCAGCAGCCGCATCCCATCCATTTGGCCGAGCTGCTGTACCGGGCCAATCCGGGCCCTGACGTGCTGGAGGAGTTCGCTGACATCGTGTTCGAAACCGCCGCGTTCATGGCGGGCTTCGCCCATCGCACCCCGAGGGGTTTCGAACTTGGGCCGCCGCTCATACCCGCACAGGAGAGCTATGGGTCCATGCGGGCGAAGATCAAAAACCCGACGTTCGAACTCGCTTACTGGCAGTGGGGCCTCAGGACTGCCGCCGCCTGGCGGGAACGGTTGGGCCTCGAGCCCGTTGCATGCTGGCAGGAGGTTGCTGACGGGCTGGTGCGCCCGCGCGTAGTCGACGGCGTCTATGCGGCAATGGACGTGGAGCCCTTCACCATCAGGACGGACCATCCCTCGATGCTCTGCGCACTGGGCGTCCTGCCGCTGACAGACCTGATCGATGAGGCAGTCATGCGGGCCACCCTTGAGGATGTCCTGGCCGACTGGGACTGGACCACCACATGGGGGTGGGACTACCCGGTGATGGCGATGACCGCTGCCCGGCTCGGGGACCCGGAGTACGCCGTCGACGCGCTCCTGCAGGAGGCCGGTAAGAACACAGTCCTGACGAACGGTCACAACCGGCAGACGGACTCCTTGCCGTTGTACCTTCCAGGCAACGGGGGGCTCCTTGCCGCGGCCGCGCTGATGGCTGCCGGCTGGGACCACGGCCCGGACCGCCACGCTCCGGGCTTTCCGCCCGGCTGGACCGTTGCGTGGGAAGGTCTGGTGCCGGCCCCCTGACGTCGCTGTGCTGGAGGGCCGGACAATTCTACGGCCGGGCGCGCGTCATGTTTGGGGCGTGGTTCGGCGTGCGCCGAGTATCGTCTTGCGCGGAGGAGCGTCCGACTCCAGGTCCGCTTCACGGACGGCCGCCCATCCTGCCGAGACAAGGTAGACCTGGCTGACGAGGTTGAACCAGATGAGCAGGCCGATGATGATGGCAAACGGCGCCAGGATGGGATTGCGGCTGGCCCCGCCAAGAAGTTCAGTGCTGAAGATCTGCAGTATGGTGGTGCCCACGGCTGCCAGGCCGGTGCCCTCGACCAGTGCCTGGCGGGACAGCTTGAGCCCCGCGGCCAGCCGGAACATGATCAGCGCCGTGACCCAGTTCAGGACCAGCGGGACGACGATTTTGACGGAGGTGGTCAGCGGGCCGGCCAAGGCGTCGCTGAGGTGCAGGAAGTCCGCTACCCAACCCGCCAGCGTGCCGAACACCAGCGATGCACCGCCGCTGATCACCAGGGCCACGCCCAGCAGCAGCAGGGTTCCGGCGTCGCGCAGCTTCATCACGATGGGATTGACGATCAGCGGCGGCAGCTGCAGGACGCCGCGCAGGCCGTCCCGGAGGCCGTTGATCCAACCGAGTGATGTGACCACCGTTACCAGCGCACCGATGACCGCGGTCCAGCCGAGGCCGTTGGGATCCAACATGTCCTTGGGGTCCACCAGCCCCGGTCCGCCGTTGACTTTCAGTAGGCCCGGTGCGCTGGCGGCCACGCTGCCGATAACGGTGTCCAGCAGCGCCGGCTGGCCGCTGAGGACCAGCCCGGCGATGGAGAAGCCGGTGGCCAGCAGGCCTGTGACGGAGAAAAACATGTTGAAGCCAATGCCGGCGCTCATCAGCGGCCCGTAGTGGAGGGTGTAGTGCCGGAAGGCGCGCATGGGGCGCAGGACGTTCAGGCGGGCGGTGAGCCACTGAACCAAGGCCATCAGGGCACCGAATTTTTTGCCGGACCTGCGCGCCCGATTCCATTCCATCCGCTTTTGGATGACCTCCAGCTTCAGCCTGGCCTGCTCGGTGGGCAGCGGCTGCTGGTTACCCTGCGTCGGTTGGGGTGTCCGCGGCAGCGTCCGTGAACCGGGTGCCGGCGTTGTTGTCAGTTTCGGTCCCAAAATCCAGCTCTTCCCGTAGCTGCCAGATGCCGTCGGCATCGTGCTCGTAGAGTCCCATGCTAACCACAGGGAAGGTGGCCTTGTAGTTCTTCAGCACCGTTTCGGCCTCGTCAAGGCTTTCCGGGGCGACATCGTGGGCGATGGTGACGTGCGGATGGTAGGCAAAGGGCAGTTCACGGTGGAGTGGGCCCTGCTGGAGCTTGCGGTGCAGGTCCACGCAGTGCTCGAACCCGTCCTCCACATTGATGAAGACTACGGGGGAAACGGGCCGGAAAGTTCCGGTCCCGGCGATGGTCACCATGAACGGGCTCTGGCAGCGGGCCACTTCGCGGACATGCCGGAGGGTCGCTTCCCAGTCCTGGGTGGGGGTGGTGGTGACCAGCGTAATGTGGGCCGGTACCACGTCCGCCAGCGGGTCACCGAACGACGCCCGCCAGCGCTGCAGCTCTTCGGCGATGTCTGCTGGAAAGCCCAGGATGACGCCCACGCTGACCTCTTCGCTGCGGGCCACCTCATGGTTCGCCGCCGCATTCCGGCCTGGCTGGTCTCCCAAGCGGTCAGCCAGGGTCTGCTCCACCTGGCCGGCAGAGCAGGCACCTCCCCTGGCGGTGACTTTTCCCGAAGACATGGCGCTAGCGGACTCCCGCGAGGCTGAGGGACGGCAGGAAGCCCATGCGCTCGTAGACCTGGGCCAGGGTGACGGAGGCGATCTCGCGGGCCCGCTCAGCGCCAAGGGCCAGCAGCCGGTCAAGCTCGGCGGGATCTGCCATCAGCTCATTGGTCCGGTTGCGCAGCGGGGTGATGAAGTCCACCACAACTTCGGCGAGGTCAACCTTGAGGTGGCCGTACATCTTGCCCTGGTACTCGGCTTCAAGCTCCGCCACGGACTTGCCCGTCAGCGAGGAGTAGATGGTCAGCAGGTTGGACACGCCGGGCTTTTCCTCAGGGTCGAAGCGGATGTCCGTGCCGGCGTCGGTCACTGCCGACTTGATGCGCTTGGCTGCGATCTTGGGATCCTCCAGCAGCTGGATGGCACCGTTGGGCGACTCCCCCGTCTTGGACATCTTGGCGCTGGGATTCTGGAGGTCGTAGATCTTGGCGCTTTCCTTGACGATCGTGGCCTCCGGAACCGTGAAGGTGTGGCCGAACCGGGTATTGAAACGCTGCGCCAGGTTCCGCGTCAGTTCCAGGTGCTGCCGCTGGTCCTCGCCGACGGGCACGAGGTCGCTCTGGTACAGGAGAATGTCCGCGGCCATCAGGGTGGGGTAGGCGAACAGGCCCAGTGTTGCGGAGTCCGCGCCGGACTTCTGGGTTTTGTCCTTGAACTGGGTCATCCGGGAAGCCTCGCCAAACCCGGTAATGCAGTTCAGCGCCCACGCAAGCTGCGCATGCTCGGGAACATGGGACTGGACGAAGAAGATGCTCTTGTCCGGGTCGATGCCGGCCGCGATGTACTGGGCAGCCACAATGCGGGTCCGCTTGGCCAGCTCGGCGGGGTCGAAGTCCACTGTGATGGCGTGCAGGTCCGGGATGAAAAAGACGGCGTCGTACTCCGCCTGCATGTCCACCCAGTTGCGCACGGCACCGATGTAGTTGCCCAGGTGCAGGGAGTCGGCGGTGGGCTTGGCACCGGAAAGGATGCGCTTCTTGGCAGTGGAGGAAGTCTGGCTGGTCATGGAAAACTTTCGGGCTTAGAGCTGGTAATCCACTACCAGCGGGGCGTGATCGGAGAAGCGGGTGTCCCAGGAGGCTGCACGGTCCACGACAGCCGAAATGGCGGAGGCCGCCAGTTCGGGGGTGGCCATGTGGTAGTCGATGCGCCAGCCGGTGTCGTTGTCGAATGCCTTGCCGCGCCAGGACCACCATGTGTAGGGCCCGTCGACATCCCCGGCCAGGGTCCGGTGGACGTCATGCCAGCCGATCTCCTCACCGAAGAACCGGTCGAAGTAGGCACGTTCCTCCGGCAGGTGCCCGGCCTTCTTGAGGTTGCCCTTGGAGTTCCTGATGTCACGGGGGGTGTGCGCCACGTTGAGGTCGCCCACCACCAGGGCGTGGTCGCTGTGCTTGGTCAGTTCCGGCAGGCGGGTGGTCATGACGTCCAGGAAGCGGAACTTGTCATCCTGCTTGGGCGTCCCCACTTCACCGGAATGCACATAGGCGCTGGCAACCGTGAGCTGCACGGGGTTCCCTGCGGCGTCGGGGACGCGGAAGTCGGCTTCAACCCAGCGCCCGGCGGTGGCGAAGTAGTCGTCACCGATGCCGTTCCTGGTGGCCAGGGGCTCCTGGCGGGAGGCAATGGCGACGCCGGCACGGCCTTTTGCTTCCGCTTCCGCGTGCAGGATATGCCAGTCCTCCCCCAGCAGTTGCCGGACGACGGCGTCAGGGGCTCGGACCTCCTGCAGGCAGAGGATGTCCACTTCCCGCGGCTCAAGCCAGGCCGCCATTCCGTTCTTGTAGGCAGCCCGGAGGCCGTTTACGTTGACGGATGCGATGCGAAGGTGGTCCTTGTTCAATGCCGAGCTCACCCGCTCCACTCTAGTCGATGATGGTTCCGGTCACCGGCTCCCCGCTGCCGCCGGAGGACTTGATCATGTCCCGGGCGTTGGTGGCTGTGATTTCGATGGTTTCAAGGGCGCGGTTGATCGTGTCCTGGTTGGCGGCGGCGCCCTTGGCCCGCTCCTCCTCCACCACGCGGACCTGCACCTGGACGATCTTGAAGGAATGGTCCAGCTTCAGGTCGCGCACCTCGTCTGCCTCGGAACGTTCGTAGACCACCCGGGTGCCGCCGTGGTCGGCGGAGGTGCGGGCCGGTACGCGGCCGGTGACGGTGTTGAAGGCGCTCTGGGCTTCGGACAGCTTTGCGCCCGCTTTCCTGGCGGCCCGCTGGATGCTGAAGACCACAAACGCAGCCAGTGCCAGCCAGAAGGCGGCGATGATGGCGACAACCCAGCCCACCACGTCGTTCTGGTTTGCGGCGAAGATCACGGCCACAATGAACGCCGTCACCAGGACCATCAGGCCCGGCCCGCTGATCCGGAACATGGAAAAACCGCCCCGGGCGGGTTTGGAAGATGACGAGGAGCTGCCCAATGTTCGCATGCAGCCATTGTCTCAAACGGCGGACTGTGCTCCCGCCGCCTTCCACCCCCGGCGAACAGGGCAGCTCGCCGGGCAGGCTATTTCAGGAACAAACTCCGCAGGCGCAGCGTGGTCAGCAGCATCCCGACGGCGGTCATCACCAGGTAGTAGCCAACATGCAGTGGCGTGGCAGCCGTAAAAGTGCCCACACTGATCTGCCGCAGCAGTTCCACCCCGTGCCAGAGCGGCATGGTCTGGATGAACCACTGGATGGGCTGTGGGTAGACGCTGAGCGGGTAGAACGTGGCGCTGAACAGGAACATGGGCAGCAGGATGAAGTTGATCCAGTCCATCTGCTGGAAGGTCTTGAGGAAGCTGGTGATGCCCATGCCCAGGCTGGCGAACCCAAAGGCGATCAGCACCGAGGCGGGGATCATCAGCAGTGCCCAGGGCGTGGTGATCAGTCCCATGATGCCCATGACCGCAGTGAAGCCGGTGGCGTAGAGCATCCCCCGCAGCAGGGCCAGGAAGATCTCGCCATGCGCCACGTCCAGCGGGCCCAGGGACGTATACAGCATGCCCTGGTAGAGCTTGGCGAAGTTCATCTTGAAGAAGACGTTCCAGGTGGAGTCATAGACGGCGCCGTTCATCGCGGAGACGGCCAGCAGTGCCGGTGCGATGTAGGCCGCATAGCTGATGGTGGTTCCGTTGGGTCCCTGGACGCTGCCAACGATGGCGCCCAGTCCCACCCCCATGGAAAGGAGGAACAGCACCGGCTCAAAGAACCCGGACAGCATCACCAGCCAGTTGGTGCTCCGTGTGGCCATCAGCCCACGGGCAATGACTGCCCTGGCATTGCCTGAATAAAGAGGCCCGAAAGTGCGGCTGCGGGCTTGCTCCGCGGCGCTCCGGGAGGCGCCGGCGGGACCGGAAAATGTGCTCACTGGCCCATCCTCAGGGCAAACCGGCGCCGCGTCAGGACCCAGCCGGTGACTGCCAACCCCGCCAGGACGGCCGCATGGAGCACGCTGAGGATCGCCGGTTCGCGGTATCCGAAGCTGAGCACCCGGCCCAGTTCGGTGCCATGCCAGATGGGCGAAATCCAGCCCACCCAGCGGACCGCCAACGGCAGGTTGTCCAGCGGGAAGAACGTCCCGGAGAACAGGAAGAGCGGCATCACGATGAACCGCATCACCAGTGCGAACTGCCCCTTGTCTTCGGTGATCGATGCGGAATATGCCATCAGCGGCAGCCCGAAGGCCAGCCCTGTCAGGGTGGCCACCAGTATCCCGGCCCAGCCCCAGCCCGACGGCGAGGCACCGAACAGTGCCACGGCCGCGAAGTAGATGGCCGACTGCAGCACCAGGCGCAGCGTCACGGCCATGACCTGCCCGGCGGCGATCTGCTGCGGCGTCAGCGGCGACGCGTGCGGGCCGTAGTAGACCCGGCGCCATTTGAACCCTGCCATGACGGGAAAAGTGAACTCGTTGGCTGCCGTCATCACGGCGGCGGACACCAGCAGCGCCGGGGCGATAAAGGCGAGGTAGGACACGCCGCCAAAGGTCGCGTTGCCGGTATCCACCAGGGTGGCCAGTCCCACCCCCATGGCGAAGAGGTACGCCACCGGTTGGCCCACGCTGTACATCAGGATGGACCAGCTGTAACCCTTCATCACCCGGAGCACCTGCTCGGCATAGTAGAAGGAGCCCCAGCGCCGCGCCCTTGCCGCCGAAACCGCCGGCGCATGCGCGCGCAGGCCGCCCGGCTGCGCGGCCCCTGCCTGCCCTCCGGTCGGCTGCCGCCCGGACGCCTGCCTATCAGTCAATGAGGCTCCTGCCGGTGAGCCGAAGGAACACATCCTCCAGCGACGACCGCCGGACCAGCGATGTCAGCGGCCTCAGGCCGCGGGCCGACACCTGCTCAAGGGCTGACTCGCCGTCGTGCGCGTACATCAGCACCCGGTCCGGCAGCACCTCAAGCCGTTCCCCGATGCCTTCCAGCCGCGACGCGATTGCGGCGTTCCGCTCGGAACCAAACCGCAGTTCCACCACCTCCCGGGTGGAATGCCCGCGGATCAGCTGCGCGGGCGAGCCCTCGGCCATGATCCGGCCCTTGTCCACCACGATCAGCCGGTCGCAGAGCTGCTCGGCCTCATCCATGTAATGGGTGGTGAGGATCAGCGTGACGCCCTGCTCCTTGAGCCGGAACAGGCGGTCCCACAGGATGTGCCGGGCCTGGGGATCCAGGCCCGTGGTGGGCTCGTCCAGCAGCAGGATCTGCGGCTCGTTGATCAGGGAACGGGCGATGGTCAGGCGGCGTTTCATGCCGCCGGAGAGCGCGTCCACCTTGGATCTCGCTTTGTCCGTCAGCTGTGCGAACTCCAGCAGTTCATCGGCCTTGGGCCTGAGGTAGCTCATGGGCAGGCCGAAGTAGCGGCCGTAGACCAGGAGGTTGTCGCGGACGCGGAGTTCCTCGTCCAGGTTGTCCTGCTGCGGAACCACGCCCAGGTGGGCGCGTACCTCGGGTCCGTGCGTGTCCGGGTCCAGGCCCATGATGGTGAGCCGGCCGGCGGACCGGCGGGTCACGCCGCCGATCATCTTCATGGTGGTGGATTTGCCCGCCCCGTTGGGCCCCAGGAGGCCGAAGGACTCCCCCGCTTGCACGGTGAACGAGATGCCGTCCACGGCGGCCACGTCGCCGTAGGTCTTGGTCAGGTTTTCGGCGGAGATGACGGTGCCGGACGGCGGGCCCCCGGTCATCGTGCCGGAGGGGGTAAGGGCGTGGTTGTGCACCTGTGCAGACTAGTGGAGGCGCGGCGCAGGTGGAAGTGTGCTTGCAGTTACGTTGAAACGGACGACGGCGGCACGGCGCCTTCCCTGCGGAAGGTACCGTGCCGCCGTCGTGCGCTTAGTGCCGGGGACTAGTGCGCGTTGGCTGCCGCGCGTTCGGCGGCCTCCACCACGTTGGTCATCAGCAGCGCCACGGTCATGGGACCGACGCCCCCGGGGTTCGGCGAAATCCAGCCGGCCACATCGGCGGCGGCGGGATCGATGTCGCCGTAGACGCGGCTCTTGCCGGTGTCCGGATCGGTCTCGCGGGTAACGCCGACATCCAGCACCGCTGCGCCCGGCTTTACGTCCGCGGCCTTGACGATGTGCTTCACACCGGCCGCGCCCACGATGACGTCCGCCTGCCGCAGCAGTTCTGACAGGTTCCTGGTCCCGGTATGGGTCAGGGTCACGGTGGCGTTCACCTCGCGCCGCGTGAGCAGCAGGCCGATTGAGCGGCCGATCGTGACGCCGCGCC
This sequence comes from Arthrobacter sp. StoSoilB19, assembly GCF_019977275.1. NCBI lineage: Bacteria > Bacillati > Actinomycetota > Actinomycetes > Micrococcales > Micrococcaceae > Arthrobacter > Arthrobacter sp. StoSoilB19. The sequence goes on along the minus strand of NZ_AP024650.1, from coordinate 1,261,510 downwards.
CCACCACCACAACGTGCTTGCCTGCCAGGCTGTATCCGTTGCGCTCCAGGAGCTCGATGACCCCGCGGGGGGTGCACGGCAGCGGCGTGGTGATCTTGTTGTTGACGTTCAGCACCAGCCGGCCAAGGTTGGTGGGGTGCAGGCCGTCGGCATCCTTGGCGGGATCGATGCGCTCCAGGATGGCGTCCGTGTCCAGGTGCTTGGGCAGCGGCAACTGCACAATGTAGCCGTGGCAGGCCGGGTCCGCATTGAGTTCGTCAATGAGGGCCTCCACCTGTTCCTGCGTGGCATCGGCCGGAAGCTCACGCTGGATGGAGTTCATCCCGATCTGCTCGGACTGCTTGTGCTTCATGGACACGTACAGCTGCGAGGCGGGGTCCGCTCCCACCAGCACAGTGGCGATGCCGGGCGTGACGCCCTTGGCCTTGAGTGCGGCCACGCGTTCGGTCAGCTCGGCCTTGATGGCGGCGGCGGTAGCCTTGCCGTCAAGGATCTGCGCGGTTGTGGTTTCAGCCATCGGTTACCACTGCTCGTGCTGCGGGTAGAGCGGGAAGTCGGCTGCCAGCTTGTCCACGCGGGCCTGCAGGGCCTCGACGTCGGTGCTGGTGCCTGCCTTGAGGGCGGTGGCGATGATCTCGGCCACCTCGGTGAATTCGGCGGCACCGAAGCCGCGGGTGGCCAGGGCCGGGGTGCCGATGCGCAGGCCGGAGGTGACCATCGGCGGGCGGGGGTCGAACGGCACGGCGTTGCGGTTGACGGTGATGCCCACCGAGTGCAGCAGGTCTTCTGCCTGCTGGCCGTCCAGCTGCGAGTTGCGAAGGTCCACGAGCACCAAGTGGACGTCCGTGCCGCCGGTGAGGACGGAGACGCCGGCCTCTGACACGTCGGCCTGGTTCAGGCGGTCGGCGATGATCCGGGCGCCTTCAAGGACGCGCTCCTGGCGCTCCTTGAATTCCTGCGTGCCGGCAATCTTGAAGGCCACGGCCTTGGCGGCGATGACGTGCATCAGCGGCCCGCCCTGCTGGCCCGGGAAGACGCTGGAGTTCAGCTTCTTGGCCCACTGCTCCTTGGCGAGGATCACGCCCGAGCGCGGACCGGCCAGGGTCTTGTGCACGGTGGAGGTGACGACGTCGGAGTGCGGCACCGGGCTCGGGTGCAGTCCGGCGGCAACCAGTCCGGCGAAGTGCGCCATGTCGGTCCAGAGCAGCGCGCCAACCTCATCGGCGATGGAGCGGAAGGCAGCGAAGTCCAAGTGGCGCGGGTAGGCGGACCAGCCGGCGATGATGACCTGCGGCTTTTCGGCGATGGCCTGCTCGCGGAGCTTGTCCATGTCGATGCGGAAGGTGTCTTCCTCAACCTGGTAGGCGGCCACCTGGTACAGCTTGCCGGAGAAGTTCAGCTTCATGCCGTGGGTCAGGTGCCCGCCGTGGGCCAGGGAAAGGCCCAGGATCTTGTCGCCCGGGGTGATCATGGCGGAGAGGGCGGCGGCGTTGGCCTGCGCGCCGGAGTGCGGCTGGACGTTGGCGTATTCGGCGCCGAACAGTGCCTTGACCCTGTCGATGGCCAGCTGCTCTGCGATGTCGACGTATTCACAGCCGCCGTAGTAGCGGCGGCCCGGGTAGCCCTCGGCGTACTTGTTGGTGAGGACGGAGCCCTGGGCTTCCATCACGGCGCGGGGCGCAAAGTTTTCGGAGGCAATCATTTCCAGGGTGCCGCGCTGGCGGCCGAGCTCCTGGTCCAGCACTGCTGCAATTTCGGGATCGAGCTCAGCCAACGGCTGGTTGCTCACGGCTGTGGTTGAGGTGGCTGTAGTAGTCACGGAGAACTCCTGGCTAGGGATATGGGCACTGCTTAGGTCAGGCTACCGGGTGGCGCACTTTCGCACCGCGTTGATGACAGGGCGTGAAAGCTCGGCATGGCGCTGCTGCGCTGACCCGGGTGCAGCCCCATTTCCGGCAAAACATGACCCTCGGCCCAGGCGTACGATCCGTGGTCTTCGTGATTGCCGCTCCCTGGTGGTTAGCCACCCAACGCCAGTTGCGACCATCCCAGCCTACCAAAACCGGCGCCCCCGGCGCGGGTAGGCTATTACGCGTGAATGAAGAGCAGCTGAACCAAGCGTACGTTGTAACCCTGTCCTGCCCGGACCGTCCCGGAATCGTCCACGCGGTAGCCGGAGCGCTGCTGGTGGCGGGGTGCAACATCACGGATTCGCAGCAGTACGGCAGCCCTTCAACCGGGAACTTCTTCATGCGCGTTGAGGTGACCACGGCAGCCCCCAAGTCGGAGCTCCGTGCCGCGCTGGAGCCAGTGGCGGAGGCCTTCTCCATGCAGTGGAACCTCAATACTGTTGGCGACAAGGTGCGCACCCTGGTGATGGCCAGCACTTCTGCCCACTGCCTCAACGACCTGCTGTTCCAGCAGCGCTCGGGCACCCTGCCCATTGAGATTCCCGCCATTGTGTCCAACCACCAGGATCTCGCCGGGCTGGCCGAGTTCTACGGCATCCCCTTCCACTACATCCCGGTGACCAAGGACGCCAAGGTGCAGGCGGAGGACAAACTTCGCGCCATCATCGCGGAGCACGATATCGAGTTGACCGTGCTGGCCCGCTACATGCAGATCCTCTCCGATGAACTCTGCACCGAGCTGACCGGCAAGGCCATCAACATCCACCACTCGTTCCTGCCCTCCTTCAAGGGCGCCAAGCCGTACCACCAGGCACATGCCCGCGGCGTGAAGCTGATCGGTGCCACGGCTCACTATGTGACGGCCGCCCTGGATGAGGGGCCCATCATCGAACAGGAAGTCATCCGGGTGGACCACGCCCGCACCCCTGAGCAGTTCGTGCAGATGGGCCGCGACGTGGAGGGGCGCACGCTGGTCCAGGCCGTGCAGTGGCACGCCGAGCACCGCGTGCTCCTGGACGGCAACCGAACAGTGGTCTTCAACTGACGCGGTCTTCAACTAGGTAGCAGTAGATGCCGTTTTGGGGCCTCAAAACGGCATCTACTGCTACTCAGTTGGGTGCAGGGGTGGCTTAGGGTGAAGCCATGGCTCCTCTGTACCCTTTCGCCGGAAATTCCCCGGCTGTCCATGACTCAGCGTTCGTAGCCCCGTCGGCCTCGATCATCGGCAACGCCAGCCTGGGACCGGATTCCAGTGCCTTCTACGGCGTCTCCGTCCGCGCCGACACCGCGGCCATCACCGTGGGTGCCGGCAGCAACCTGCAGGACAACGTGGTGCTGCACGCCGACCCCGGCTTCCCCTGCACGGTGGGCGAACGGGTCAGCGTGGGGCACGCCGCCGTCGTCCATGGCTGCACGGTGGAGGACGACTGCCTGATCGGCATGGGCGCCACCGTCCTCAACGGCGCCGTGATCGGCGCCGGCTCGCTGGTGGCGGCCGGCGCCGTCGTGCTTGAAGGAACGGTGGTTCCGCCCCGGTCGCTGGTGGCGGGCGTGCCCGCCAAGGTGCGCCGCGAACTCACGGATGAAGAGTTCGACGGCGTCCGCGCCAATGCGGCGCGCTACGTGGAACTCGCGGCGAAACACCGCGAGCTCCACGCCTGACCCAGTCCGGCCTGCATCAGTCCAGGCTGATGGGCCCGAACTCGTCCAGCAGGTCGCCCGGGCCGGGGTTGCCCGGCGCGGAGGACCCGCCCAGGTGCTTCACCACGCCCCACACCGCGTTCAGCCCCGTGGTGACGGCGCCTTCCGCCCAGCCGGCGGTGAAGGAGACGTCGTCGCCGGCCAGGAAGATGCCGCGCTGGGACTCCGGCAGTTTGTCCTGCTTGAAGTGGGCGAACAGCCTCTGCTGGTAGCGGTAGTGGCCGGGGAGGTTGGCTTTGAAGGCACCCATGAAGTTGGGGTCCGCCTCCCAGGACACGGTGATGGGCTGGCCCACGATGTGCCCTGCGATGTCCACTCCGGGGTAGATCTGTTCGAGCGAGTGCAGCATCAGTTCCACGCGTTCGTCGGCGTCAAGGGCCAGCCACTTCAGCGCGTCGTCGTTCCAGGTGTAGGAGAGCAGGATGACGGCGGGCTGGTCCGGGCCGTTGTCCAGCAGGTAGGTGGCGCGGTTCAGCCTGTCGGTCAGCGTCATGGACAGGACCTCGTTGCCGGTGTCCGGGTCGATGTCCTTCCAGAACGGCCGGTCCACCATGACGAACGTCTTGGAGGACTGCATGTAGTGCGAGCGCTCCATCGCGGTCCACAGCTCGGCCGGGAACAAGGCCTCCTCCGTGTGGATCCGGGTGGACAGCAGCCAGGACTGGCAGGTGGTCACCACCGCCGGGTAGCTGGCCTCGCGGCCCCAGCGTTCACGGATCCGCAGGTTCCCGTCCGGGTCGCGGCTGATCCTTCCCACGGCACCGCGGGGCGATCCGGAGTGCAGCGAGGAAAGGGAGGTGCCGGCGGGCCAGTGCACCATGTCCGACGGCGCGTGCTGCCAGAGTGCCTCGGGCAGGCGCTGTGCTCCCCCGCGGATCAGCCGGTGCTGGTCGTCCGCGTCGGTGTAGACCACGCGAAGGATTTCAAGTATGGAGTTGGGGAAGTCGGTGTCCCAGCCGCCGGTGCCGAACCCCACCTGGCCAAAGGCCTCCCGGTGGGCGAAGCCTGCCTTCTTGAAGGACTCGCTGGCTGCGATGAAGCCGTAGAAGGTCTGCTCGTCCATGAGCGGCAGCAGTTCGTTCCAGAGGTCCTTGATGCGGGCCATGTCCCGGGCCCGGATGGCGTCCTGCATTTCGACGAACTTGGCGCCGTCATTGACCGCGGCCTTCCAGGCGTCGGCCACCTCGCGGAAGAACGGCGGAAGGTCGCCCGGCTTCTCCGCATAGTGCTTCTTGCCGGCCAGCTCGATCACGGTGCTGGACGTGGCCTCGGCGAGGGGGTTTGGGAACTCCTGGGTCTCCAGGCCCAGCAGGTCCACGTAATGGTAGAAGGCCTTGCCCGATACCGGGAAGCGCATCCCGCCCAGGTCCGCCACCACTCCGGGCGCTGCGGGGAAGGCGGCGGTGCGGAGCCGCCCGCCGATCTGGTCCGCTTCATAGACCACGGGCCGCAGTCCCAGTTTCATCAGTTCATAGGCGGTCACCAAGCCGGAGAGGCCGGCGCCGATGACGGCAACTTCCGTGCCGTAAAGCTCCGGCGGGACGGAACCCAGGCCATCGGGGTGGGCCAGGTAGTGGTCGTAGCTGAACGGAAAGTCGGGGTTCAGCATGGTGATGGGGGCCGCGTTTCCGGCGATGCCCCGTCCGGCGGCGTCTGCGGGAGCCGCTGAGGTGCTGGAGGGGTCGAAGGCCGGCAGTTCGGTTGCGGTTGTCATGATAGTTCTGCTTTCACAGGTTCCTGGCGTGGGGCCTTGGCGGTCAGTTCACGGTAGTCGAGCTCACTGAGAGCCGCTACCTTCGAGTTCCGGCGTCCATAGCCGAAGTAGATGGCGATCCCCACCAGCATCCAGGCACCAAAGACAACCCAGGTATCGGCTCCAAGGTTGGCCATCAGGTAGGCGCACATCAGCGTGCCCAGCACGGGAGTCAAGGGATACAGCGGCACCCGGAAGCTTCGCTTGAGGTCCGGCCGGTTGCGCCGCAGGTAGATGACGGCGACATTGACCAGCGCGAAGGCGAACAGGGTTCCGATGCTGGTGGCATCGGCGAGGGCGCCGAGCGGGACCAGGCCCGCGGTGAGTGCGACGGCGGTGCCGACAATCAGGGTTCCCGCGGCCGGGGTGCCGGTCCGGGCGGAGACGCGTCCAAAGACCTCGGGCACCAGGCCGTCCCGGGACATCGAGAGCAGGATGCGGGTTTGGCCATACAGGACCGTGAGCACGATGCTGGCGATCGCAAGGACAGCGCCGACCGAAAAGACCAAGGCGATCCACGGCTGGTTGGTGGTCTCCTCCAGGATCTGGACCAGGGCGGCTTCGGTGCCGTCGAACCAGCCCCAGGGCCGGGCACCGATGGCGGCGACGGCCACGAGGACGTAGATGCTGGTGACGATCACCATGGACAGCAGGATGGCGCGGGGAAGATCGCGTTTGGGGTTCCTGGCCTCTTCGCCCGCAGTGGATGCCGCGTCGAAACCGATGTAGGAAAAGAACACCCGGGAAGCGGCCGCGGACACACCTGCGGCACCCATGGGAAGGAGCGGTTCGAAGTTGCCGGCGTTGAAGGCAGTAAAGGCAACAGCGCAGAAGAACAGCAGGATGCCGATCTTGATGATGACGACGGCGGTGTTGATCCAGGCGCTTTCACGGGCGCCGCGGACCAGCAGGACCATGGCCAGCACCACGATGGCCACCGCTGGGATGTTCACCAGTCCGCCGTCCCCGGGCGGCTGCGACATGGCATCGGGCAGCACCTGGCCGAACGCTGCCAGCGCCTCGTTGACGTACTGCCCTGCCCCCACAGCTACGGCAGCGACGGAGACGGCGTATTCAAGGACAAGGCACCACCCGCAGATCCAGGCCATTCCCTCGCCCATGGTGGCGTAGGAGTAGGAGTAGCTGGAGCCCGCGACGGGGACCAGGCCTGCCATTTCGGCGTAGGACACCGCGGAGAGCAGCGCGGCCAGGCCGGCGATGACGAAAGAGATCCAGATGGCCGGGCCTGCCAACGGAACCGACTCGCCAAGGATCACCAGGATGCCGGTCCCCAGGGTGGCGCCCACGCTGATCATGGTCAGGTGGAGGATGCCGAAACTGCGAACCAGTCCAGTGCCGTCCTGGCCTGTTCCGGCCTCGCTTACCATCTGGCCGATCGGTTTACGGCGCAGCAGCTGTGTCCGGAGGCTGGGCCGCACGCCGCTTGGCACAAGAGTTTGTTCGGTGGTCACAGGCACAGTCACCGTTGACGTCCCTTCAGAGTAGTTGTCGGTTTCCCCTTCCCAAGGTTGGCATGTGAGCCAACTCTCAGCGCGGTGCAAAATGACTTATAGTGATCCATCATGAGACTTAATGCACATGATGTCGGCTGAGCCGGCCACGTCAGGACGGCTGAGCTTCGTCACCCTCCAGCAGTTCCTCGACCAGCTGCCGCCGCTGTTGACAGTGCTTCACGACGGCGGCAGCGGCGGCCGGCTGCTGCGGTGGGTTGAGCCCAGTGAGCTGGAGGACCCCACGCCCTACCTTCCGGAGGGGGAATTCCTGCTCACCGCCGGCCTCCCCTTCCTTGGTGACGGGGGATCACCCGCCAGCGTGGACGCCTATGTCCGCCGGCTGGTGGAGGCCAAGGTGGCGGCCCTGGGCTTCGGGATCAGGCCGTACTTCGACGCCGTCCCGGAGGTGGTCCTCGACGCGTGCCGGCGGCACAACCTCACCTTGTTCGAGGTGCCCGAGTCGCTTCCCTTCGCGGCGATCGGCCTGCAGTTTTCCCAGCTCCTGGAAACCGACAACGCCAGGGTCTTCCGGCAGCTGGCAGAGACCAACCGGCAGCTCATGCGCGCCGTCCTCTCCCCCAAACCGGAGCACGAACTGCTGGCTGCGCTGGTCCAGCGCGTGCCCGTGTGGGCCGTGATGGTGGGAGCGGACGGCCGGGTCCGGGCCCGGGGCACCAGCGCCGGCGGCAGCACCGCCGTCGAACTTTCCCTGCTGGAACCCATGCTGGAACGGCTGCTGTCCGGCCGTGGCCCCCGGGTGGAAATGGACGGCTTTGACCAGCCCGGCTCGGCGCTGGTGGTGGGCCATCCGCTGCGGAGCACCAGGGACGCCAACCTCGGTGCCCTGATCCTGGGCTCGGACGATCCGCTGACCCCCGCCCAGAACAACGTGGTCCAGTCCGCCGTCGGACTGCTGGAGCTGCTGGTCCGGCAGCGAACCAGTGGCTCGCTCGCCCCCAGCCAGCTGGCCACCGCCGTCCTGCTGCACCCCGAGAGCCTCACCACCGGCGGGAGCAAGCACGTCAACGGGCTCAAGGACCTGCTGGCGCAGAGCCTGTCTTCCACCCGGTCCGCGCCCATCCGCGTGCTTCAAGGCGTCAAGGTGGATGCCCCGGAGTGGCCGGCGGGAGACAGCCCCGTCAGGGAACTGCTGCAGTGGCGGCGCATGTTCGACACCAAGCTGGTGGAGATCACCGACTACGGGTTCGCCGCGCTGACCCGGCTCAAGGTGGACGACGCGCTGCTTGCCGACGTCGAGAGGCTCGGCTGGCGCCTGGTGATCGGCGAACCCACCGAGCTGACCAGCCTTCCCGCCGCGTACCAACGGGCCACGTCCCTGCGCAGCCGGGTCCAGCGAAGTGGACAGAGCCTGCGGGCCGACGAGGTGTCCTGGTCGGTCACGGGCCTGCTGGGCCGTGAGGCCGGAACCTTGCTGGCCGAGCGGCTCCTGCATCCTGTCCTGGCGCTCGAACCGGACCGGCGCGATCCGCTGCTGGCCGTCCTGCGTGGCTGGCTTGGCGAAAACGGCAGCTGGGATGGTTCCGCCAAGCTGCTGGGGCTGCACCGCAACAGCGTGCGGCGGCAGATCGGCGTCATTGCCGACCTGCTGGGGATGGACCTCAACCAGGCGCAGGTGCGGGCTGAGCTCTGGATTGCGCTGCAGTACACCGAAGGGCTGACCGGCGGGGCGGCGGGAAACGGCGCCTGAAGGCGGTCATCCGCCCTGCTGGCCTGCTTCCCGCGCCAGGCCGGCCTCCCACTCCCGGTAAAGCTCCGGCCGGCGTTCCCGCAGGTACGGCACCTCGTCCCTGGCTGCGCGCACCGCATCAGGGCCTATCTCCGCGAAAAGCACTGCAGGGGTGTCCGCTGCTTCGGCGAGGAGCCTGCCGTCGGGTCCCGCCACCACGCTTCCGCCGCCGAAAGTGTAGGCGTCCTCGACCCCACAGTGGTTGGCATAGGCAACATGAAGTTGGCTTTCCAGCGCCCGCGCCCGGATGAGTACCCGGGGCACGGCGTCGTAACCGGCCGACAGGGCAGTGGGGACCAGGAGCAGTTCCGCGCCGCGGGCCGCCGCTGCCCGGGCGGCCTCGGGGAACTCGATGTCGTAGCAGATCAGCAGGGAGGTGCGGACACCCTCGAAATCCACGACGGCGGGAGGTTGCGCGGCTGCCACGAACGCCTTGCGTTCCTCATTGCCGAACAGATGCACCTTGGCATACCTGAGGAGTTCGGTGCCCGTGGCATCAACCAGGGTCGCTGTAATGTGCCACGCGGGGCTGCCGGCGACCCCAGCGCCCGCACCGTCCCCAGCCGCTTCGGCGGGCAGGCTGTAGACAAGGGCAATCCTGTTACGGCGGGCGATATCAGCCAGCCGTTCGCGGATAGCGGGAAGGGTTGCCGGGTCCAGGTCGCCGCGCACCCGCAGCGGGGCGTAGCCCACGGGGAAAAGCTCCGGCGTCAGGAGCAGGTGGGCACCGGCACGGGCAGCCCGGGTGGCGGCGTCGTCGATGGTCCGAAGATTGGCCTCGACGTCCAGGACCACGGCGTTCGCCTGCAGGACGGACAGCAGCATCGTTACCACCTTCTGTATCCCCGTCCATCTGAAATGGCTGGGCCCGACTGATCTCTCGTTCCAGCCTAACCAGCCGCCAGCGGAGGATTGTGGGTCGTTTGGACCCGGGCGCCCGCGCGCCGGGACGGAATGCACAGAAGCCGCGGAGGGTACTCATGACAGCCGATTTCCCGCATGCCCGTACAGGCCATGCGTTAACTTCTTGACTACAAGAGCAGCGATAGGGCAATCTTCTTAGCATGTCCGCAACCACGCGCTCAACGAGGAGCAAGCCCAAGAATCCAGGGTCCCAGTCCGCCCTGCGGCAACTGAACCAGCAGCGGATTATTGAGGCACTCATGGGCGGCCCGTCCACGCAGGCGGAGCTCGCCCGGCAGACGGGGCTCTCCACCGCCACCGTCTCGAACATCGTCAAAATCATGCTTGACTCCGGCCTGGCATCCACAGAGCCGATAACCAGTTCAGGGCGCCGGGCGCTGAATGTGCGACTGAACAGCAACGGCGCCGTGGCGGTCGGCATCGACTTCGGCCGGCGGCACCTGCGGGTGGTCCTGGCCTCGCTCAGCTACCACGTCATCGCTGAAGAATCAGTGCTGCTCCCGCTGGGCCACCAGGCGGATGAGGGCATCCATGCAGCGGTGGAACTACTGGAGAAACTACTCCGGGAAAGCGGGGTGGAACGCACCTCCGTGGTGGGCGCCGGCGTCGGTATTCCGGGCCCCATTGACCGGCGGACCGGGACCGTAGCCCAAGGGGCCATCCTTCCCGAATGGGTGGGCATCAACATCCTTCAGCACCTGGAGGAAACGTTGAGAATCCCCGTGTTCGTTGACAACGACGCCAATCTGGGCGCATGGTCCGAGGTGACCTGGGGGCAGCACTCCGGCGTCAGCAACCTGATGTTCCTGAAGATCGGTTCCGGCATCGGCGCCGGCTTGATCCTCAACGGTTCGCCTTACTACGGCAACGTTGGAATCACCGGCGAAATAGGCCATGCCACCATCCACGAACAGGGCCTGGTGTGCCGCTGCGGCAACCGCGGATGCCTCGAAACCATAGCATCCACCACCACTATGATTGAGCTCCTCAGCCGGGGCGAGGACCGGCCGTTGACGCCGGCGGATATTGTCCGCAAGGCCCTGAACAGGGACTCCGCCACCCTGCGTGTGGTGGACGACGCGGGACTGGCGGTGGGCCGGGCACTGGGCAATGTTGCAAACCTGATAAACCCCGAGGTGATCGTGGTGGGCGGGCCGCTGGCAGGCCTGGGGGACATCCTCCTGGACCCAATCAGGAGGGGGCTGATCCGGCATGCGGTGCCGGTCATCGGGGAGACCACCACCCTCACCATGTCCTCCCTGGGCGACCGGGCAGAGGCCCTCGGCGCGGCCGCCCTGGTCTTCCAGCACGCCGGAATCCGCAAGCCGTAGACCACATCGTTACCCAGCAATTGCGTTAAAGACTTGACGACAACAGCTGTGATCCAGTTTACTTTTGGTTCAGACGGCCCTGCGCTTTGCCGGCCGGACAAAGAAGTCATTGCATTGGAGGGTTAGGGTTCATGACGTCCCAGACCACGCATACGGATCCGATCATTCTCGAGATGCGGTCCATCACCAAGGAATTCCCCGGCGTTAAAGCCTTGTCGAACGTGAGCCTCCGGGTTAAGGCCGGCGAGATCCACGCCATCTGCGGCGAAAACGGCGCCGGCAAGTCCACCCTCATGAAGGTCCTGTCCGGCGTTTACCCGTACGGAAGCTACGACGGCGACATCGTCTACCAGGGGCAGGTTCAGCACTTCCGGGACATCAGGGCCAGCGAACACGCCGGCATCGTGATCATCCACCAGGAACTCGCGCTGATCCCCGAGCTGTCCATCATGGAAAACATCTTTCTGGGCAACGAACCCACCAAGCGCGGGGTGATCGACTGGGCTGAAGCCCGGCTGCGGTCCCTGGACCTCCTGGCGCGCGTGGGCCTGCGTGATGACCCCGACACCCCCATCAAGGAAATCGGCGTCGGCAAGCAGCAGCTGGTGGAGATCGCCAAGGCCCTGAACAAGTCCGTGAAGATCCTTATCCTGGACGAGCCGACAGCCGCCCTGAACGAGTCGGACTCACAGCACCTGCTGGACCTGATGCTGGGCCTGAAGGCCAAGGGCATTACCTCAATCATCATTTCCCACAAGCTCAACGAGATCGAGCAGATCGCCGACTCCATCACCATCATCCGTGACGGCCAGTCCATCGAGACCCTTGACGTCAAGGCAGACGGGGTTGACGAGGACCGGATCATCAAGGGCATGGTGGGACGCACCCTCGAGTCCCGGTTCCCGGAGCACACGCCCAAGATTGGGGAAGTGTTTTTCGAGGTCAAGGACTGGACCGTGGGCCACCCGGCCATCCAGGACCGCCTCGTCTGCAAGGGATCCAGCTTCTTTGTCCGCCGGGGCGAAATCGTCGGGTTTGCCGGCCTCATGGGCGCAGGGCGGACCGAACTGGCACGCTCCGTCTTCGGCCGGTCCTACGGCAGGTTCATCAGCGGCCACATCTACAAGGACGGCCGCGAGGTCACCCTCAAGAACGTCCGGCAGGCCATCGATGCCGGGCTGGGCTACGTCACCGAGGACCGGAAGTCCCTGGGCCTGAACCTGCTCGACGACATCAAGACCACCACGGTTGCGGCCAACCTGAGAAAGATCAGCCACAACTACGTGGTGGACCCCAACCAGGAGTTCACGGTTGCTGAGCAGTACCGCAAGTCGCTGCGCACCAAGACGCCGTCCGTGGAGGAAGGCGTGGCCAAGCTTTCCGGCGGCAACCAGCAGAAGGTGGTGCTCGCCAAGTGGATGTTCACCGACCCCGACCTGTTGATCCTGGACGAGCCCACCCGCGGCATCGACGTCGGGGCCAAGTACGAGATTTACGGCATCATCCAGCAGCTGGCCAACCAGGGCAAAGGGGTCATCGTCATCTCCTCGGAGCTCCCCGAACTCCTGGGACTGTCTGACCGCATCTACACGATCTTCGAAGGCGCCATCACGGGCGTCCTGAACAAGGACGAGGCCACTCAGGAAAGCCTGATGAAACTGATGACCTCCGCCGCGCCCCGAAAAGCCGCCTGACCCACTGGCCATTCCAGAACCTTCCGGACACAAGGACTGACACCATGAACGCCCTCAAAAAGCTGTTTGGCGGAAACACCCGCCAATTCGGCATGATCTTCGCCCTGGTGGCCTTGATCATCTTCTTCCAGATCGCCACCAGCGGCCGGACCCTCACCCCCGGC